>NZ_MUMI01000126.1 GCF_002155975.1 Amycolatopsis kentuckyensis
CGGCGCCGTCGACGGCGCCGAGCAGCACGGCCACGGCGTTGACCCGGGCGAGGAGCGGCCGGGAGCGGACGGCGGCCCGCGGCCGGTCACCCGGGCGGACCCGCCGCTGCGCCGGCACCGCTTCGGTGACGACCGTGTCTCTGAGTTCAGTCACCGGTCTCGACCTCTACTTGACATGAGGATTCCATTCTCGCTTTCTTCACGACTCAGCCATTCGAGGCAACACCGGCTCGATCGGGTGAATTTTTCCGCGCAGCCCCGGAAATACACTCGATCGAGGCGGCCCACCAACCCGATCCGGTGATTTTCGGGAACACCAAGTAATTTCGATGACGCGCATCCTTCCGAGGGACTTCCGGGGCCACTAAAGAAACCACACAACATAGCCGAATAGGACTCGACGGCCGCACGAAACCCGATTCCGGCCGGGTGACGGGCAACAGACGAGGACAACCAGACGAGGGGAACCGTGGCGCGCGAAGAGACCACCCTGGCCACACTGTCCGAACCGGACCGAACCGGGGAGCGGACCGGCGGACGGGCGCACGTCGTGCTGCCCGCGTTCAACGAAGAAGCGTCCCTGCCGCCGCTGCTGCGCCGGCTCGCCGACGTGGCCCGCACCGAACAGGTCACCGTCTGGGTCGTCGACGACGGCTCGGCCGACGCCACCGTCGCCGTGGCCGAGGCGGGCTACGGCGGGCTCGACGTCCGCGTCGTGCGGCACCTGGTGAACCTCGGGCTCGGCCGCGCGGTGCAGTCCGGGCTCCGGGCGGCGCTGGAAGACGCGAGCCCGGACGACATCGTCGTCGTGATGGACGCCGACGACACGCACGACCCGGCCCTGATCCGCGCGCTGCAGGCGGAGATCACGGCCGGCGCGGACGTCGCCATCTGCTCCCGGTTCGTCCCGGGCGGCGACGACCGGACCGCCCCGTTCGGGCGGCGGTTGCTCTCCCGCGGCGCGGCCCAGCTGTTCCACCGCGCCCTCGACGTCGACGGCGTCCGGGACTTCACCAGCGGCTACCGCGCCTACCGGGCGTCGCTGCTGGCGCGCGCGTCGGCGCACTGGGGCGAGCGGCTCATCGAGGAGCAGGGTTTCGCCTGCATGGTGGAACTGCTGCTCAAGCTGCGCCACTGCCGCCCGGTGATCACCGAGGTCCCGCTGGCCCTGCGGTACGACCGCAAGCAGGGACCCAGCAAGCTGAAGCTGCGGCGGACCGTCGTGCAATACCTGAAACTGCTCGCCCGCGACCGGCTCAGCCCGGCGCCCTACCGGAAGCTGTGACCCGGTGACCTCTCCCGACTCCCCGCACGTCGCCGTGATCGGCGGCGGCATCTGCGGCCTCGCCGCCGCCCACCGCCTCGCCCGCCGCGGCACCCGCGTGACGCTGCTGGAAAGCAGCGACCAGCTCGGCGGCCTCGGCACGTTCTTCGCCCACGGCGACCGGTGGGTCGAGCGCTTCTACCACTGCATCATGCCGTCCGACGCGAGCCTGCTGGCCCTGCTGGGCGAAGTCGGCCTGCGGGATGCGGTGCGGTGGCGGGAAACCACGATGGGCATGGTCGTCGACGGCGGCCACCACCCGTTCAACTCGCCGCTCGACCTGCTCCGCTTCTCCCCGCTGCGGCTGCACGACCGCGTGCGCTTCGGCGTGGTTTCGCTGCTGCTGCGCCGGTTGGGGAAGGGCCGCGACCTCGACACGCTCCGCACCGAGGACTGGCTGCGCGGGCTCTACGGCGATGTCGTCTGGGAGCGGCTCTTCGCGCCGTTGTTCGGCTCGAAGTTCGGCCCGGCGTTCGGGGACGTGCCCGCGCTGTACCTGTGGCAGCGGCTGGGCCGCGAGCGCAACGTCGCCACCCGCGGCTACCCGGACGGCGGCTACAAGACGATCATCGACGCACTGCGCAGGTCGATCTCCGGGGCGGGCGGCGTGGTGCGCACTTCCACGCCCGTCCAGCGCCTGAGCAGCAACGGCGGCCGTTCGGTCATCACGCTGTCCGGCGGCGAGGTCCTGGAAGCCGACCACGTCGTTTCGACGGTGCCGCTGCCCCTGCTGCGGCGCCTCGCGGACGACGCGCTCGCCACCCGCCTGCCGGCCACCGACCTCCCGTACCAGGGCGTGGTCAACGGCGTGTTCTTCCTCCGGAAGCCGGTCACCGAGCACTACTGGACGCCGGTCCTGCACTCGGGCACCGAGTTCGACGGGGTGGTGGCGATGTCCGCGCTGGCCGGCCCGCACGACGGCCGCCACCTGGTGTACGTCATGCACTACACCGACCGCGACTCGCCGCTGTACCGCGACGACGACGCGGCGATCGCGGCGCGCTGGACGGCCCAGCTGCGGGGGTTGTACCCGGAGCTCGGCGCGGACGACGTCGAGGAGGTGCGGGTGTTCAAGGCGCCGTTCGTGGAACCGGTGTACCCGCTGGGCTACCTGGCCGAGCGGCCGGCGGTGACCGTGGCCGGAACGGGCGTCCTGCTGGCCACCACCGCCCACGTCTACCCGGATGTGACGAGCTGGAACTCGAGCGTCCGGCTGGCGAACGACGTGGTCGCGTTGCTGGCGGATCAGCCGGCCGTCGCCGCGGCTCGCTGATCGAGCAATGCGCCCAGCGCCGTCACGATCCGGGCGGAGGCGGTCCCGTCGCCGTACGGGGACGGGAGGTCGCGGAGGCGCTCCCGGTGGCCGGCCACGTCGTCGAGCCATCGGGCGACCTCCGCGCCGATCGCCGGGCCCGGGAGCACCCTCGTCCCGAACGTGCCGGCGATCTCGGGGCGCTCCGTGCTGCGCCGGACCACCACCACCGGTCGCTTGAGGACACTCGCTTCCTCTTGGATGCCCCCGGAATCGGACACGAGCACCGCCGCCTCCGCGGCCAGTGCGAGGAACGCCGGGTAGGCCTGGGGCTCCAGCTCCACCAGCGGGTCCAGCAGGTGCCGCAGGCCGAACCGCTCGACGCTCTTCGCCGTGCGCGGGTGCAGCGGGAACACCACCGGCAGCGGCAGGCGGCCCAGCTCGCTCAGGATCACCGCCAGCCGCCCGGGGTCGTCGACGTTCTCCGGGCGGTGGATCGTCGCCAGGACGAACCGGTCGCGCTCCAGTCCGCGGGCCGACAGCACCGCCCGGCGGTCCTCCGTCGACGGGAGCGCGGCCTGCAGCGCTTCGACGACGGTGTTGCCGGTGACGGTGATCCGTTCGTCCGGCACGTTTTCCGCCAGCAGGTGGGCCCGGTTGAGCTCGGTCGGCGCGCAGCACAGGTCGGCGAGGTGGTCGATCAGCACGCGGTTGTGCTCTTCCGGCATCGCCCGGTCGTGGCTGCGCAGCCCGGCTTCGACGTGCACCAGCGGGAGATCGTGCGCGTTCGCCGCCAGCGCGCCGGCGAGCGCCGACGTCGTGTCGCCCTGGACGACCACCGCCCGGCCCGGCCGCTCCGCCAGGACCTCGTCGACCGCGCTGACCGTCCGGCCGAGCTGACCGCCGCGGCGGCCCGCGCCCACGCCGAGTTCGTGGAACCGGTCGGACGGCGGCAGGTCCGCGCGGATGCGCGAGTACAGCGCCCGGTCGTAGTGCTGTCCCGTGTAGACGACGGCGCACTCGTCGCCGAACACCCGCATCAGCGGCGCGAGCTTGATCAGTTCCGGCCGCGTGCCGCAGACCAGCGTGATTCCCCCGGTTCCGGCGGGCCTCACGGCCGGCGAACCGGCTTCACGGAAATCTGCGGTGGTCATCGACATGTGCTGCGGATCCTTTCGGGCGGGGAGTTCGCCGCACGCTACTCACCGGAACCGGAAAACCGGTGGCGACTCAGTCGATCGTGTGACGGCACGGTGTCGCCCGGTGGAAATGCGGACGCCCTAGAATGACCGCGATCGGAATACCGGACAGGACGGCCCGCTCTTGCTCAAGAAATTCGCGGTACTGGCGCTCGTGGCGCTCACGGCCACCGTTTCCGCATCCGCACCGCGCGCCGACACCGGGCCGGACTTCCTGCTCCCCGACCTCCGCCAGGCACCACCGGGGTGCGCCGGCGGCAGTTCCGGCGAACTCCCGCTGTGCACGGCCTGGGACGTGTGCCCGGTGATCGACCCGGCCGCGCCCAACGGCCGCTGCGTCGCGCCGTCGGTGGCGAAGGCCGTCCGGCTGCGGTTCACCAGCGCGGAGGAGAACGTCGGCGACGGGCCGCTGGTGCTGTACGGCCGCCGCGAGAGCACGCAGCAGGCGACCATGACGGTCCGGCAGGCGTTGCGCACCGGCACCGACGGTTCGATCCCGGGCGGTTACCGGGCGGCGCAACGCGCGACCGGGGCGTTCACGTACTACGAACCGGCGCTCGCCCACCAGCACTGGCACCTGATGAACTTCGAGCACTTCGCGCTGGTTTCCCGGCAGGGCAAGACGGTGGTCACCGACCGCAAGAACGGGTTCTGCCTCGGCGACCGGTTCGAGGTGCACGACGCCGGCCGGCTGGCCCACGTCCCGGGCGACACCGGACCCGACGCCGACCTCGCAGCGACCCTGCGCGAAAACATGTGCCGCCACCACGAGCCCACCGCCCTGGAGGTGCTCGAGGGGATTTCGGTCGGCTCGGGCGACGACTACAAGTTCACGGTGGACTTCCAGTGGCTGGACATCACCCGGGTGCCGACCGGGACGTACGACCTGGTGAACACGGTGAACGCGGACCGGACGCTGCTGGAGACGAACTACCGGAACAATTCTTCGGCGGTCGCGATGTCGATTTCGTGGCCACAGGGGATGCCGGAACCGGGCGGGACGGTTCCGGCCGCGCCGATCGTCAGGCTGCTGCGGAGCTGCCCGGGCCAGCCCCGCTGCGCCTGAGCCACGAACGCGTCACCAGGGGCGGCCCGCCGTGAGGCGAGCCGTGAAGCCGGTCTCGTCGCGGTGCAGCGTCACCTGGCTGCAGATCTGGTGCGCGATCCACAGCCCCCGGCCGCCGATGCTCCGGTCCGCCGGCAACAGCCCGGCGAACGGATCGGCCGGGCCCGCGCCGGTGTCGTGCACCGAAACGACCATCTGCCCGGCCCCGGCCCAGATCCGCACCCGGACCGGCGGACGGCCGTGGCGGAGCGCGTTGTCCACGATCTCGCTCACCGCCAGCACGAGATCGTCCACCTCGGCCGCGGGCAGGTCCACCGGCGCCGTGGCCAGCACCGCCCGGCGGGCGTCCGCCGGGCGGGGGTCGGCGAGCTCGGCCAGCGGGGCGGTGCCTTCGATCGGGAGCGGCGCCATCGGCCGCGGGTCCGTCAGGAACGACAGCGGGTCGACGTAGCCGGTGTTCGCGTGGTGCCCGCCGCCGGCGGTGGCGACGAAGGGGTGCGTGCGGGCCACGTCGTCGAGGACGTGCCGGGGTGTCGTGCGCATGTCGTAGGCGCACATGCTGCGCAGCGGGAACTCGCCGTAAGCGTGGTTGACCGTCGCCTCGTAGCGGGCCCACCAGTCCCAGGACGTGTCGATCGCCGCCTGCGGGATTTCGCCGAAGATGCGGATGCCGGCCGCGCCGCCGGCGACGAACCCGGCCAGCAGCTCGCGGTAGGACCGGATCGCCGCGGCGGGCCGCGCGTACAGGTCGCGCGTGGACAGGTACTCCACCCGCGCCGACGGCGGCAGGGCGTCGCGCACCAGCTCCGCGCGTTCCGGCTCCATCGACACCAGCGTCGGCTCGCCGGCGGCCAGCCCGCCTTCCAGGAACGGCACGGCGACGGCGAGCAGCTCCTGGTCGCCGTCGTAGTGGACGGCGGCGTGGTCGTAGCCCCGGCCGCTCATGCGGCCCGATCCACGCGCACGCCGGGCAGGTCCAGCAGCTCCACGAGCCGGGCGGGCGTGGCCAGCTTCGTGCGCAACACCACCGTGGCGGCGTGCCGCTCGGCGTAGCCGGCCAGCGCGACCAGGCTGCGGTGGTCGACGAAGTCGAGGCCGACGGCGTCGATGGCGATCGTGCCCCCTTCGGGCCGCAGGCCGGCGCGCTCCAGCGCCAGCGGCCAGAGCCCGCGGGACTCCGGGTCCAGCTCCCCGTCGAGCGCCGCGGCGCTGCCGTCACGCACGTGACCGTGCAGGTGGAACGGTGTCCCGCCCTCGTAGGCGGTGGGGTGCATGCACGCCAGCTGCGCGACGACGTCGCCGCCGAGCTCGGCCACGTCGTAGCCGCACATCGCCGACATCGGGTGGCTCGCCATGTAGTGGTCCACCAGGTGCTCGTAGCGGGCGAAGGCGTCGACCTGGGCGTGGGTGCGCACCAGCGACGTCGCGTCGGCCGCGACCCGCAGCCCGGTGAACCCGGCCGCGAGCGCTTCGGACGTCGCCGCGGCGTAGAGCTCGACCTGGCCGGCCGGGTCGACGACGGCTCCCGTCGGGTAGGCCGCCTCGACCGAAGCGACCTGGACCGCCCCGCGTTCCAGGCCTTCGTCGCAGAGCTCGTCCACCCGCAGCTGCCCGGTCAGCGCGGTCTCGTCGCCCGGGGCGACGTACAGCACCCGCTCGCCGGCCGCCAGGCCCTCGGCCAGGAACTCCTGCGCGTGGGCCACGAATTCGCCACGCCGCCGGTAGCCCCGGCACACGTGGTCGCGGGCCCTCGTAGAGGGCTCGCTTTCCCGCTCGGTCGGCGTCGGCACGGGCCGAGACTACGCCGCCGGCCCGGCACCCGGCCGGGCCCCGGGGTGGCGGACCACCGCCGCCGGTTTCACGCAGACGCAGAACAGGTTGTCCTCCGGATCGGCGAGGACGACCCAGTCGTCGGCCGGGTCGTCCTCGACGTGCCGCACGAACCGCGCGCCCAGGCCGATCAGCCGGTCGACCTCCTGCCGCTGGTCGTCGGCGTAGAGGTCCAGGTGCATCTGGTCACGGGCCGACACCGGCGTCGCGGACCGCTGCAGGGACAGGTTGACGTACCGGCCGCGCAGCAGGCGGAAGTCCTCGTCCTCGGACGACGGCTCGAGGTCCAGCGCCGCGCACCAGAAGCGGGTCATCGTGTCCAGGTCGGTGCAGTTGATCACCGTGCTGCCCAGCCTGATCGCCATGTCGTCTCCCGTCCCGCCGCCGCGTGGTGCTCCCGGCTACCCGCCGGACCGGGCCTCGAACCCCCGCTGGTGCAGGTAGGCGGCGATCCGGACCCGCAGGGCGCGGATGTCGGCCAGGTCGACGGTGAAGGAGCCGCCCGAGCCGGGCCGCGGCGGGTGGCACGGGCCGGCAACGTGGACGAAGCCGCCTTCCGGGTCGTGCCGGGGCGCCGACCAGGCCGGCTCGCCGTCGAGCGTCAGGCGTCCCGCCCGGGCGCGCGCGGTCCAGTAAGTCGGCAGCTTCATCACCTCGCCGAGGGCCTTGGCGAAGCCGGGCAGGTCTTCCTCGCGCAGCACCAGCCCGCGCCCGCCCGGCACCCGGGGAGTCCCGGGGTCGCGGCCCGCGGGCGTGAAAGTGGCCTGGTCGCCGGAGGTCCGAATCGTCCACTGGGGCAATTCGGTCAATGTGGGCACGGTTGCTCCTCGTCCTCGCCGTCCCCCAGGCGCCACCCACCCTAGTTGATCTCCCTCCGGCCGTCGAGGACCGTACCCGGGATCACCCATGAAAGCGCTTTCCGGAAATCGTCGAACGAGTCTTGCTTCGATCTCGCCGTTGCGGTTTCCTTTTCACGAGACCAGTGCGTATTCCGCCGAAGGAGCTCATCCCATGAAAGCAGAACCGGAAATCGCCTCGGCCGGACTCGGCCGGCGCACCGTGTTGCTCGGCGCGGCCGCGGGCGCCGGCGCGCTCGTCCTCGGCACCGGCGCCCCGGCACAGGCGGTCGCCGCACCCGAGGCGGCGTTCTTCAAGGGCGCCGACATCAGCTGGGCCCCGCAGATGGAAGCCCACGGCTACACCTGGAAGAACGCCGCCGGGCAGGCGCAGGACCTGCTGACCATCCTCAAGGGGTACGGCATCAACGCCATCCGCCTGCGGACCTTCGTCAACCCGTCCGGCAGCGCCACCGACGGCCACTGCAGCATCACCGAGGTCGCCGCGCTGGCCAAACGGGTCAAGGCCGCGGGCATGTCCCTCATGCTGGACTACATGTTCGGCGACACCTGGAACTCCGTCGGCGTGCAGAACCCGCCCGCGGCGTGGAAGAACATGAGCTACAACCAGATGCTGTCGGCCATGAACTCCTACGTCGGCCAGACCATGAACGTCATGAAGACCAACGACGTCCTCCCGACCTGGGTGCAGATCGGCAACGAGATCAACAGCGGCATCTGCCGCCCGGTCGGCAGCGTCTCCAACGGAGCACAGATGACCGGCCTGCTCAACGCCGCGTACAACCAGGTCAAGCAGGTGTCGCCGAGCACCACCGTGTGCATCCACCTCGCGCAGCCGCAGAAGTGGGACTCGATGCAGACCTTCTTCAGCCGCTACGCCGGAAACGGCGGCAAGTGGGACATGTCGGTCTTCTCCTCCTACGGCAGCGCGGACCTCGCCGCCGGGATCGTGGCGAACATGCAGAAGATCGCCGGCCAGTACGGGAAGCCGTTCCTGCAGAGCGAGTTCGGCGGCCCGGTGAGCAAGGTTTCGGCCACCAAGGCCTCGCTGGTGGCCTACCTCGGCGCGCTCAAGAGCACCGGCGGCCAGGGCCTGTTCTACTGGGAGCCGGAGGGCTACTCGCCGTTCACCGGCTACGCCAACGTCGCCTGGGACTCCGCCACCCGCAAGCCCACCGCCATCATGGACGGCTTCAAGTAGGCCGAATCGGCGGTGGCCCGCACCGGGCCACCGCCGATCTGTCCACTCAGGACTCGAAGGCGCCGAGGTCGGGAGCGCTGCCGGTGTAGGGCAGGCCGACGTTGGTGCCCTTGTCGATCAGCGAACTGTTCGACGCGAGGCGCAGGTTCGGCAACACCGGCAGGCTGCCGTCGGCCTGGCGCCGCGCGTCCCAGCCACTGGTCGAGACGCTCCGGAACTGCGCGTCCGACAGCGTGCCGCCCACGTTCCAGGAGTTGTACGAAGCGCTCGTGCCGGACATGTTCGAAGTCAGCGTTCCCGCGTAGGCGATGTTGTTGCGGAGGTTGCCCAGTCCGGTGGCCCCGCCGCTCGAGGTGATGCCGAGCATGTTGTAGTCCGGGTGGTTGTCGTAGCTGGTGTTGTTGAAGTAGTCGTTGGCCAGCGTGTGGTGGTTGGCGTAGAAGCCGGCGGCCCTGTTGGTGAACGCCACCGAGGTGCGGACGTAGTGCTTGACGCCGTTGCTGACGTACTTGCCGCCGTAGCCGCCCATCTTGAAGCCGTTGCCGTTGCCGGACGGCGTGGTCGTCTGCGGCAGGTAGCCGTTGCGCCACGCCCACGAGTTCTCGATGGTCACCGACGAGAACGCGTTGATCAGGTCGAACCCGTCGTCGGAGTTCCACCACGCCCGGCAGCCGCGGAAGACGTTGCCCGGGTGGTTGGCGGAGATGTGCGCGCCGAACCCGTCGGCACTTTCGCCGGCGCCGTTCGACGTGCGCGGGTCGTAGTTGTCGTGGGAATCGGAATTGACGACGAGGTTGCCCCCGCCGTCCTGGATGAACAACCCGGGCCCCATGTTGTGGTGCAGGTTGAGCAGTTCGAACGTGTTGTTGCTCCCGGAGATCCAGATACCCCACGACTCGTGGTTCAGGTTGTTGTTCTGGGGGACTCCCTTGACTTCCAGTCCCTTGAGGTGAAGGTAGCTGCCGGTGACGTCGAAGCCCTTGATCCGGCAGTCGTCGCTCACCCGGGAGAAGTCGAAGACCGGTGTTTCGCCGGGGTAGGCCCAGTAGCGGATCGGGCTGCCGGAACTGCCGCTCTTGTTCAGCGTGATCGCGTCCACCCGGTCGGTCTGGCTCGCGCAGGCCTTGTTCGCGCGGGAGTAGGTGTAGGTGCCGCCGCGCAGGTACACCGTGTCGCCCGCCTGCGCGACGGCCTGGGCGTGCGCGACCGACGCCCACGGCGCGGCCTGCGTCCCGGCGGCGGTGTCGCTGCCCGACGGAGCGACGTAGTAGGTCTTCCCGGCCGCCGCGGCGGCCGGCGCGCCGGCGACGGTCACCGCGGTCGCGAACACCACGAGGGAGACGGCGAGTTTCATGGGCACTCCAAAGGTCAGTTGCAGCTGCCGGAGCACGGCACGAACGGCGCCGTCGTCCCGGTCAGCGTCGTGGTGCCGAGCGTCAGCCCGGCCGAGCTCGCGGTCACCGTGACGGTGCCCGCGCCGGTCGCCCGCACCAGGCCGTACGCGACGCCCTGGTAGGCCTTCCGCACCGAGCCGCGGAACGTCTCCTGCACCGGGCTCCCGCTGTCGACCGCCACCAGCACGCCCGGCCCGCTGACGCTGAACGTGATCGGGGCGGACGAGCCGGTCACCACGCGGCCCGAGGAGTCGGCCACGGTCGCCTTGACGTACGAGACGTCGTCCACATCGGTCGACACGGTGCTGTGGTCGGGCGAGAGCAGCACGCGGTTCGCCGTGGTGCCCGTCGCCGGGGGTGACGTCGTGGGCGCGCCCCAGGTGCGCTGCCACGAATACCCGATCGGCCGGACCGTGCCGACGCCGTCCATCAGGCCGAAGTCCGGCTCACCGCGTGGCCACAGCCCGTCGGCCTCACCCAGGTAGGCCGCACCGGTCCAGAGGAAGAGGCCGGTGATCATCGGGTTGTTCTTCACCGCCGTCCACGCGGAGGTGTCGGTGCCCATCTCGGTGAAGAGCCCGGCCCGCGCGGGTGCCGCCTTCGCGGCCTGGAGCACCTCGTCCGGCCGGTAGTTGCCGCCGAAGACGTCGACGATGGTCCGGGTGGCCCCGGTGACGTCGCCGCTGTCGGCCGGCCGGAACAGCGCCTGGGTGACCGGACGGCCCGGGTCCAGGCTGTGCGCGAGGGCGACCATCCGGGTCAGCAGCGGTGTCCGGGTCGCGATCGGGTCGCGGATCTCGTTGCCGGTGCTCCACATCGCCACGCTGGGGTGGTTGCGGTCGCGCATGACCACGCTGGTCGCGTCCACCTGGTACCACGGCACCGAGCCGCTCGCGCCGGGCACCGCCGGTGTGCCGGTGGGTGCGGACGCCGTCCGGTTGAAGTACGTCGCGTAGTCGCCGACGTCGGAGTACTTGTGCTGGGTCCAGACGTCGAAGAACTCGTCGAGGACCAGGAACCCCATCCGGTCGGTCAGCTCGAGCAACGCCGGGCTCGGCGGGTCGTGCGCGGTGCGGATGGCGTTCACCCCGAGCGCCTTCAGCTGGGCGAGCCGCCGCTGCACGGCCCGTTGCGGGGCCGCCATCCCGAGCCCGTGCAGGTCCTGGTGCAGCGCGACACCCTGGAACTTCACGTTCTTGCCGTTGAGGCTCATCCCGGTCGAGGCGCTGAACGTCAGGGTGCGGATGCCCACGGACGTGACGTCGTCGTCCACCGCGGTCCCACCGGAGAGGACGGTGGTCGCCAGCGAGTACAGGTTCGGGTTCGCCAGGTCCCACAGCCTCGGGTTGCTCACCGGCACGTCGTAGGCGAAGATGGCCGACGCCCCGGCGGCGATGGTCTTGGCCGCCGTCGTCACCGCGGGCAGTGCGGCCCCGCCCGGGTCGCTGAGCACGCCCTGGACGCTGACGCTCGCCGCCGCGCCGCCTTCGTTGACCACCGTGGTTTCCGCGTGCACGGTGTTCGCGTTCGGGGTGGTGACCCGGGTCGCCCACTGTCCGATGTGGATCGGGTCGGTCGCGATGAGCCGGACGTCCCGGTAGATCCCGGCGCCGGTGTAGTAGCGCGATGCCGGTTGCGACGTCGTGTCCGTCTTGACGGCGACCACGTTTTCGCCGCCGGGCTTCGCCGCCGCCGTGATGTCGTAGCGGAAACTGGTGTACCCGTAGGGGTGCGTGCCGATGAGCGTGCCGTTGACGTACACGCTCGCGTTGGCCATCACGCCGTCGAACTCGAGGAACACCTTCCGGCCGGCGGGCACCCCGGCCAGCGAGAAGTGCTTGCGGTACCAGCCGATCCCCGACGGTAGGTAGCCACCGCGGCCAGTGCTCGGCGCCGACTGCGAGAACGGGTTGGCCGGCGGAGTGCGGCCCTCGATGCTCCAGTCGTGCGGCACGCTGAGCTTGCGCCAGCCGCCGTCGTCGTAGGACGCGCCACCGGCGCCGCTGGCGTCACCGTAGTTGAACAGCCAGCCGGCGTCGAAGTCCGTGACCACCCGGTACCGGTCGGCCGCGGCGGCGGTGCCGGACACCACGGTCAGCGGCGCGAGCACGAGCGCCACCACCCCGGCGACGGCGCGCCAGGCCGGTGCGGCGCCGCGTACATCGCGCCGCCGCCCACCAAGCCGAAGGTCACCGCGGCGGCGACCATGGCCCACGTCAGCTTCCGGGAACATGGAACGCACCTTCCTCGAGGTCGGCCGGTCACCGGGCCAGCGCGAAACTGGGGTGCGGTGGCTGGTTGTAGGCCGTGTTCTGCCACGCCACGGCCTCGCGGTACTGCCGGTCCTGCATCAGCGACACGTGCGAGATGCTCGTCGCGTCCGTGGTCGAGTAGATCCGCAGCGCGCGGTTGTCCGACGTCGGCCAGACGACCTCTTCGCGCCAGTCGCCGAACAGGTCGGCCTGCAGCGACGGCGTGTTCTTCGTGCCGTTGTTCGCGTGCACGCCGGAGCCGGTCAGCAGCCGGGTGTCGCCGCCGGTGCCGTACTTGTCGATGTGGGTGCCGTCGAGCAGCTCGCGCTGGGCGTCGCCGTCCCAGTAGATGACGAAGTTCGTCGACGACGGCTTGCGCCCGATGTTCTGCCCGCTGGTGTTCAGCAGCCCGGACACCGCGGACGACCACGACTCGGCACCGGGGCTGCCGGCGTAGATGTCGTCCGAGACACCGCGTCCGTTGTCGCAGTTGCAGGAGGCGTTCTGCCAGATGATCTGGCCCGTCTTCGCGTCGGCCATCCAGGCGGCGGGCTTGGCCTTGTCCTCGTCCACTTTGAACTCTTCCAGGCCCGCACGGCTCGGGATCAGGTCGCCGACGTGCATGGCGTCGCCGTGGCCGTTGCGGGTGTTCCACAGTGGACTGCCGTTGTCGTCGATCGCCATGGCGCCGAAGACGATCTCGTCCCGGCCGTCGCCGTCGGCGTCCGCGATGGCCAGCTGGTGGTTGCCCTGGCCGGCGTACTGCGAGCCGGCCGAGTTCGAGTCGAACTTCCACCGCTCGGTCAGCGCCCCGTTCCGGAAGTCCCAGGCGGCGATCACGGTCCGCGTGTAGTAGCCGCGGCTCATGATCAGGCTCGGGCGGGCCCCGTCCAGGTAGGCCGTCCCGGCGAGGAACCGGTCGACGCGGTTGCCGTAGCTGTCACCCCACGAGGACACCGTGCCGCGCGGCGGGTCGTAGTTGACGGTGGACACCGCGGCGCCGGTCTGGCCGGCGAACATCGTCAGGAACTCCGGGCCGGACAGGACGTACCCGCTCGAGTTGCGGTAGTCGGCGCTCGCGTTGCCGATGACCTGGCCGGTGCCCGACCGGGTGCCGTCCGCGGTCTTCATCGCGACCTCGGCCTTGCCGTCGCCGTCGTAGTCGAAGACCTGGAACTGCGTGTAGTGCGCGCCGGCGCGGATGTTGCGCCCGAGGTCGATCCGCCAGAGGCGGGTGCCGTCGAGCCGGTAGGCGTCGACGTAGACGTTGCCGGTGTAGCCGGACTGCGAGTTGTCCTTCGAGTTGGTCGGATCCCACTTCAGCACGAGCTCGTACTGGCCGTCGCCGTCCAGGTCGCCGGCGCTGGCGTCGTTCGCGGTGTAGGTGTAGCTCTCCCCCGACGGCGTCGTGCCCCCGGACGGCGGCTGGATCGGGACGTCCCGGGTGCTCGCGGCGACCCCGCTGGTCAAGGTCAGCGAATCCTCGGCGGCGAAGGCCGACATCCGCTCGACGCCGCCGCTCACCGCGCGCACGGTGTACCGGGCCCCGGCGGGCGCGCCCGCGTCCACGAAGGTCGTCGGTCCGCTGACCGGGTTCGCGGTCACCCTGGTCCCGTCGCGGTAGACGGTGAAGGCCACGCCGGCCGGGTCGTCGGCCAGCAGGCGCCAGCCGACGGTGTTGCCCTGGGCGGTGTGGACGCTGACCACCCCGCGGTTCAGCTTGTCGATCTGCGGCGTGGCCGCGACGGCGGCCGGGACGGGCACCAGACCCGCCGCCAGCACCCCCGCGGCGGCGAGAGCCAGCCGCTTGCCGAAGTTACGCATGACTCCTCATTTCTGCAGTGGACCGCTCAGCGCAGGTAACCCGCGAGGGACAGGTTCAGTTCGCGGACGCCCTGCACCACGAGATTCGCCATCTGGGCCGCGCCGTAGGCCGAGAAGTGCGTGTTGTCGGTGACGCCGTCGGCGGCCTGGGTGAGGTAGATCTTCTGCGACGCCGACGGGCCGAGGGACTCGACCAGGGCTTTGCTCTTGGCCGTCAGGTCGATCACCGGCACGTTCGCGCTCTTGCCGAGCGCCCGGATCACCGCGGGCAGGTCGGCGCCCACGCCGTTGACGTGCAAGGCGGTTTCGGTCAGCTTGGTACCGCTGAACAGCCGCCGCACCGGTGGCGTCACCAGCACCGGGATGCCGCCGCGTTCCCGGACGCCGTTGACCAGCTTCGAGAGGTTGTCGCGGAACGCCGTCGCCGACGTCTGCTTGTCGTTGTGCCCGAACTGGACGAGCACCAGGTCCTGGCTCTTGATCAGCGGCTTGAGCGTGGGGAACAGTTTGCCGTTCGACAGGAAGCTGCCCGAGCTCTCGCCCGAGTCCCCGTAGTTGGCGATCACGGCCCCGCCGCGCACGGCGGCGGGCAGGATCTGGCCCCAGCCGGTGTAGGGCGCCACCGGCTGGTCGCAGACGGTCGAGTCGCCGGCCAGGTACGTCACCAGCGGGGCCGCGGCCGCTGTCACGGTCAGCGAGCCGATCGCGGGCGCGCTGCCGCCGAACGTGATGTCCAGGCCCGCGGTGCCGGTGCCGCCCTGGCCGGTGGGCTGCCCCTCGGGGGTGCGCACATTGACCGTGACCGTCGTGGGGACGACCTGGCCCGCGCTCGTCGCGACGGCGTTCAGGACCTGCCGGCGCGCCTCCACCGCCATCGAGGTGTTCGCCGCCTTCGCCGGGCTGCCGAGCCCCACCGTGACGTCGTAGTTTCCCGGCGCGACGGCGAAGTGGCACTTGATCGGCGCGGTGCCCGAGCACGGTGCGGGAAGCGCTTGCTGGACGGCCGCGGCCACCTCCGGTGCGGGAACCAGGGTGGCCGCGGCCAGGCCGGCGAGGATGACCGCTCCCTGCCTGAGTGACATGAGGACTCCTTTGTCCTGAGCGGCTTCTTTCAGCCGGCCGAGCAGGTGCTTCCGTTGAGCGTGAACGCCGTCGGCGCCGGGTTGGAGCCGGTGTAGGTGCCGTTGAAGCCGATGCCGATCGAGGAGTTCGGTGCCAGCGAGCCGTTCCAGCTCAGGTTCTTGGCGGTGACGCCGCTGCCGGACTGGGCGAAGGTGGCACCCCAGCCGGGCAGGGTCACCTGCTGGCCGCCGGCGAAGGTGAACGCGAGCGTCCAGCCGTTGACCGCGCTCGTGCCCGTGTTCGTGATGGTGACGTTGGCGGTGAACCCGTTGCCGCCACCCCAGTTCGAGGCGGTGTAGGCGATCTTGCACGCGCCGGTCCCGCCGCCCGCGCTCGTCGTCGCCGTCGCGGTCCCGGAAGCGGCCGAGGTGTTCCCGGCGGCGTCCCTGGCCCGCACCTGGTACCGGTAGGTGCTCGACGCGGCCAGCCCGCTGTCGGTGTACGACGTCGTCGCGGCCGAGCCGACCACGGCGAACGTGCCGCCGCTCGCCCCCGGCGCCCGCAGGACGTCGTAGCCGGTGACGCCGACGTTGTCGGTCGACGCCGTCCAGCTCAGCGTGGCCCCGCTCGAAGTCACGCCCGACACGGCCGGCGTGCCCGGGACGGACGGCGCCTGGGTGTCCGCCTGGCCGCCGCCGAAGATGGTGGCTTCCTTCGACGTCTGCCGGATCCCGTTGGCGCCGTTGAGGAACCGCTCGCCCCACGCGGTCAGGCTGGCCGGGTCGAAGCCGTTCGTCATGTCGAGGTAGCCGACGTCGCTGCTGTTGCCGCTCCACGACCAGCCGAGGTAGCCGAGCCCGCGGGCCTGCGCCTGGGCCATGATGGTGTCTTCGTCCGGGTTGCCGTCGGTGTGCATGTTCCCGAACTCGCCGACGACCAGCGGCAGCCCGGCGGTGCGGAAGGCGTCGAAGTACGCGTTGATCTCGGCGGCGGTGTCGTAGACGCCGTACATGTGGATGGAGAAGACCGTGTTGTGCTGCGGGTCGGCGGTGAACACCGTGCCCGCGTTGTCCCGCATGATGTTCTGCCAGTCCTGGCCCCACATCGGCGCGTCGGCCATCAGCAGGTGCTGCAGCCCGGCGGCCCGCAGCCGCTTGATCGCGTTGCCCGTCGCGCTCGTCCAGGTCGCGCTGACCTGCTGGTCGTTGCCGAACGGCTCGTTGCCCAGGTTGATGACCGCGTAGCTTTCCTGGCCCTTCAGCGCACTGGCGACGCTGATCCAGTAACTGGCCGCCTGGTCGAGGGTGGCGGCCCCGCTCTGCTCGCCGTACCCGGTGGTGTCGTGCACCTCCAGGACGCAGATCAGCCGGTTCTGCTTGCACAACCCGATGACGCTGGTGACCTCGGCGGCCGGGGTCGGCCCCCACCGCTGCCCGCTGCCGAGCACGACCCGGACCGTGTTGGCGCCGAAGGACTTGATGTCGGCGAAGGCCCGGTTCTGGCCCGGGTACCAGACGTAGGCGTGGTTCACCCCGCGCATCACGAACGGACTTCCGTTGGCTTCGACGATCCGGGTGCCGTCGACGTGCAGGCCGGTCGCGGCGGGCGTGTCGGGGCCGAGCGCCGCCACCAGGGCGGGGTACCAGCGGCTCTCGATCTTCTGGATGCCGGTGGTGCTGTTGGGGTGGACGCCGTCACCGGTGTCGGCCGCGGTGTCGAACCCGGTCCACTGGTCGACGACGGTGATCGGCGACGCGGCCGTCGAGTGCGCCTGCGCCCAGCCGGGGATGGCGTTGTCCAGGTCGACGACCCGCTGCCCGCAGGCCGCGCAGTTGCTCGGGTTCATCGGGATGATCTTGGCCACGATCAGCTTCGTCGCCGGGTTCGCGGCCCGCATCTGGCCCAGCAGCGTCGTGTAGGCGTCGAGGATCGTGCTCGCCGGGATGTTGTTCCAGACGTCGTTGGTGCCCAGGTGCATCAGGACGATGTCCGGGTGCGTCGCCGACAGCCAGCCGGGCAGCTGGTTGTCCCGGGCGATCCCGGTCGCCAGGAACCCGCCGTGGCCCTCGTTCTCGCCGTCGTAGGTGAAACCGCAGCCCTGCGCGGGCAGCGTGCCGACGAAGTCGACTTCCGCGTGGCCGGTGTCCTGGAGGTGTTTCCACAGCAGCGCCCGCCAGCAGCCGGGCGACCCGGTGATGGAGTCGCCCAGCGCCATGACCCGCGGGGGCGCGGCCGCTTCGGCCGCGGCCGGAGCCACGACGGCACCCGCGGCCAGCAGCAAGCCGGCCACGAGCACGCGGAGGAATCGCCAGTTCATTACCGACCTCCTGGAGAACCACTCGACAGGAAAGTTTCAGGCTGGGAGCGCTCCCACGGTAACACGGGAGCCACGGGCGGAACACCGGCGGCGAGACAGAAAGCGGCCAATCTGCTTAACGTTAAGCTCGCCGGCGCGCCCATCGAGAAAGCGTTTTCTCATGGCGGTCAAGCTCGCCAGCGGACTTGCGGGTTGAACCGGCCGGAGCGGTCGAAGACGGCCTGGTTCTCCCAGCCGTTGCCGGACCCGGTGATGTCGGCCGGGTCCCAGCCGTTGCCCTTGACCGCGTACCAGCTGGGCTCCCAGTAGAAGATGCCGCTCGCGCCGGCGGCCCGGGCAGTGTCCTGGACCGCGGTGAAGTTCGCCGCCTGCCCGGCCGGGGTGGCCGGATAGCCCGCGCACGGCTGCGCGGCCGAGATGACGTTGGGCGTGCTGTCGTCGTTGGCCGTCGTGTACGGGTACGCCGTTTCGGCGAGGATGACCGGCTTGCCGTACCGGGACCGCACGTCGGACACCACACTCGCCAGGTTCGCCATCGTGCCGTGCCAGTAGCAGTAGTAGGACAGGCCGGTGATGTCCCACGGGACGCCCTTCGCCCGGATGCCGTCGTAGAACCAGCGGGCGTGCGCGTCGCTGTCGGCGTCCGCGGTGTGGATGACCACCTGGGTGCCGCTGTTGCAGGCTTTGGTGGCGTTGTACCCGGCTTTGAGCAGCAGGCTGAGGTTGGTGAAGTCGTTGTCGACGACTTTCCCGTCGTTCCACAGCATGCCGACGTTGATCTCGTTGCCGATCTGCACGCTGTCCGGCGTCGTGCCCTGGGCCTTGAGCCCGGAACACACGTCGTAGGTGTAGTCGTACACGTCGGTCTGCAGCCGGCCGACGGGGTGCGCGGCCCAGGCCGCCGGCTTGGTCTGCGTGCCGGGATCGGCCCACGTGTCGGAGTAGTGGAAGTCGACCAGGAGCTTGAGCCCCTTGGCCTTCACCGCGCGGGCGTACTGCAGCACCTTGGCCTTGTTGTTGTAGCCGCTGCGCGGGTTGTTCCACACGCGCAGGCGCACGTAGTTGACGCCCGCGCCCTTGAGGATGTCGAGGGGATCACGGGCCACCCCGGCCGCGTCGGTGTACTGGGCGCCGAGGTCGAGCGCCCGCTGGGTGGTCGAAAGGTCCGCGCCCAGCATCCCGAGGGAATTCGCGGCGGCCGACGCCGTCGGTGCGGGCAGGACGAGGGTCGTCAGGACCAGGGCCGCCGTCGCCAGGCGGCCGGTACGGGACACGGTCATCCGATCTCCTTTGATCGAGTTCTCGGGCTGTTCGACGCCGGTTACGGCCACCTCGCGCGGCCGGCCCGCAGCGGGCGGCGGCTGGACTCGCGGACCACCAGCTCGGGCGTGAACACCACGTGGCGGTGCTCGTGCTCGGCCGGCGCCTGCGATTCGGCGATGACCAGGGCCGCCGCCGCGCGGCCGATCTCGTGCCGCGGCTGGCGGACCGACGTCAGCGGGACCGCGGCCGCGGCCGCGAAGTCGATGTCGTCGTAGCCCACGATCGCCAGGTCCTCCGGGACCCGGACACCCGCCCGGACCGTGGCCTGCAGGAGGCCCAGCGCCAGCAGGTCGTTCGCGCAGAAGACGGCGTCCGGCAGCACCGCCCTGGCCAGCAGCTGCTCGCCGGCGCGCAGGCCGCTCGCCACGTTGAGGGCCGGGGCCGGGAGCACCTCGAGGACGTCCGGCGGGCGGCCGGCCAGGCGGACCGCGTCGCGGGCGCCGCGGTGGCGTTCGGCCGCCTGGTGGACGCCGGCCGGGCCGGTGACCATCACGATCCGCTCGCACCCCTCGGCCAGCAGGTGGGTGACCGCGAGCTCGCCGCCGTGGCGGTCGTCCACCGCGACCGAGCACAGGTCGTCCGCCGCGGTCGGGTGGTCGAGCAGGACCACCGAAATCCCCCGCTCCCGCAGCCACCGCACCGGCACCGGCCCGGACTCCACCGGCGTGATCAGCACCCCGTGCACCCGCTGCGCGGCCAGCAGCTCGACGTGCCCGCGTTCCTTGGCCGCGGATTCGCCGCTGTTGCACAGGATCACCGCGTGCCCGGCTTCGCTCGCCGCCTCTTCGACGCCGCGGGCGACGTCGGTGAAGAACGGGTTGCCGACGTCGAGCACCACCAGCCCGATCGTGCGGGCGGTGCCGGACCGCAGCTGGCGCGCCGGCTCGTTGCGGACGTACCCCAGCGCGTCGATGGCGGCGAGCACCCGGGCGCGGGTGGCGGCGGCGACCACGTCGGGGCGGTTCAGCACGTTGGACACCGTGCCGACCGACACCTCGGCCCGGAGGGCGACGTCCCGGATGCCGATCGGCGGCTTCACCGGGCACCCACCGCGACCGCGGCCAGCACGAGCAGGCCCGGGGCGACGACCACGAAGGCCGGCGCCTGCCCCACCACGACGGCCACGACGACGATCGCGACGACCAGCCCGCAGCTGCCGCGCCAGTCCGCGACCGCCTCCCGGCCGGCCACCGCCAGCACCTCCGGCCAGCGCCGCCCCGGTCGCCAGGCCGCCGCGCCGCGCAGGCCGGCCGCGAGGAGCGCGGCGAGCACCAGTCCCAGCACGGCGCCGAACACCCGGCCGCCGGGCAGCCCGCCCAGCACCGCGACGACGTCGACGGTCCCGACGACCAGCAGGCCCACCGGGGCCAGCACCGCCACCGGGTGGTCGAACGCCGCGCGGAACAGCCGGGCGAACCGGCGCACGGTCGGCGTCCGCACGTCCGCGGCGACCTCGGTGACCAGGACCGAACCGGCCGCCGCCGCGGCCAAGGACGTCACGACGAACACCGAGGCCGCGCAGACCAGCAGGCCGACGAACAGGACCTCGGCGAGCAGCGTCAGCGAGCGGTACCGCGTGTTCATCCCTTCAGCCCCGAGGTCGCCACGCCTTCGACCAGGTACCGCTGGAAGGCGAAGAAGAACAGCCCGATCGGCAGCAGGGCGAGCACCGACATGGCGAACATCGGCCCGAACGCCGACTGGCTCGTCTGGTCGACGAAGATCTGCAGCGCCAGCGGCAGGGTGAACTTGCCGGGGTCGTTGAGGTAGATCAGCTGGGAGAAGAAGTCGTTCCAGGTCCAGATGAAGGTGAAGATCGCGGTGGTGATCAGGGCCGGGCGCAGCAGGGGCGCGATCACGTACCGGAACGTCCGCACCGGCCCGCAGCCGTCGATCGTCGCCGCCTCGTCGAGTTCCCCGGGCAGGGTGCGGATGAACTGCACCATCAGGAAGACGAAGAACGCGTCGGTGGCCAGGAACTTCGGCAGCACGAGCGGCCAGAACGTGTTGACCATGCCGAGCTTCTGGAAGATCACGTACTGCGGGATGAGCACGACGTGCTGCGGCAGCATGATCGTGGAGAGCAGGAACCCGAACATCGGCCCGCGGCCCCGGAAGTGCAGCCGGGCGAACGCGTAGGCGGCCAGCGAACACGACAGGACGTTCCCGATCACCGCGCCGACGGAGATCACCAGCGAGTTGGCGAAGTAGTGCCCCACGCCGTACCCGGCCACTCCCGCGAACACCTGCGTGTAGTTGTCCCCGGTCGCGTGTGACGGCAGCAGCGAAAGCCCGGCCAGCACTTCCTCCGCGGGCTTGAACGACGCCGAGACCAGCCAGACCACGGGGTACAGCAGCACCACCAGGATGAGCACCATCAGCAGGTGCCACCCCCACGACCGGCGGGTCATCGCCCCTCCCCCGCGTAGAACACCCACCGGCGCGAGCCGCGGAACAGCAGCGCGGTGAGCACGCCGATCACCACCAGCAGCACCCAGGCCATCGCCGAGGCGAAACCCATCCGGAAGTCGGTGAACCCCCGCTGGTAGAGGTAGAGCGTGTAGAGCAGGGTCGAGTCGCTGGGTCCGCCGCGGCCGTTGCTGACGACGAACGCGCCGGTGAACGACTGGAAACTGTGGATGGTCTCCAGCACCAGGTTGAACAGCAGCACCGGGGACAGCATCGGGAGCGTCACCGACCGGAACCGGCGGAGGGCACCGGCGCCGTCGAGTTCCGCCGCCTCGTACAGCTCCTTCGGGATCTGCTTGAGCCCGGCCAGGAAGATCACCATCGGCGCGCCGAACTGCCAGACGGCCAGCGCGATCACCGCCAGGAGCGCGAACTGCGGCTGGTCGACCCAGCCGCCGGTGTCGAGGCCGAACGCGGCCAGCACCCGGTCGGCGGTGCCGCCGGTGGCGAACATCGCCCGCCAGACCAGAGCGAGGCTCACGCTCGCGCCGAGCAGCGAGGGCGCGTAGAACGCCGAGCGGTACAGCCCGGCGCCGCGGTGGGCGCGGTTCAGCAGCATCGCCACGGCCAGCGCCAACCCGAGCTTGAGCGGCACCGAAAGCCCGACGTACCGGGCGGTGACGCCGGCGGCGTGCCAGAACCGGTCGTCGCGGGTGAACATCGTGACGTAGTTGTCCAGGCCGACCCAGTGCGGCGCGTCGAACAGGTCGTAGTCGGTGAACGACAGGTACAGCGAGGCGATCATCGGGCCGATGGTCAGCACCAGCACGCCGATCAGCCACGGCGACAGGAACAGGTACCCGGCGCCCTGGCCGGCCCGGCGGCGGCGGGGCACGGCCCGTTCCCGCGCCACCGGGCGGTCCAGCACAGCTTGCGTCATCGTGCGTCCCCCTCAGGACCCGAGTGACTGCTGCGCGGTCTGCACCACGCGCGCGGCCCCGTCGGCGACGCTCGTCCGGCCGAAGATCACGTCGTCGTAGCCGCGCTGGAAGTCGCGCTTCACCGCCGCGGACCCGGTGGGCCACAGGCCGGTGGCCGGGCCGATCCGGTCGGCGACCGACTTCTCGTAGTCGCACACCGCCTTCGTGGCGGCCTGGGCCGTGCCGCAGACCTGCTCGCGGATCGCGGTGTTCGGTGGCAACCCGCGCGCGACCCCCAGGAGCTTGCCCGCTTCGGGGTCGTTGACCAGGAAGCTCAGCAGCTTGGCGGCCGCGTCCTTGTGCGCCGAGCGCTGCGCGACGGCGAAGGTGACCGGCGGCATGGCGGCCATGCCGGACACCGCGCCATCAGCGGGCAGCGGCGCCGCCTTGATCCCGGGGCCGTAGCTGGAGAGGTAGGCGCTGAGGCTGGAGTCGTAGTTGATCTCCGACCCGGCGCGCTTGGTGACCAGGCCCGAGTTCGGCATCGAGCCGTCCATCTTCGTGGTGACCTCGGGCGCGGTGACGGCCTTGGCGGCCCGGAGGTCGCCGGTCAGCGTCCAGAACCGGGTCAGGTCGGCGGCGTCGAACCCGAGCTTGCCGTCGTCGGTGTAGAGCTGCTTGCCGTGCTGGTGCAGCCAGACTTCGAACCAGTCGATGGCCCAGCCGAAGTCGGTCGTCCCGGCCACCCCGGTCGCGGCCACCTTGCGCAGGCCCTCGCCGAACTGCGCCCAGGTCCAGCTCGTGCCCGGCCCGGACGGCGGCTCGACGCCCGCCTTGGTGAAGACGCCCGCGTCGTAGGCGAGCATCTGCGTGGTCTGGCCGCCGGGCACGGCGTACTGCTTGCCCTCGATCTTCCCGCCGGCCAGCAGCGCGGGCGCGATCCCGGTGACGTCGATCGTCTTGCCCGTGTACGAACTCAGGTCCTCGAGCACGTGCCGGTGCTGGTACTCGCCGAGCGTCGCGCGGTCCAGCTGGATCAGGTCGGGGGAGGCGCCGCCGGCGACCTGGGTGGAGAGCTTCTGGAAGTAGGCGTCGTACGCGGCGTACTCGGTCTGGACCGTGATGCCCGGATTGTCCTTCATGAACAGGTCCACCGCGGCCTTGGTGACCTTGGCGCGGTCTTCGTTGCCCCACCAGACGAAGCGGATCGTCGTCGGTCCCGACGCGGCGCCGCCGCCACCGCACCCCGTGATCAGCCCCGCCAGCGTGACCGCCACGGCCGCCGCCAGGCCGGCGCGCACCCCGAACCGTCCGTTCATCGAATTTCCCTTCTGGAGACCACCACCCGGGCGAGCTCACCGGAATTCGGTCTTGAATCGGTTCAAGCACGGTAAGTCCGCGCGCGGTCGGCGTCAACCAGCAATGATCGCCGCGAAAGCGCCGAAACTTTCGAATGGGTCGAATGACCGAAGCCGTTCATCCGATCACCGAGAAAGCGCTTACTTGCGGACTGGACTGTTCGGGTCGGCCAGGTTGACAAGCCCGGAAACGTCTGGTTTGAATCGGTTCATCGCGGCAGCGACGAGCTGATCCGGAGGCCGACGATGTCCCCGCAGTTCCCCCTTTCCCGCAGAGTCTTCCTCGGCGGTGTGTCGGCACTGGCCGCCACCGCCGTCACCCCGGTGGCCGCCGCGGCGGCCTCCCCCACCACGTCCGGCGGTGGCGAAGTGCGCCTGCACTGGCTGGACGGCCGGCCGACCGCCCCGGCGGGCTGCGCCTTCGGCGTCCCCTGGCCACGGGGAACGTTGTCCAGGAACACCCCACTGGCCCTGCGCACGGGCGACGGCGGCGGAGTTCCGGTGCAGTCGTGGCCGCTCGCCTACTGGCCGGACGGCTCGGTCAAGTGGACCGGGCACGCCGTGACGTCGTCGGCCGGCGCGGACACCTTCGTGCTGACCCCCGGGACACCCGCGCCGCCACCGGTTCCGGTCACCGTGCGCCGGTCGCCCCGCGAAATCGTGGTGGCCAACGGAACGGTCGAGCTGAAGCTCGCCACGACCGGCGCCGTCGCCGTGCCGTCGCTCTCCCGCGGCGGGCGGGTCGTGGCGCGCGACGGCGAGCTCGTGCTGCGGCTGCAGGACCAGCCGGACGACGCCGACGACACCCGGGCACCCCGTCGCGAAGACTGGACGGGCATCGTCGAACGCGCCGAGGTCGAGCAATCGGGCCCGGTGCGCGCGGTGGTGAAGCTGACCGGCCGGTACCGGCGCGACCGCGGCCGCGGCACCCGGGCGATCCTGCCCTGGACGGTGCGGGTCTACCTCGGCGCGGGCGACGACTCCCTGCGTGTCGTGCACAGTTTCCGCTGGGACGCCGACGAAAACCACGACTTCGTCCGCGGGCTCGGCCTGCGGTTCGCCGTTCCGCTGGCCGACGAGCCGCACAACCGGCACGTCCGCTTCGGCACGGCCGCGGGCGGCGTCTGGGGCGAACCCGTCCGGGTGCTCACCGGCCTGCGCCGCGACCCCGGCGCGGCGGTCCGGAAGGCGCAGACCGAAGGCACCGCCACGCCGCCGGTCGCGCAGTGGGGCCAGCAGGTGCGCGACGGCTACCAGAACCTGGCGCTGTGGAACGACTTCACGCTGTTCCAGGAGTCCGCCCGCCACTTCGCCGTGTGGAAACGCACGAGCGCCGCGGGCAGCTGGCTCAAGCACGCCGGCCACGGCGACCGCGCGTCCGGCTTCGGTTACGTCGGCGGCCCGGCCGGCGGGCTGGGCTTCGGGCTGCGCGACTTCTGGCAGCGTGCCCCGCGCTCGCTGGACGTCCGGGGCGCGGCCACCGACACGGCGTCGGTGACCGTCTGGTCGTACTCCCCGCTGGCCCCGGCGATGGACCTGCGCACCTACGACACGGTCGCCCACGGGCTCGATCTGTCCTATGAGGACGTCCAAGAAGGCTTCGCGACGCCGCAGGGCATGGTGCGCTCGACCGAACTACGGCTGTGGGCGCTGTCGGCCACCCCGTCCCGGGACGCGATCGCCGCGCTGTCGGCCACGCTGACCGCGCCGCCGCAGCTCGTCACGGACCCGGGGACCTACCACGCGGCCGGGGTCTTCGGCCGCTGGAGCCTGCCCGACCGCAGCACGCCCGCCCGCGCGGCCCTCGAAGACGGGATCGCCCGGGAGATCGGCTTCTATGCCGACCAGGTCGACGAGCGCGAGTGGTACGGGTTCTGGCACTACGGCGACGTCATGCACACCTACGACGCGGACCGCCACGAATGGCGCTACGACGTCGGCGGGTACGCCTGGGACAACGCCGAACTCGGCACGGACGCCCTGCTCTGGTACGCCTTCCTGCGCTCGGGCGATCCCCGGACGTTCCGGCTGGCGCACGCCATGACCCAGCACGTGTCCGAAGTGGACACCCACCACAGCGGCCGGTTCGCCGGGCTCGGGTCGCGGCACGCCGTCGTCCACTGGGGCGACGGGGCCAAGGAAGCGCGGGTCGGCGAGTCGTTCACCAAGCGGTTCTCCTACTACCTCACCGCCGACGAGCTGCTGGGCGACCTGATCCGGTCGTCGCTGCAGGTCGACGAGACGCTGCGCACGGTGGACCCGCTGCGCGAAGTCCTGCCGCCGCAGACGAAAGCGCCGGCCCGCGTCCGCATCGGACCCGACTGGTACGCGCTGGTCAGCAACTGGCTGACGGAGTGGGAACGCACCGGCGACGTCCGCTGGCGCGACCGGATCGTCACCGGCATGAAGGACATCGCCACGTTCCCCGCCGGGCTGTTCACCGGCGAGGCGGGTGGCGCGGTCGGCTTCGACCCGGCGACCGGCCACCTGGTGAACCTGGAGAAGGGCGACTTCGACGGCGGCTACAACCTGTCGATGGCCTTCCTCGGCGAGCAGATCCTCTGGGAGAGCCTCGACCTGGTCGACGTCCCGGAGTTCCGCCGGACCTACCTGGACTTCGCCCGGTACGCCCAAGCGCCGTCGGCCGAAAAGATCGCCCGGTACGGCCGCGACTTCAACCCGGGGCTGTTCAAGACGATCTACTCCCGCGTCACGGCGTGGGCGGGCGAGCAGCTCGGCGACGCGAGCCTGCGCAAACGCGGCTGGGACCAGTTCACGAGCGACCCCGCGGGCAAGCCGTGGCCACCCGCGGAACGCGTCACCGGCTCCGCCGTGGCCGGCCCGGTGACCGAGATTCCCACGCGGACCACGACGAACCCCGCGGGCGACTTCGCCACCTTTGCCACCAACGACTTCGCGCAGCGGAACCTGGCCACCATCGCCCTGCTCGCCATCGCCCCGGAGGAAGCCCCGTGAGAATCCTGGTTCCGCTACTGGCCGCGGTGCTCGCACTGGGCGCGTCCCCGGCGGCCGCGCACTCGCGCTGGACCGTGTGCGACGGCTCGTGCTCGTTCGACGTGCCCGCGGGCGACTACGAGATCGATGCGCTGCTGACCGGGCAGACCGGCCTCGACGTGGAAGCCCGCCGGATCGCGCTCGCTCCGGTGGACACCCGGCCGGGCCAGTACGTCCACCGGTCGGTGACGGTCGAGGTGCGCACGCCGGAAGGGATGCCGAGCGGGGAGGACGGGCCGGGCACACCCGGCCTGCAGGTGCGGCTCACCGGTGCGGCGCCGCGGCCGGCCCGAATCGCCGTGACACCGAAACCGCGGGCACCACGGGTTTTCGTCATCAGCGACTCCACCGCCTGCGACTGGACGAACCTGCCGAAGAACGGCTGGGCCCAGGCGCTGCCGGAGTTCTTCCGCGCCGGACCGAGCGTGCGGAACTACGCCCAGTCCGGCGCCGGCACGGTCAGCTACCTCGCCGACCCGCGCTACTTCGCCCGCGTGCGCCCGATGGTCCGGCCCGGGGACACGGTCCTGATCCAGCTGGCGCACAACGACAAGCAGACGACCGAAGACGTCTACCGCGCCAACCTGGGCACGCTGATCGACGGCGTCCGCGCACAGGGCGGGGCGCCGGTCGTGGTGACGCCTCCGGTGCGGCACCGGTTCGGCGCGGACGGCAAGCTCACACCGCTCGGCCTGGTCGTCAACAACATCGGCGTCGACCTGCCCGCGGTGCTGCGGGACGTCGCGCGGCAGCAGAAGATTCCGCTGCTGGACCTGACGGCGCGCAGCCAGGCCCTGGTGGAAAGGCTGGGCGAAGCGGCGTCCTGGCCGCTGTACCTGACGCTCGCGCACGACGGCGTCGACGACGCGACCCACCTGAGCCGGTACGGTGCCGAGCAGTTCGCCGCGCTCGTCACGCGGGCGATGGTCGAGGCCCGGTTGCCGCTCGCGCGGTTTCTCCGCCCCTGACGGGTGACGGCGGTTTCCGCCGGGCCCCTCCTGGGTATTCCTCCTGCGCCGGCAACCCGACCATGCGTGCGCCCCGGTGCGAGGTGAGGTCATGGTGACGACGACAGGTGATGGCTTTCCGCTTCCGATCAGCATCGAGGACACTGACGCAGCCCAGCTGGAAGCGGCCGTCGGAGTCCTGCGGGCCCTGGATTACCGGCAGGGCGGCGGGTTCTGCCGGGACGCCGTCCAGGTGGTCAAGACGGCGAGCCTGCTGCTGCACTGGGGCACGGTCCCGGAACCCTTGCGGGCCAGGCTGTACACGGTCCTGGCCGATGTGCACAACCTGCTGGGCTGGACGGAATTCGACATCGGACGCGGCGAACCGGCACGGCGCCGCTTCGAGCGCGCGCTGGACATCGCGGCCGAGGCGGGCAACGACAGCCTGGTGGCCAACATCCGCTACCGGCTCGGCCGCGTACACCTGCACCACCACGACGTCACCGGCGCGCTGGCGGAGTTCGCCCGCGGCCGGGCCGCGGCGCGGCGCTCGGACTGCCGCCGGGCCCTGGCGATCCTCGCGGCGAACGAAGCGTGGGCATTCGCGATGGCCGGCGACGAGCACGCGGCCCTGACCCGGCTGGCGGAGGCCGAGGCGGCGTTCGCCACGGCGGGTTCGTGGCCGGAACCGAGGCCGTGGGAGGCGTTCTTCCGCGAGACGGACATGGCGGCCATGCGCGGCACGGTCCTGACGGAGCTGTCCACCACGGTGTCGGCCCGCTACAGCGGCGAAGCCATCCCCCAGCTGACCGCGGCAGCCGGCCGCTACGGCGCCGACATGGCCCGCAGCCGATCGTTGACGTTGATCATGCTGGCCCAGAACCACGCGCTCCAGGGCGACTTCGAGGAAGCCACCCGGATCGGCGAGGAGGCGCTCGACCTGGCCGAGACGGTCGGTTCGGTCCGCCCGAAGGACCGCCTCGCCCCGCTCGAGCGCCTCCTGACCCGCCACCGTGCGACGCGGGGCCTGGCCGACCGCATCAGCCGCTACCGAACCGAGCCCCTCCCCTGACCTCCACCGTGTCGTCCCGCCAATCACGCGTGCCGACCCTTCAATCACGCGAGATGACCCTTCAAGCACGCGATGTCCCCGACCAACCGCGCCGGGGCGGTGGCGTTACGGCGGATCAGATCGGTCACCGGCGGTATCGGACCGGCCGCGGGGCGGGTGAGGCTGCGGCGTTTGCGCGGGTGATCCCGGCCAGCCCGTGTTCGCGCATCAGCCGCTCCACCCGCTTGGGGTTCACGGTGTGGCCGCGGCGGCGACCCATTCGGAGAAGCCAGCCTCCGCGGCCTGCCCTTCAAGCACGCGACAGGCCTACCCCGTCACCGCGATCGCGTTCAACGCGCGGCCGATGAGGTCCGGCAGCGGACCCTCGCCGCCGATCCAGTCGTCCAGGGAGATGCGGACCGCCGCCATTGCCGAGGCCGCCAGCATCCGGGGCCTCGGATCGGCCGCCGTCACCTCCGCGAACCGCGGGGCCAGCAACTCCGCGATCGCCCGCTCGTAACGCTGGTACGTCTGCGCCGTCCACGCGGCCAGCGTCGCCGAAGTCCGGGTGAGCCGGGCCAGTTCGCGGATCGAGTCCTCGTGGGCCGGGAACTCCGCCGCGAGCTCGCCGAACGCCGCCACCAGTGCCTCCTTCGGTGCGAGCTCGGGCGGCTGGCGGGCGATTGCCGCGGTGACCAGCGTCAGCCACGGTCCGGTGATGCCCGCCGCCACCGCGCTTTCCTTGGTGTCGTAGTAGCGGAAGAAGGTCGCCCGGGCGACCTCGGCGTCCGCCGCGATGTGGTCGACCGTCGTGCCGGCGACACCGTGCCGTCCCGCCAGCCGGGCCGCCGACGCGGCGATCCGCGCGTTCGTCGCCCGCCTCTTGCGGACGGCCAGGCCTTCCGGTTCACTCTGAGACATAGTCTCATTCTGGACTATCTCTCACGGAGGAGCACGGGTGAACCAGCGCGCACAGGTCGTCATGTCCCCGGACGAGGTCAGCCGGTTCCTCGACGAGCAACGCGTCGCGACGCTCGCCACCCTCGGCCCGTCGGGCCAGCCGCACCTCGTCGCGATGTGGTACGCCGTGCTCGACGGGGTGCTGTGGTTCGAAACCAAGGCCAAGTCGCAGAAGGCCGCGAACCTGCGCCGCGACGGCCGCGTCACCGTGATGGTCGAAACCGGCGACACCTACGACGCCCTGCGCGGGGTCGCCCTGGAAGGCCGGGCCACGATCGTCGACGACCCGGACGCGCTGTGGGCGGTCGGGGTCAACGTCTGGGAGCGGTACAACGGCCCGTACAGCGAAGACGTCCGGCCGATGGTCGAGTTCATGCTCACCAAGCGGGTCGCCGTCCGCCTCGACGTCGAACGGACGCGGTCGTGGGACCACCGCAAGCTCGGCCTGCCCGCGCTGCCGCTCGGGGGCACGACCGCCCGGTGACTCCGTTCGGGTCGTTGCCGGATGTTTGGTCGTCGGACGACCGGGGTACCACCCACCCGGTGTGAACCGAGTGACGACGGAGAAGGGGTCCCAGCATGCAGACCAGGGGTGATCGTGACCGCTGACGGCAACCACGTCCGGCCTCAGGACCTCCTGCGCGTGACGGCCCACGAGTCCGGCAGCGCGGTCGTGCTCGCCGTGGCGGGCGAGGTCGACCTGCTCAGCGCGCCCGTTCTCGGCGACGGCGTGACCACCGCCCTCGCCGGCGCACCGGAACTGCTGGTGATCGACCTGTCCGAAGTGTCCTTCCTGGCGTCCATCGGCATCACGGTCCTGCTCGAGGCGCGCCGCGCGGCCGGCCCCGCCACCCGGGTCCGGGTCGTCGCCCCCGAAGCCGGCGTCGTCAACCGCACCCTCCGGCTGACCGGCCTGCACGAGGCACTGGCCGTCACCACCACCCGGGACGACGCGCTCACCGGCTGAACCGGGCCGCGACGGCGCGGAAGACCTCCTTCGGTTCCCAGGCGAGCCCCGGGTACGCCGTGCCGCTCTGTCCGTTGAGGACCTTGACGACGCCGTAGCTGGCCAGGTCGAGATCGCGCCGGGGCTCCGGATCGGACGGGCATTCGTAGCCGGCGAAGGTGAACCAGAACGCGCCGTGCACGCCTTCGGCCTCGAAGACGTCCATCAGCTCGGTGAAGTACGCCGCCTGCCCGGCCTCGTCGCGGACGTAGTCGCCGTTCAGCGCCCGCGGATCGGCCTCGAAGTCGAGGATCGTCCACCCGGTGCCGCCCGCGTCGGCCGCGCCCCGGTAGGTGCAGCAGCCGAACTCCGTGACGACCAAGGGCTTTCCGTGCCTTCGGTGGCCCCGGACGTGCCGGGCGAAGTCCTCGGCGTTGGCGGCCGAGCGGTACAGGTTGACCGCGGCGAAGTCGAACTCCGCCCAGTCGATTTCTTCCCAGTCCCCGGCGGCGTAGGTGACCTGGCCGCCGAAGTGCTCCCGGGCGGTCTTGGTGAGGTCACGCAGCATCGCGGCGAAGTCCCACTCGCGCTCGAACCCGGCCCAGGCGGCGGGATCCGTCGCGTTGCGCAGGCGTTCCACGAGGAAGGCGCCGGGCACGAACCCGGTGCAGAACAACGACATCTCGCAGCCGAGCACGAGCACGGTTTCCGGGTCACGTGCCCGGATCTCCTCGGCCCGCCGGGCACAGCCCGCGAAGTAGGGCGTCAGCTGCGGCGGCGTGAGGTCCATCGGGAACGGCGAAAACCACACGCGCAGCCCGGCGTCGATCGCGGCGTGCGCGGCGACGACGAGGCGGTCCGGATCGTCACCGCTGATCCGGACGGTGTCGCAGTGCAGGTCGGCTGCGATGATCTCGAGTTCCCGCCGCACGACCGCGGGCTCGAACTCCCGGCGGGACCGGTCCCCGACCGCGCCGCCGAAGCCGGTGTCGTAGTTGATCCCCTTGAGCCGCATCCGTTCCCCCCTTGGAATGTACGTCGTACACTCGAATGTACGCTGTATATTCCGGGCATGCCACAGCTGATCTGGCACCACCCGGAACCCCCGGGCCGGAAGAACGCGCTCACCCGCGCGTCGGTGGTGCGCGCGGCCATCGAGGTCGCCGACGCCGGCGGGGTGGCGGCGCTGACCATGCGGACGGTGGCCGACGCGCTGGGCGTCTCGACGCCGATGTCGCTGTACCGGTACGTGCTGAACAAGGACGGCCTGGTCGACCTGATGCTCGACGAGGTGTCGGCCGAGGTCCCGGTGCCGGCCGGCCCCGGCGGCGATTGGCGCGCCGACCTGCGCGGGCTCGCGCTCGGCCTGTGGGCGATGATCGGCAGGCACCGCTGGTACGCCGAGCTGGTGGACGGCCGGCCCCCGTTCGGCCCGCACACCCTGCGGCGGGCCGCGTTCCTGCTGTCGGTGCTCGACGGCGCGGGCCTGGAACCGGCCGTCGCGTATGCGTCGTTGCTGGACAACTACGTGACGGGCACGGCGATGAGCGTCAGCCGCGAGCTGGTGATGCTCGAGCGGTTCGGCATCGGCTCGACGGAGGACCTGCACGCGTACGCACCCGAGATGGCCGACGACTCGCTCGCGGCGTGGCTCCCGGACATGCCGGACCTGACCGCGGACTCCCGCTTCGAGCTCGGCCTCGACTGCCTGCTCGACGGCTTCGACCGGCGGCGGCGTTGAGCGCTCAGCCGTGGCTGGCCGCGAACCCGACCGCGACCCAGCCCGCGTCCTGCCGCCGCAGCTCGAAACCGTAGGCGACCGCGCCGGGATCGCTGCCGTGCAGCGCCTTCACGCTTTCCCAGGTGTAGTCGCCGGGCTCGTCCGGGCGGTACGGGGCCGTCCAGTACTGCGGGGTCGTCGATGCGCCGCAGCTGCGGTGCCCCCAGAACCGGACCGTGCGGGTGCTGTCGGTGAAGACCGTCCGGGCCGGGTCGTCGATCGTCCACCAGTCGCGGCAATCCGGGCTGCTCGCCCGGGCGGGACCGGCGGCGAACAGCCCGCCCAGCACCGAAACCGCGACCGTCACCACACCAAGACGCCCAGCACGCATCGAAATCCCCCCGTGTCGATCTTGCCGTAAGCGTACCCGAAATGTCCGGTTGCGTCGCTCACCCCGCGTCACCTCGGGGCGGGTGGCAGGATGTGCGCGGTGAGCATGCGCACCAGGAACAACGTGACCGTCACCGGCCCGGAAGACGGCCCCACCCTCCTGTTCGCGCACGGTTTCGGCTGCGACCAGAACCTGTGGCGCCTGGTCGTCCCGGAACTCGCCACGCGGTACCGGGTCGTGCTGTTCGACCACACCGGCGCCGGACGCTCGGACCTCTCCGCCTGGACCCCCGAGCGCTACGGCAGCCTCGACGGCTACGCCGAGGACGTCCTGGCCATCTGCCACGAGCTGGACCTGCGGGACGTCGTGCTGGTCGGCCACTCGGTCAGCGCGATGATCGCCGTGCTGGCCGCCAACCGGGAACCGGACCGGTTCGCGAAGCTCGTGCTGCTCACGCCGTCGCCGTGCTACCTCGACGACGGTGCCTACCGCGGCGGGTTCAGCCGGGCCGACATCGACGAACTGCTCGACTCGCTCGAGTCGAACTACCTCGGCTGGTCCGCGACCATGGCGCCGGTGATCATGGGCAACCCGGACCGCCCGGAGCTCGGCGAGGAGCTGACGAACAGCTTCTGCCGCACCGATCCCGCGATCGCGCGCGTCTTCGCCCGGGTGACGTTCCTCTCCGACAACCGGGCCGATCTGGCGAAGGTCTCCGTGCCGACGCTGGTGCTCGAATGCTCGAACGACGCCATCGCGCCGCCCGCGGTGGGCCGGTTCACCCACGAGCAGATCGACGGCAGCACCCTGGTGACGCTGGCCGCCACCGGGCACTGCCCGCAGCTCAGCGCGCCGGAGGCGACGGCCGCCGCGATCACGGCGTTCGTGAGCGGGCCGTGATGTGCGAAGACCACCCCGGTCCGGGTGGTCAGGAGAGCGCCGCACCGGAATTCTCGGCCTTGCTGGAGGACAGCGCGGAAGACCTCTACGAGCACGCCCCCTGCGGGTACCTCTCGACGCTGCTCGACGGCACGATCGCGAAGATCAACGCCACCCTGCTCGGCTGGCTCGGCTACGAACGCGACGACGTCGTCGGCCGGCGCCGGTTCGCCGATCTGCTCACCGTCGGCGGCCGGATCTACCACGAGACGCACTTCGCGCCGCTCCTGCGCATGCAGGGCGAACTCGGCGGCGTCGCCTTCGAGCTGAAGGCCGCCGACGGGAGCCGGCTGCCGGTGCTGGTGACCTCGACGGTCAAGACCGGCTCCGACGGGCAGGCGCAGCTGATCCGCACCACGATCTTCGACGCGCGCGACCGGCGGGCCTACGAACAGGAACTGCTGCGGGCCCGCGAAGAAGCCGAGCGCGAACGCGACCGGGTGCAGCGGCTCGCGCGGACGCTGCAGCAGACCCTGCTGCCGCCCGCGCTGGCCGAGGTGCCCGGCGTGCAGGTCGCGGCCTACTACCACCCCGCGTCGGCCGACGAGGTCGGCGGCGACTTCTACGACCTGTTCCCGCTGACCGGCGACACGTGGGGGTTCTTCCTCGGCGACGTGTCCGGGAAGGGCGCCGCCGCGGCCGTGGTGACGTCGCTGGCGCGCTACACCCTGCGCGCCGCCGCGGTGCACGATCCCGACCCGGCGGCCGTGCTGGACCACCTCAACACGGTGCTGCACCACGAGTACCGCGGCGCCGATCCGCGCTACTGCACCGTCATCCAGGGCCGCATCCGGCCCGGGGCGGCCGGCGCGGCGGTCACCCTGGCCACCGGCGGCCACCCGCCCGCGCTGCTGATCCGCGCCGACGGCACGTCCGCGTTCCTGCCCGTCCCGGGCGGCCAGCTGGTGGGCGCGCTGCCCCGCGCGCGCTTCGCCACCGAGGACGTCTTCCTGGTCCCGGGCGACACTCTGCTGCTGTACACCGACGGGCTGACCGAGGCGCGCACGCAGGGCCGCGTCCGCTACAGCGAAGAGCAGCTGCAGGAGGACCTGGCCGGCCTGGCGCCGACGACGGCCTCCGCGGTGATCACGGCGGTGATCGGCCTGCTCGCCGGCTTCGGCGACGGCGTCGAGGACGACACGGCGCTGCTGGCGCTGAGCATCCCGCTGCCCGGAGGCGATCGAGCGTGACCGGCACCCCGTTCTCCGTCGCGACCCGCACCACCGGGGCCGGCGCGGTGGTCACCGTCGAGGGAGAGCTCGACGTGGCGACCGCACCCCGCCTCCGTGCCGGGGTGGCCGCGCTCGCCCTGGGGCCGGGCCAGCTGCTGGTGGTGGACCTGGCCGGGGTGACGTTCTGCGACTCCAGCGGGATTTCCGCGCTGATCGCGGCCCGCAACGTCGCCGAGGCGGCCGGGGCGGGTGTCGCGCTGGCGGCGGTGCCCGCCCGGCTGAGCCGGACGTTCGGGCTGATCGGCCTCGCGGACTTCTTCCCGGCCTATCCGAGCGCCGAGGACGCCTTCAGAGACTGACCGGCGGTCTCGGCTTCGACCAGCGGAAGCCGCACGCTCGCGTGCGGGATGATCCCCAGCTCGGCCAGCGCGGCCTTGGCGTTCGCCGCGCCCGTGCCGGAACGCAGGAGCCGGTCCGTCAGCGGGATCAGCTCGTCGTGGATCGCCCGCGCCTGCACGAGGTCGCCGTCGCGGACGGTGTGGATGAGCTCGGCGGTGCGGTCGGCCGCCACGTTGGCCACGACGCTGACCAGGCCCGCGGCGCCGCACGCGAGGTACGGCAGGTTGAGCTCGTCGATGCCGCAGTAGTAGGCCAGCGACGTCCGGCTCATCACCGTCATTGCCTCGAACAGGTCGCCTTTCGCGTCCTTGACGGCCCGGATCCGCGGGTGGGCGGCCAGTTCGATCAGGGTCGACGGCGCCATCGCGACGCCGGTGCGCGCGGGGACGTCGTAGAGCATCACCGGCAGCTCGGTGGCGTCCGCGACGGCCAGGCAGTGGGCGAGCACGCCGGCCTGCGTCGGCCGGGAGTAGTAGGGGCAGACGAGCAGCAGCGCGTCCGCCCCCGCGGCCGCGGCCTCGCGGGCCCGGCGGACGCTCGTCGCCGTGTCGTAGGTGCCGACGCCGGCGATCACGCGCGCGCGGTTCTCCGCCTGGGCCACCACGGCCCGGACGAGGCCGGCGGACTCGGCGTCGGAGAGGGTCGGGGACTCGCCGGTGGTGCCGCCGACGACGAGGCCGTCGCACCCGGTGGCGAGCAGGTGCTCGACGAGCCGGGTCAGGCCGGGTGCGCTGAGCGCGCCGCCGGGCTCCATGGGGGTCACCATCGCGACGAGGTTGGCGCCGAATTCGGTCATGTCCCGACCGTGCCGGGCGCGACTGCTGCGGTCCAGCGATGCTTTTTTGCCGATATTGCGTAGCCTGGCTTCATGATCGAGGTGGGTGCGCTGCGGGCGTTGCGCTCGGTGGCGGCGCTCGGGACGCTGGCGCGGGCGGCCGACGAGCTCGGCTTCACCGCGTCGGCGGTGTCGCAGCAGATCAAGCGACTGGAACGTCAGGTCGGCGTCCCGGTGCTGGCCCCGGCGGGCCGCGGCGTGGTGCTGACCCCGGCGGGCCAGGCGATCGCCGACTCGGCACCGGAGGTGTTCCAGGCCCTGGAGCGCTGCGCGGAAGCGGCCCAGTCGGTAGCGGAGGGAGCACCGCGCGGCACGCTCCGGGTGGCGGCGTTTTCGACGGCGATCCGCGGCTTGCTGGCACCGCTGATGCGGCGGCTGGCGTACCCGGATCTGCGCGTGGAGCTCACGGAGCAGGATCCGGACGAGGCGTTGCGCAGCGTCGGTGCGGGAACGGCCGACCTGGCGCTGGTCCACGACGCCGACGGGTTGCTGCCCACGCCGCTGCCGCCATCGCTGGCCCGGCGGTGGGTGCACACGGACGTCGGCGACGTGGTGGTGAGCCGCAGGCACCCGCTGGCGGAGCTCGCCACACCGCTGGACGAGACGGCACTGGCGGGACACGCGTGGGTGACCAGCCCGCCGGGAACCGTGTGCCACCAGTGGTTCCGCCGGTTGTTCGCGGAGGAACCCGACGTGCGCCACCGGGTCGACGACTTCGCGACGCAGCTGTCGCTGGTGGCCTCGGGACAGGTGGTGGCATTGATCCCCCGGCTCGCCCGCCCGCCGCTGGGGGACGGCTTGATCGCGCGGCCGTTGAGCCGGCCGCCGAAGCGCGAGGTGCACGCGGTGTGGCGGCGGAGCGCGGAGGCGAGCCCGGCGATCCGAGCGGTTCTGGCCGAGCTGGGGCCGCCGGCCGGCCGCGCTCAGCAGGAGAAGCACGCGTCGAAGCACGGAGGCGATCCAGGCCCGGCGGCCGAAGCGATCAGCGCAGCCGGTACACCGAAACGTGCGAGCGCGACTCCGTCGTGAACTCCGCCCCGGTCCAGTCCGCGTGCCGGGAATCCAGCTCGAACCCGGCCAGCCGCCCCATCAGGTCGAGCTCCGCCGGCCAGATGTAGCGCTGCGGGCAGCGGCTCACCCGTGCCTCCCGCCCCGCGCCGAACGTGAAGTGGTGGGACACCAGGTGCTGGCGCACCGTGTCGTACGTGTCCACTCCGGCGTACCCGTCCTCGGACCGGAACACCAGCCCGTCCTGCCCCGGCGGGAGCCTCCGCAGCTCGGGGACGCCCAGCTCGATCACGAACCGGCCGCCCGGCTCCAGGTGGCGGGCGGCGTTGCGGAAGCACGCCACCTGCTCGTCCTGGGTCAGCAGGTTCGAGATCGTGTTGTACACCAGGTAGACCAGCGAAAACCGGCCCTCGGCCCGCGCCGTCGCCATGTCGCCGACGACCACCGGGATCGCCGCCTTCGCCCGCAGCCGGGCCAGCATCGGCTCCGACAGCTCGATGCCCGTGACGGGCACTCCGCGCTCGGCTAGTGGCACCGCTATCCGCCCGGTGCCGATGGCGAACTCCAGTGCCCGCCCGCCGCCCGCCAGTGCGGCCAGGCGCTCCACCGCGGGTTCGACGACCTCGGGGGCGAACATGCCGCGACCCGGCGTGTCGTAGTGCTCGGCCGCCGAAGCGTCCCAGATCTCGTCTTGTCGCATCCCTCCCACCCTGGTTTGGACCCACGGGCGCTGTCCAACCAATTACGACTTGCCCGATTTCGGGCAAGAATTTGGGGTTCGCGACGCAAGGAGGCATGATGGCCCGCGTGGAGGACACCGACATCGTCGAGCGCGTGGCCGCGTCCACCGGGCTGCCACCCGGGGTCGCCGCCCGCGTCGTCGACGACGTCCTGGCCTTCTACCGGACTCCCACCGAGGACTACGTGCGCCGCCGGCACGCCGAGCTGCAGGCACAGGGCCGGAAGAACCCCGAGATCTTCCCCCTGATCGCCGCGGAGCTCCGCGGGCGGCTGGTGGCCGCGCCCGTCCTCTCCGAGCGGCAGCTGCGCCGCATCGTCTACGGCTAGGAAGAGGTCTCCCATGTGCGGGATCGTCGGCTACATCGGCGGCCAGAACGCCGCCCCCATCCTGCTCGAAGGCCTGACCCGGCTCGAGTACCGCGGCTACGACTCCGCGGGCATCGCCGTCCTCGGCCCGAAGAACACCGCCCAGGTCCACCGCGTGGTCGGCCGCGTGCGCAACCTCGCTGCGGCGCTGCCCAAGCGGCTCGCCGGGAAGGCCGGCATCGGGCACACGCGCTGGGCCACGCACGGGCCCGCCTCCGAGGCCAACGCGCACCCGCACACGTCCGAAGACGGCCGGATCTGCGTCGTCCACAACGGCATCATCGACAACGCCGACACGCTGCGCGCCCAGCTCGCCGACGCCGGCGTCACCCTCGCCTCCGAGACCGACACCGAGGTCCTCGCCCACCTGATCGCGCGCTCGGCCGCCGAAACCCTCGAAGACGCCGTCGTGGACGCGGTCTCCCGGGTCACCGGCACGTACGCGATCGCCGTCACCGACAGCGCGCACCCGGACCGGCTGGTCATCGCGCGCAACGGTTCGCCGCTGATCATCGGCGTCGGCGAGCGGGAGATGTTCGTCGCCAGCGACCTGGCCGCGCTCGTGCGGCACACCTCGCAGGTCGCGCACCTCGACGACGGCGAGTTCGCGACGGTCTTCGCCACCGGCTACCGCACCTTCACCGTCGACGAGAGCGACACCACCAAGCCCGCCACCGAGATCGACATCGACGCCGAGGACCTCGACCTGGGCGGCTACCCGCACTACATGGCCAAGGAAATCCAGGAGCAGCCCGAATCCGTCGAGCGGATCATCCGCGGCCGGCTGGACGACCGGTTCGGCGTCGCCCGCCTGGACGGGCTCAACCTGACGCCGCGGGAGCTGCGCGGGTTCGCCCGCGTGAAGATCCTCGGCTGCGGCTCCGCCTACTACGTCGGCCAGATCGGCGCGACGATGATCGAGGAGCTCGCCAGGATCCCGGCCGACGCCGAAGCCGCGTCCGAGTTCCGCTACCGCAACCCGATCATCGAGGCCGACACGCTCTACATCGCGGTCAGCCAGTCCGGCGAAACGATCGACACCGCCTTCGCGGTCGAAGAGATCAAGCGCAAGGGCGGCCGGGTCGTCGGCCTGGTCAACGTCGTCGGCTCGACCATCGCCCGCGCCTGCGAAGGCGGCGTCTACCTGCACGCCGGCCCGGAGATCGCGGTCGCCTCGACCAAGGCGCTGACCAACATGGCCGTCGGGTTCGCACTGATCGCGCTGGCCCTCGGCCGGGTCCGCGATCTGTCCAATGCGGACGGTCAGCGGATCATCGACGCCGTCCGCGCGCTGCCGGGCCAGATCAAGTCCATTCTGGACTTCGAGCCGGAGATCGCCGAGCACGCGAAGACCGTCGCCGCCGCGAAGAGCCTGTTCTTCGTCGGCCGCGTCCGCGGCTACCCGGTGGCCCGCGAGGGCGCGCAGAAGTTCAAGGAGATCTCCTACCGCCACGCCGAGGCGTACCAGACCTCCGAGCTCAAGCACGGCCCGCTCGCCCTGATCGACGAAGCCCTCCCGACGGTCGCCGTCGTGCCGTCGGACGAGCTGACCGAGCGCAACCTGGCCGCGGTCCAGCAGATCAAGGCCCGCGGCGGGGCGGTGCTGGCCGTCACCCACGAGAACGTCGACTTCGGCGAACTCGACGTCCCGCGGATCGTGGTGCCCAAGACCGAGCCGGAGCTCGACCCGATCCTGCTGACCATCCCGCTGCAGCTGCTCGCCTACCACGCCGCGCTGACCCTGGGCTACGACATCGACAAGCCGCGCAACCTGGCCAAGTCTGTCACAGTCGAGTAGCACTTCAGCCTAGGCGGAAATCGGCCACCCGGATCGGCGAGGGCGTCGTCCCGCTCGACACCTGCTGGTACATCACGGAGAGCACGCCGTCGGCAGCCAGCCGCGAGTCGTCGACGTCGACCTCGCCGAACGCGCGGAGATCCGGGCTGTAGACGGTCTTCCAGTCGGTCCAGCCGCTCGCCTTGGTCGCCGCGACGATCCGCCCGTACGGCATGACGAGGTAGGCGTTGTCGCCGCGGTCGAAGACCAGCTTCGTCCGCTGGGTGGACTCGGGCGCGACCGGCACTTCGCGTTTGGTCCAGCTGCCGTCGGCCGCCCGGCTGAGGAAGAAGGTGCGGCCGTACTGCTTGCGCTGCGCGGAGTAGTTCGTGACGCACTGGGTGAACCGGCCCGGCACGTAGCTGATCACCGCGTGCGGCTGCCCGGCGGAGTCGACGGCCTGGCTCTCCTGGTTCATCAGCCCGTGGTCGACGCCGAGCGGGTCGACGACCGTGCCCGGCGCGGACACGGCCACCGGCGTGCCGCCCGTCGTCCCGACGACCGCGCCGGCGTTGTTCCGCCAGGTCCGGCCGCGGTCGTCGCTGTAGGCGTAGCCGGTGTCGTGGTTGGCCAGCCCGCCGGAGTTGCACAGCACGCCGGAGTTGCCTTCGCGCCAGGTGAACGTGGTGTGCAGGCGGCCACCGGGCCCGTAGGTGATGCCGTGCAGGTACATGTTGCGGGTGGTGCTGGTGACACCGTTGCCGGACGTCCACGAGCCGGTCGCCGACGACCACTTCCCCAGCTTGCGCCAGCTGCCCCCGCTGTACTCGGCGAGCTCGTTGGTGCCGTTGCCCGACGCCCCGGTCCGGTAGCTGAGCTGCAGTGTGCGCTCCGGCGTGACGACGAACTGCGGGTAGGTGATCGCCCCGAGGTCGACGCCGTTCAGCGTGCGCTGCACCGCCCCGAACGCCGAGGACGTCCAGGCGTGCGAAGCGGGCGCGGACAGCAGCCCGGCCACCGACTCGACGTAGTAGACCTGGTTGCCGTGGGTGTCCATGGCCACGTGCAGCCGGCCGTCGTCGGGCGAGACGCCCATCGAGATGACGTTGTGCGAGTCGTCCACGGTCAGCTTGTGCGGCAGCGCGACGGTCTGCCACGCACCGGCGGCACCGGCCCGCCGGGCGACCACCGCGCTGCGGTCGGCGGTGTACCAGGCCGCGTACTGGTAGCCCGCGTAGCTGAAGATGCCGCTCTGCTGGAACGAGTCGTTGTTCACCAGCCCGTCGTAGGAGACGAAGTACAGCGCCTTCGCGTCGAGCTGGGTGTCGGCGATCTTGACCACGGACACGGCCGCCTCCGCGGGCGCGGCGGGCAGCAGCGGCAGCGCCACCGCCACCAGCACGCCCAGGATCCGGGAAAGCGCTCTCTTCGTGGCCATGGCCCACCCTTCCCGCGGCGTCGACGCGAACAAGGATCGGCCGCCGCCGGACCGCCGTCAACCGACGGATGGGGGGTTCGCCGTCGGCCGGGGAAGCGCGGATCCGCTTCCCCGGCCGAACGTTAGATCCTGTTCGAAACACCGCTTCCGCCCGCGGCACCCCTGCAAGAGTCACCTCCGTCCGAGCCGAGGCAGACCCTTCACGAGGAGCCGTTATGCGAAGACTGACCATTCGCCTTGCCGCCACCGCCGCCGCGCTCGCCGCGGCAACGGCCGTCGTCGGCGCGCCGACCGCGACCGCGGCCGGTCCGGCCGCCGAGGTCGCGTGCAACTCCTTCACCAACGTGGGTGTGGGCGGCGGGTGGTACCTCCACGTGCCGTCGGTGGGCGCCAACTCCGGGGTCTACAACTGCGTCGTGGTCCGGGGGCACCGAGGCATCGCCGTCCTGGTGGTGCAGGAGAGCTTGAACGCCTGCTACCAGCAGGGCCTGCAGGAAGACTCCGACTTCGGCGGCAACACCGAGCGAGGGGTGAAGAACGCCCAGACCGCGATCAACCGCGCCTACGGCAACGTCCTGACCGTCGACGGCCGGTTCGGCCCCAAGACCAGCTCCTACTTCTCCTTCCAGGCCTACGACTACAACAACGGCGCCGGCGGCGCCCACACGGGCTTCTGCTACCGCCGGTAGTGCCGCGGTGCGTCCGCACGGCACCCGCCGTGCGGACACCCCCGCCGCTTCGGCATCATGGACGCCCGGCGAGGACGGCACCGGCGATGTCCTGCCGCCGCAGCCGCGCCTGCTTGGGCATGTTCCACCCGAGCACGCCGGTGACGACGCCGCCACGGCGGTACTGCGCCACGAACCGGCCTTCGGCCGGGTCACCCTCCACAACGGACACTTCCGCGGCCGCGGACAGGGTTCCGTGCACGTGGATCCGGGCGTCGAACTGGTGGGTCCAGAAGTAGGGCACCGGCGTGTACGGGCGGTCTTCGCCGAGGAGGTTCCCCGCGACGGCCACCGCCTGCTCGGTCGCGTTGGTCCGGTTTTCCAGCCGCAGCAGCGCATCGAGCCCTTCGTGGTGCCAGCGGGCGACGTCGCCCGCGGCGTAGATCCCGTCCGCCGCCCGGCAGCGGGAGTCGCACACGACGCCGTTGTCGCACAGCACTCCGCTGCCCACGAGCCACTCCGTCGCCGGTGCGGCCCCGAAGGCGACCACGACGACGTCGGCGGGCAGCACTTCGCCGGACGCGAGCCGGACCCCGGTCACCCGGCCGTCTCCGGACGCCAGGCCCGTGACCGCCGAGCCGAGCCGCAGGCCGACGCCCCGGCTCGCGTGCAGTTCGGCGAGCAGCCCGGCGGGCAGCGGGCCGAACTGGTAGGCCAGCGGCGCGGGCTGGGGGCCGGCGAGGGTGACCGGCACGCCCGCCGCGCACACGGTCGCGGCGATCTCCGCGCCGAGCACGCCGTCCCCGACGACCACCACCCGCTTGCCCGGCGCCAGGTCCGCGCGCAGGGCCAGCGTGTCGTCGAGGGTGCGCAGCACGTGGACGCCGTCGAGGCCGTCCTGGCCCGGCAGGGTGCGCGGCCGCAGCCCGGTGGCGAGCACGATCGCGTCCGCGGTCAGGGTGCGCCCGGCCGCGGTGTGGACGGTCCGCGCGGCGGCATCCAGCCGCACCGCCGGGTCCCCGAGCACGAACTCGGCGGCCAACGCGGACAACGCGTCCGGCGTCCGCAGCCGGGCCTGCTCGGGCGTCCAGCTCCCGCCGAGGACCTGCTTGGACAACGGCGGCCGGTCGTAGGGCAGGTGCGCTTCGGCGCCCAGCACGGTCACGCGGCCGGCGTAACCCTTGCGGCGCAGGGCTTCCACGGTCGCGAGCCCGGCCGCCGAGGCGCCGACGACGAGGACGTCGTCGATCATCCCTCCTCGCTGACCGCGATCGCGACGCCCGGGCACACGCTCGCCGCCTCGCGGACGGTCGCGTGCAGCGCTTCGGCGGGGTGCTCGTCGAGCAGGACGACGATGCCGTCGTCGTCACGCTGGTCGAACACGTCCGGGGCGAGCATGACGCAGGTGCCGGCGCCGCAGCACTTGGCTTCGTCCACGATGACCTTCATGGCGGTTCCTTCCGTTGGAGTTACTGGGTGACCGGCGCGAGCCACAACCCGGCCAGTACGTCGGTGAGGGCCCCGGCGGTGTCGCGCCAGCCGGCTTCCGGGGTGCCCGCGCCGTCGGCGAGGGCGCGTTCGCGCTCGGCCAGCCCGTGGATCAGCACGAGGCGGGTGAAGTCGTTGCGTTCGGCGCGGACTTCGGCGGGCAGCCCGGGCAGGCACCGGTGGAGCCCCTCGACGGTCTGCGCCAGCGACGGGGACGTCAGGGTTTCCTCGATGATGACCGCGCGCAGCGACGGTTCGGTCATCACCTGGGCGGCGAACCGGGCGAACCAGGTGGGCGCGCCCAGTTCGGCCAGGTGCTCGGTGGTGGGGTGCACCAGGCACCCGAGCCAGTCCCGCAGCCCGTCGTGACCGCGGTCCAGCCGGCGGCCACGCAGCCGTTCGATCGGCCCGGTGTGCTTGCGGGCGATGGCCCGGACCAGCTCGGCCCGGGTGCCGAAGTGGTAGCCCACCGCGGTGTTGTTCCCCTGCCCCGCGGCCTCGCTGATCTGCCGGTGGGAAACGGCCAGCACGCCGTGTTCGGCGTAGAGGCGTTCCGCCGCGACCAGGATCCGCTCCCGGGTCGCCTGGGCCGTCACCAGCGGACGGGCAGTTCCCGCAGGCCGCCGACGGCGAGGCCCTCGACCCGCCGCAGCTCGTCCGCCGGGACGGCGAGCTCGAGGTCCGGCAGCTTGCGCAGCAGCACTTCCAGCACGACCTGCAGCTCGGTGCGGGCCAGCGGCTGGCCGAGGCACGCGTGCGCGCCGGCGCCGAAGGCCAGGTGCGGGTTCGGGCTGCGGGTCAGGTCCACGTCGGCGGCGTTCTCGAAGGCGCCTTCGTCGCGGTTGGCCGCGGCCATGCTGCACATCGCGGTGGTCCCCGCCGGCAGCACGGTGCCGCCGACCTCGAAGTCCTCGGTCAGGTACCGCTGCATGCCCACGCCCGCGTTGGCGTCCGCCCGCAGCGCTTCCTCGACCGCCGTGCGCACCAGCGACGGATCGGCCAGCAACTGCTCCCAGCGGCGGCGGTCGGCCAGCAGCATCGCCGTCATCTTGGCGATCATGTTCGCGGTGGTCTCGTGGCCGGCGATGAGCAGGCCGATGCCGGTGGCGGTCAACATCGCGTCGGACCAGTCGACGCCCTCGGCGATCAGCGCGCTGAGGATGTCCTCGCCCGGCTCGGCCCGCTTGCTCGCGATGTGCCCGCCCATGTACCGGCCGAACTCCGCCTGCGCCGCGTCGAACTCGGCCTGCGTGTAGCGGGTCATGCTGAGCATGACGTCGGACCAGTGGGCGAACCGGTCGCGGTCGGCGTCCGGCACGCCGAGCATGTCGCAGATGACCCAGACCGGCAGCGGGAAGGCGAGGCCCGCCTTGAGGTCGCCGGGCGCGCCCTTGGCGACCATGTCGTCGATGAGCTGCTCGGCCATCGCCGCCATGCCCGGCCGCAGCGCGTTCATCCGCTTGGCGGTGAACCACTTCCCGAGCAGGCGCCGCCACTTGAGGTGCGCCTCGCCGTGCTGCGGGAGCACGGTCGCCATCTCGCTGTTGAACACCCCGCCCGACTCGGTGTCGGCGACGCGGGCCGCGTTGTCCCCCGGCGTCGGCCGGGTGAACCGCGGGTCGGACAGGACGGTCTTGACGTCGTCGTAGCGGGTGATCAGGGCGGCTTCGTCCCCGCTGGCCAGCGCGACGCGCGCGACCGGGCACTTCTCCCGGAACTCGGCCCACTCGGCGGGCGGCTCCAGCGCGGTGGCGGCCTCGAACGGGAACCGCGGCAGCGAATCGGTGTTGCTCGGCGTCATCACGGGCCTCTCGTTGGTGAATGTCCCCTGACCCGAGCATGGCGACGATCCCTGATTAAGTCAAGCAGTTGACTTAATTCAGACTCCGACAGCGCCTTGCATGAGTCGTTCACCGCAGGGCGGAGTTACTCGCGCTCGACCTTGCGCAGGCCGCCGTCGGGGGTCCACCACTCGACGACCAGCAGCGTCGCCGCCTCGTTCAGGTGGGTGTGCACGACCTCGGCGACGTCGGCGACGAACCGCTCGCCGTCCTCGGTGCGCACCCGCCCGGCGATCTTCGCCTCGCCCGGCCACTGCGCCTCGGCGCCGTCCACCGGGTCGACCGTCGCGCTGTGCAGCGCGAACCGCGGGTCCCGCCGCAGGTCCGCGCCCTTGCGCGCGTTCGGCATCGACCCGAAGACCAGCTCACCGTCCTCGAAGACCGTTTCGATCCCCGAGATCCGCGGCGAGCCGTCCGCCCGCAGGGTCGCGATGGTCTTGTGCTTGTGCGCGTCGAACAACGCCCGCACCCGGCCCGCGAACTCCGGTTCCGCCGCTTCGAACTCCCGCCACACCGTCATGCGTCCATGGTCTCGCACCGCAGCCCGGCGACAAGGAGCTTCACCATCCCTCGCGCGTCGTAGCGGGGATCGTCCGCGCCGATGCAGAGGTTGCCGACCCCGCGCATGAGGTCCAGCGGCGCCACCCGGGCCCGGACCTCGCCGGCGGCGATCGCCGCGTCGAGCAGCTCGCCACACGCCGGCACCAGCCGGTCCAGGAAGTACGCGTGCAGCGCCTCGAAGCCGGTGTTGTCGGACTGGAGCGCCCCGGCGAGCCCGTGCTTGGTCACCAGGAAGTCCACGAACAGGTCGATCCACTGCGTCAGCGCGGCATACGGCGATTCGTGCGAGGCCAGCAAGGCGGGCGCCGCCGCCGCGCAGGCGTCCACCTGGTGCCGGAAGACCGCGATGACCAGGTCCGCCCGGGTCGGGAAGTGCCGGTAGATGGTGCCCATCCCGACGCCGGCCTTCGCCGCGATGTCCCGCACCGGCGCGTCCACGCCGGAGGCGACGAAGACCGCGGCCGCCGCGTCCAGCAACGTCTTTTCGTTGCGCCGGGCGTCCGCCCGCTTGGGCTTGCGTTCGCCCACCGACCCTCCCTTGCTAAGCGGAACAATGTTCCGTATCGTTAGCGGAGCAACGTTCCGTTTGCCTATCCTGCCACGGAGGCACTCCCCATGCAGTACCGCACCTTGGGCCGCACCGGCGTCCAGGTCAGCACCCTCGCGCTCGGCGCGATGAACTTCGGCGCCATCGGAAACACGACGCAGGACGAGGCCACCGCCATCGTCGACGCCGCGCTCGAAGCCGGCGTCAACCTCGTCGACACCGCCGACATGTACGGCCAGGGCGAGTCGGAGACGATGGTCGGCAAGGCGATCGCCGGCCGCCGCGACGACCTCGTGCTGGCCACGAAGGCGACCATGCCGATGGGCGAAGAGCGCAACCACCGCGGGAATTCGCGCCGCTGGCTGGTCACCGCGCTCGACGACAGCCTGCGCCGCCTCGGCGTCGACCACGTCGACCTCTACCAGCTCCACCGCTGGGACCCCGCGACGAGCGACGAGGAAGCGCTTTCCGCGCTGACCGACCTGCAGCGTGCGGGCAAGATCCGGTACTTCGGGTCCTCGACGTTCCCCGCGTACCGCATCGTCCAGGCGCAGTGGGCCGCCCGCGCGCACCACCTCGGCCGGTACGTCACCGAGCAGCCGAGTTACTCGATCCTGCAGCGCGGCATCGAAGCCCACGTGCTGCCGGTGACCGAGGAGTACGGCATGGGCGTCCTGGCCTGGAGCCCGCTGGCTTCGGGCTGGCTGTCGGGCGCGATCCGCGCGGGCCGGGAGTTCAGCGGAAATCGCGCGAAGGTCGTGCCGCAGCGCTTCGACCTCGACATCCCGGCCAACCGCGCCCGCCTCGACGCGGTGGAGAAACTGGTCAAGCTGGCCGACGCGGCCGGCCTCACCCTGATCCAGCTGGCGCTCGGCTTCGTCACCGCACACCCGGGTGTGACGAGCGCGCTGATCGGCCCGCGCACCCCGGACCACCTGGCTGCCCAGCTCGCGGCCGCCGACACGGTGCTGCCGGCCGACGTCCTCGACGAGATCGACACCATCGTGGCGCCCGGCGTCGACCTGGCCCCGGACGAGAAGTTCGACACCCCGCCGGCGCTGCTCGACGCGTCACTGCGGCGGCGCCGGTGAAGTTCGGCATCATGACCGCACCGCAGCAGGTCGGTTACGACGAGATCCTGCGCGTGTGGCGAGAAGCGGACAAGGTACCGGAGATCGAGCACGCGTGGCTGTTCGACCACCTGATGCCGATAGCCGGCAACCCGGACGGCCCGATCTTCGAAGGCTGGACCCTGCTTTCGGCGCTGGCGGCCCAGACATCCCGGCTGCGCATCGGCCTGCTGGTCACCAGCAACCGGTTCCGCCCACCGGCCATGCTGGCCAAGATCGCCACAACGGTCGACATAGTCTCGGGCGGACGCCTCGACTTCGGCATCGGCGCGGGCTCCCGGCCAAGCCACCCACTGGCCCGACGCGAGTACGACGCCCACGGCTTGCCGTACCTCAGCCAGGCGGACGCGGTCACGGCCCTGGACGAGGCATGCACGGTGATCCGTCGCTTGTGGACATCCCCATCACCGTTCGACTTCTCGGGAGCGCACGTCCGCCTTTCGGGGGCATACGGAAACCCACGGCCGCTACAGCGCCCCCACCCCCCGATCATGATCGGCGGCCGAGCAAACGCAACGCTGCGGGTGGTGGCAAAGCACGCGGACATGTGGAACATCCCGGGCGGCGGCGACATCGCGGACCTGGCCGCCCGAAGTCGCTTGCTGGACAAGTACTGCGCGGAGCTGGGCCGCAACCCGGCAGAGATCACGCGGTCGATCTTCCTACCGGTGGAGTACGAGCGACCGCAGGTGACGCGGGAGAAGATCGCCGAGGCCGCGGACGCAGGGTTCGGCCACTTCGTGCTCGGGCTGGCCGATCCGTATCCGGAGGGGATCGCGGAGTGGGTGGCGGAGGAGCTGATCCGCCACCAGTAAGGCCCTGCCCCACGGAGGAGCGGGGTGGTCATCCNNGCTCAAAGTGATAGGCCTCAATCAGGCGACGGGATGACCACCCAGCGGCCCACATCCAGAACGTGAGGGGACAGCGCGGGCCATCCCAGAGCCTGCCCGTCCGGCGAGGACAGTCTTTTGTTTTTCTGCCGTGGCGGGTTGTCTCTGCCGCGGCAGAGAGAGTCCGCCACGGCAGAGACAGTCTGCCGTGGTAAAGCGGGTCCGCCCTCCCCCGCCCCTCCGGTAGGAGTCTCAGTCGCCGCCCGGGTTTGTCAAGGCGGGAAAGCGTGCCTTGACAAACCCGGTCGTCGACTGAAGTGCAGGCTGGGACGAGGGGCGGGGGAGGTCTGGTGACGTCGTTGGTCGGCTTGCGTTGCCGGCCGCCGGTTCGCCTTGTCGTCCGGATCGGTTCCGCGTCGGCCGACTTGCGCCCCCGGCCGCCGGTTCGCCTTGTCGTCCGGATCGGTTCCGCGTTGGCCGGCTTGCGCTCCCGGCCGCCGGTTCGCGTGTTCCTTCTCTCCCTTTGGGAAGTGCGCCGCCTGAAGCGCTGCGGTCAGTCCGAATTTGCCAGGTGGGCCAAGGCCGACCGCAGCAGTCGTCTGGTGTTGGGGGGCAGCCCCGCCAGTTTTTGGTCCTCCACCTCTTTGATCGCGGCCCGGACCGCCGCGTGCCGCTCGCTGCCCTCCCTTGTCAGGCGCACCACCCTTGCGCGCCGGTCGGCCGGGTCCGGGTCGCGGGCGACCAGGCCCTCCGCTTCGAGCGCGTCCAGCAAGCCGATCAACCGGGTTTTGTCGTAGCGGATCTGCTGGGCCAGCACCAGCTGGCTCGGCGCCGACCCGGCGGACAGCGCCGACAGCACCACGTACTGCCACATCGAGAGCCCGTGCCGCTCGAGCACCGGCCGCTCGGCTTCGGCCAGGCTGCGGCCCGCCCCGGCGCAGAGGGCTCCGAGATCGTCGTCCTCGTTCACCGGCGGGATTTTACGCGTCGACAAACCATACGCAGGTGCGTATCGTTTCCGGCATGGAACCCACGACACCGGGACGCGCCGAAACCCGCACCATCTCCGTCGCCGCCCCGCCCGCGCGGGTCGTCGAATACCTCGCCGATCCGCGTCACCTCCCCGAATGGGCACCGGCATTCGCCACCGCCGTCGACCACGACCACGGTGACATCTGGCGCGTCCACACCGAAAGCGGCCCGCAGCGGGTCGCCGTGCGGGTCGCGGCCGAGCACGGCGTCGTCGACGTCGTCAGCGCCGACTCCCCCACCCTGGGCCTGTTCACCCGGGTGGTGCCGAACCTGGCCGGCGCCGAACTGATCTTCAGCCTGTTCTTCCCCGAGGACACCGACCCGTCGGCGGTCGACGCGCAGATGGCGGTCGTCGGCGAGGAACTGCGGGCCGTGCGCGAGCGCGTCGAGAGCGTTGACTGACTCCTTCCTGGCGTCGGACGCCAGGAAGGAGTCAGTCCCCGCGCTCAGCCCGCCGCGCAGAGGACGCCGTTGAGCGTGAACGCCGTCGGCAGGATGTTCGGCCCGCTGTAGTCAGCCGTGAAGCCGACATCGACCCCCGCCGCCGGTGGGGCCGACGACGAGACCGTCACCGTCGTGCCGTTCTGGGCCCAGGTGCCGTTCCAGCCGCCGGTGAGCTTCTGCCGCGCGGTCGGCCAGCTGAACGTCAGCGTCCAGTCCCCCACCACGCCGGTGCCGGTGACGTGGATGCCGCCGACGAAACCGCTCGCCCAGTCGGTGACGTCGGTCATCCGGACCGTGCAGCTGCTCGACGCCGGCGCGCCGGTCGTCAGCGTCAGCGGCGGAGAGGCCGCGGACACGTTCCCGGCCGTGTCGCGCGCCAGCACGTTGATCGTGTACCTGCTGCCCGGCACCAGGTTCCCGACGTCGAGTGACGTGCCGGCCGTCTCGCCCCACTGCTCGCTGACCGCACCCAGCTGCCGGTAGACCTCGTACTTCGCGATCGGGTGGGCGCCGGGCGCCGCCGCGGGCCAGCTGATCGTCGCGGTCCGGTCGGTCGCCGTGCCGGTCGGCTGCCCGGGTGTCCCGGGGCCGGCGGACGCGGCGGTCGCGGGGTGCAACACCAGCGTGGTCAGCGAATACGGCGGCAGCGTCTGGGACGTGCTCGTCCCGGTCGTGGCGCTCGAGATGGCCGTGGCGCCGTTGGTGAAGGTGAGCACCTGCGGCGCGGCCGCGGCCGGCGTGTAACCCGCGTAGTCCAGCGTCACCGCCCTGGCCTGGTCGGGGTCCTTGTTGAGCAGCAGCACCGCGAGGTCGCCGTTGGGGCGCCGGACGGCGTGCGCGCCGACGAGCGGGTCGTCCGCACCGGCCCGGACGAACTGATCACCGGGATGAGCGAAGGCGCTCAGCATCTTCAGGCCGTAGTAGGGCGCGAACGGGGTGTTGAGCGGCGGTTCGCAGACGCCGCCTTCGAGGCAGGTGGCGCTGGAGAGCAGGCCGGAGTCGCCGTAGTCCGGATAACCGGCCACAGTGGACAGTTTCGTCCCGCCGTTGTGCGTGTCCCACCAGTCGACGGTGAACACGCCGTTCGCCAGCAGCGAGCTGTAGGTGTCGGCGGCGAACAGGGCACCGGGCTGGGTGTCCATGCCCACCGGGGTGTTCGTTTCGGTCATCGAGATGCCGATCCGGCCGGAGTTCGGGCCCGCGTACCGGGTGATCTGCTCGCGCGCCAGGTAGAGCATGTCGTCGAGCTGCTCCGGCTTGGCGAGGGCTTCCGCCGCCGTCGAGCCGGTGGGGTACCAGTGCAGGATGACGAAGTCGATGTGCGGGCCCGCGATGGACAGCACGGTCTGGTTCCAGGTGGCGGTGTCGCCGGCACCGACGATGCCGTCCGGCCAGTTCGCCGGGGTGGTCAGCACGGCGCCGATCTTGACCCCCGGGTCGACGGCCTTCATCGCGTCGGCGTAGGCGACGACACCGTTGGCGTAGGCGGTCGGGCTCTTGTCCGCGTGGTTGTCGGCTTCCCAGTTCGCGCCGTAGTGCCCGTTCCCGTACAGCTCGTTGCCGATTTCCCAGTACTTGACGCCGTACCCCTTGGTGACGTTGGCGTACCGCACCCAGTCCGCGGCTTCCTCCGGGGTGCCGGTGCCGTAGTTGGCGATGATGATCGGCTGGGCCCCGGCTCTTCGGACGCCGCCCATGAAGGTGTCGAAATCGGTGTTCGGCGCCACGTACCCGCCCGGCGCGGTGTTGTCCTTCCAGTGGTAGATGTCGCCGTAGGAACCACCGGGGTAGCGCATCGTGCGGACACCGGCGGCGCCGAACAGGTCGGCCACCTCGTCGGTCCCCAGCTGGCTGTCCCAGACCGCGTGGTTGATGCCGATCCCGGTGTCCGGCATGGTCGCCAGCCCGGCTCGGGCGTTGACGGTGACCGTCGCCGTGGGCGCGGTCGCCGCCCCGGCGGTCCCGGCCGCCGGGATGGCCGCGGCGAGCACGGCGATCACCGGCCACGCTGCCCAGCGCAGACGTCGAGCTGTCATGAAGGTCCATCCTCACTCGTCGGGCACGAACGGATGACTGGGAGCGCTCTCAGCGAGAGAACCACCGAGGCGGCCCGAAGTCAACGGAAGTCGCGTGAGGGCCCGGTTCGCACCGAAAGATCGAGGTTTTCGATGCGATCGGCAACCAGTGTGACCACACCTTCGGCCGCCTGGACCTGGCCGCGGACGAGCAACGCCGCGCTGGTGCGGGCCACCAGCCGCTGCCGCTGCCACAGGCCCGGTGAGACCAGGACGTTGGCCATCCCCGTCTCGTCTTCGAGGTTGAGGAACGTGATGCCGCCCGCCGTCGCCGGGCGCTGGCGGTGGGTGACCGCGCCGCCGATCCACACTCGCGTGCCGTCCTCGGTGCGCATGAGCTCCGCCACGGTGATCGCCCCGCGCCTGTCCAGCAGCTCGCGCAGGTACTCCACCGGGTGGCTGTCCGGGGAGACGCTCGTCGCCCACAGGTCCGCCGCCGTCACCTCCAGCTTCGTCATCCCGGGCAGCGCCGGTGCGTCGAGACCCGGAGCGAGGCCGGGCAGGTGACCCGGCCGGGTCGCCGCGGCCGCGCCCGCCGCCCACAGGTCCTGGCGCCGGTCGCCGCCGAAGCCACTGAACGCCCCGGCCGTGGCCAGTGCTTCGGCGGCGTTCTTCTTCAGCTGCACGCGGCGGGTCAGGTCGCCGATGCTCGTGTACGGGCCGTGGGCCTCGCGTTCGGCCACGATCGAGCCGGCCACGTCTTCGCCCAGGTGACGGACCGCGGCGAGGCCGAGCCGGAGCGCGACTCCGCCGGCGTCCGGTTCGAGGGTGGCGCCCGCGAGACTCGCGTTGATGTCGGGTTCGCGGATGCGCACGCCGTGGCGGCGGGCGTCGGCGACCAGGGACTGCGGGCTGTAGAAACCCATCGGCTGGGCCCGCAGCAGCCCGGCGCAGAAGGCGGCCGGGTAGTAGCGCTTGAACCACGCGGACGCGTACACGAGCAGCGCGAAGGACATCGAGTGCGCTTCGGGGAAGCCGTAGCCGGAGAAGGCGTGGATCTGCTCGAAGATCCGCGTGGCGAGCTCGCGGTCGAGGCCGTTGGCTGCGCAGCCGGCGAAGAACCGCGCCATCAGCGCCTTCATCTTGGCGCTGGACCGTTTCGCGCCCATGGCCCGCCGCAGCTGGTCGGCTTCGGCCGGGGTGAAGCCGGCGACGTCGACCGCCATCTGCATCACCTGTTCCTGGAACAGCGGCACGCCGAGGGTGCGGTCCAGGGACGCGGCCAGCAGCGGGTGCGCGTGTTCCCACTCCTCGTCCCCGCGGCGACGGCGGATGTAGGGGTGCACCGAGCCGCCCTGGATCGGGCCGGGCCGGATCAGGGCGACTTCGACGACGAGGTCGTAGAACTTCCGGGGCCGCAGCCGCGGCAGCGTGGCCAGCTGGGCGCGGGACTCCACCTGGAACACGCCGACCGCGTCGGCTTCGCAGAGCATGTCGTAGACCGCCGGGTCGGCCAGGTCGAGCTTCCCGATGTCCACAGTGGATCCGTGGTGCTCGGCGACGAGGTCGATCATGTGGTGCAGCGCGGACAGCATGCCGAGGCCGAGCAGGTCGAACTTGACCAGGCCGACGGTGGCGCAGTCGTCCTTGTCCCACTGCAGGATGCTGCGGTCCTTCATGGTCGCCCACTCGACCGGGACCACTTCGGACACCGGCTGCTTCGAGATCACCATGCCGCCGGAGTGGATGCCGAGGTGGCGCGGGAAGTCCTCGATCCGCGCCGCCAGGTCGAGGACGTCGTCCGGGATCGACCCCGCTGCCTGCCGCCTGGTCGCGGCGACCCCGCCCCAGCGGTCCACGAGCTTGCCGTAGGCGTCCTGCTGCCCGGGGCTGTGGCCGAGCGCCTTCGCGGCGTCGCGGATCGCCGAGGGCGCCCGGTAGGTGATGACGTTGGCGACCTGCGCGGCGTGGAACCGGCCGTGTTTCTCGTAGACGTACTGGATGGCTTCCTCACGGCGGCCGGACTCGATGTCGACGTCGATGTCCGGCGGGCCGTCCCGCTCCGGCGCGAGGAACCGCTCGAACAGCAGGTTCCACCGCACCGGGTCGGCGTGGCAGATCTCCAGCGCGTAGCAGACCGCGGAGTTCGCGGCCGAACCGCGGCCCTGGCAGAGGATGTCCGACTCCCGGCAGAACCGGACGATGTCCCAGACGACGAGGAAGTAGCCGGGGAAGCCCAGCTCCTCGATGACGGCGAGTTCGTGGTCGAGCTGGGCGTAGGCCTTCGGGTTCTCTTCGCGCGTGCCGTACCGCTTCCTCGCGCCCCGCCGGGTCAGCTCGGTCAGGAACGACATCTCGTCGTGCCCGGCCGGGACGGGGAACGGCGGCAGGTCCGGCGCGACCAGCTGCAGGTCGAAGGCCACTTCGACGCCCAGGACGGCGGCCCGGCCGACCGCGCCAGGGTAGCGGCGCTCGAAGCGGCGCCGCTGCTCCATCCCGGACCGCAGGAACGCCTGCCCCGACGGCGGCCGCCACCCGTCGAGGTCCTCGGCCGACCGCCGCGCCCGGACGGCGGCGAGCGCGTCCGCCACGACGGCGTCTTCCGGGCGGGCGTAGTGCACGTTGTTGGACACGACCGTCGGCAGCCGCAGCTCCTTGGCCAGCGCGTCGAGCAGGTCGTTGGCGGCTTCGTCGGTGGGCAGCCGGTGGTCGATCAGCTCGACGGCCACGTGCGACCGCCCGAACCGGTCCACGAGCCGGGCCAGCTCGGCGCGCGCGGCGGCCGGCCCCTTCCGGGCCAGCGCCTGCCGGACCGCGCCCTTGCGGCAGCCGGTGAGGACGACGACGTGCCCGGCCAGCTCGTCCGCCAGCTCGTCGAAGTCGTAGACGGGCCGTCCCTTCTCCCCGCCGGCGAGCTGGGCGCGGGAGATGACGCGGCACAGCCGGTGGTAACCGGTCTGCTGCCGGGCGAGCACGAGCAGGTGCGACCCGGCCGGATCGGGCGCGCCGGCCTGCGGCGCGGGCAGCCCGAGCGAGAGCTCGGCCCCGAACCCGACCCGCACCCCGAGCGCCCGGGCGGCGTCGTTGAACCGCACGGCGCCGTACATGCCGTCGTGGTCGGTGAGGACGAGCGCGTCGAGCTCGAGCCGCGCGGCCTCCTCCACGAGGGTCTCCGGGTGCGAGGCCCCGTCGAGGAAGCTGAAGTTGGAGTGGACGTGCAGCTCGGCGTAGGGCGCCCGGATCCGGTCCCCGCCGTCGTCCCGGCCCCGCCGGTGCACGAGATCGGGTGGCGCACCGGCGTAGCCCTCCCGCTTGCGCGACCACGCGGGGGCGTCGTTGCCGTCCCCGGGTACGGGCGGACGCCCGGACGCGATCCGCTCCACTTCGGACCACGGCACGCGTGGATTGTTGAACGCCAACGCCGACTCTCCCACCGATTTCGCTGTGGGGAAGCCAGCGACTACTGTTCGAACACACGATCGACCACTGTGGTCCGATCCTGCGCCGGGCACGCGGCCGGTGTCAACTGTGGACGGACCGGAGTCGGCTCGGTCACAGCACCCGTTCGATCGTGAACGCGCGGGTCAGCGGCACCACCGTCCGCCGGTGGTGGAGCCCGGCGTCGACCACCTCGATGGACGCCCACTCGACGGTGGTGACGACCTCGCGCACCCTGGCCGGGACGTGCGGGGCCGGCGCCGCGCCGGCGGGCGCCGCGGTAGCCACGACGACCGCGGCGCTCAGCAGCGCGGCCGCGATCCGGCGCGGTGGTCCCGCCGTCAAGGCCGGCCGCGGCACACGGATCCGGCCTTCGTCCTGGTTCCCATCGTGGCTCTCCCCTCGCCGGCACGCACTCGGCCGGCGACGGGAGCCTGGCAGCGCTCACTGCAATCGCACTGCAGTCTTACGGAACGTCGCCGGTCGGAGGTACGCTCGGCCTCGGGGAGGGGGCATTTCCATGCGTGATGTTCGATTCGGCGTGCTCGGGCCGATCACCGCCTGGCGCGGCGCGGCCCCGGTCGAGGTGGGGTCCGCCAAGTGCCTGCGGGTGCTCGGGGTGCTGCTGCTGCACGCGAACCGGCGGGTGGACCGCGAGCAGATCATCGAGGGTGCCTGGGGCGCGAAGCCGCCGAGGAGCGCGGTCAACCTGGTCCAGAAGTACGTCGGTGACGTGCGCCGGTCGCTGGAGCTCGACGACGGCTCGCTGCAGACCATCGGCACCGGGTACCTGCTGCGGGTGGCCCCCGGCCGGCTCGACAGCGACCGGTTCGCCGCCGGGCTCGACCGGGCGCGCGAGACCCGCGGCGACGGCGACCTGACCGCCGCCCGGAAGCACCTCGCCGAGGCGATGACGCTCTGGCGCGGGCCCGCCTTCAGCGGCATCGACACCCCGGCGGCCGCCACCGAACGCGCCCGGCTCGACGAGTACCGCCTCGGCGCGCTGGAAGACCTCGCCGAGCTCGACCTGCTACGCGGGGAGCACGCGCCGGCCATCCCCGAGCTGTCCCGGCTCATCGGCGAGCACCCGTACCGCGAACGCGCGCGGGAGCTGCTGATGATCGCGCTCTACCGCAGCGGCCGCCAGGGCGACGCGCTCGCCGTGTTCCACGACATCCAGCGGCTGCTGGCCGAGGAGCTCGGCGCCAACCCCGGGCCCGGCCTGCAGCGCGTGCACGCGCAGATCCTGCGTGCGGATCCCGCGCTCGACCTGGTCACCGCGACGCGGGAGCAGCGGCCGGTCGCCCAGCTGCCCGCGGACATCCCGGACTTCACCGGCCGGGCCGGCCCGCTGAGCGAGCTGCTGGACCTGCTGGCCGGGCGCCGGGTGGTGGTCGTCGCCGGTGCGCCCGGGACCGGGAAGTCGGCGCTCGCCGTGCGCGCGCTCCACGACGCCCGTGACGCGTTCCCCGACGGCCAGCTCTACCTCGACCTGGCCGGCACCTCCGCCGTGCCGCGCGACCCGGCGGTGCTGCTGGCCGAGCTGCTGCGCGCACTCGGCGTCACGGACGCGGTCATGCCGCCCGGCCTGCACGAACGAGCCGCCCTCTACCGGTCGCGGCTGGCCGATCGCCGCATGCTGGTGCTGCTCGACGACGCCGCCGGCGCCCAGCAGGTGCGGCCGCTGCTGCCGCCGTCCGGTGACTGCGCGGTGGTGGTCACGAGCCGGCACCGGCTGGCCGACCTGACCGGTGCCGAGCACGTCGAGCTGGACGTGCTGTCCACCGAAGACGCCCGGAGCCTGCTGGCCCGCATCGCCGGACCGGAGCGCGTCGAGGAGGAACCGGAGCAGGCCGACGAGATCGTCCGGCTGTGCGGCCGGCTCCCGCTGGCCATCCGGATCACCGGGGCGAAGCTCGCGAGCCGGGGGGCGTGGACCCTGCAGGTGCTGCGCGACCGCCTGGCGGACGAGTCCCGGCGGCTGCGCGAGCTGCGGGTCGGCGACCTCGACGTGCGGGCCAACTTCGACCTGAGCCTGCGGCTGCTTCCCGAGGACGCCGTCCGGGCGTTCCGGCTGCTGGGGCTGCTGGGCGCGGAAACGCTCCCGGCGTGGGTGATCGGCCCGCTCCTGGGCCGCCGGGTCCCGGACGACGTGCTGGACGCCCTGGTCGACGCCTACCTCGTGCGCCTGGTGACGACCGACCGCGCCGGCCAGCCGCGGTACCGGCTGCACGACCTGTTGCGCGCGTACGCGTCGGAAGGCGCGCAGGAGTGCTACCCGCTCGAGGAGCGCCGGGCGGCGGTGGAGCGGGTCCTCGCCGCCTGGCTCGCCCTCGCCGAGCAGGCCCGTGACCTGTGCTACCCCAGCCTCTTCCGGCCAACCCCGGGCCGTTCCCCGCGCTGGACGCCGGACTACGCGGTCGTCGATCCCATCACCTGGTTCGACGCCGAACGCGGGACGCTGCTGCGGGCGATCGAACTCGCGGCGGACTGGGGCCTGGACGAGCTGGCCTGGGAGCTGGCGATCGCCACGGTGCCGTACTACGACCACCGCAGCCTCTACCAGGACTGGAACCGCAGCCACCGGATCGCGCTGGACGCCGCCGTCGCGGCCGGCAACACCCACGGCGAAGCGGCGTTGCTGCAAGGGCTCGGCCAGGTGCACATCTACCTGGACGAAATGGCCGAAGCCCGCCAGGACCTGCGCCGGTGCGTGAAGCTGTACCAGTCCATCGGCGACCGGCGCGGCGAAGGCCTCGCGCTGGCGAGCCTGGGCACCGTGCACCGCGTCCGCGGCGAACTCGACGCGGCGCTGGCCGTCGACAAGGAGGCGCTGGCCCACGTGGTCGCCGCCGGGCACCGGCAGGCGGAGGCCCAGCTCCGATCGGCCATCGGCATCATCGGCTTCGAGCAGGGCGCCGGCGACGCCGGCCCGTGGATCGAGGACGGCCTGCGGATCGCCCGGCACCTCGGCGACCGCCACCGGCAGGCGGTGATCCTCCGCACCCTCAGCCGGTACCACCTGGAGATCGGCGACACCCCGGCCGCGCTGCGCGACCTCACCGAAGCGCTGACGATCTTCAGCGAGATCAGCGACGAGCGCTGCGGCGCCTACACCGACCAGCGGCTCGGCATGATCCACGCGGAGCTGGGTGACCGGGCCCGGGCGGAGTCGGCCCTCCTGCGCGCGGCGCACGTGTTCCGCGCCAACGGCGACCGCAGCAACGAGGCGGCGTGCCGGCAGCGGCTCGGCGAGCTCGAGAGCGAACTCGGCGACCCGGCCGCGGCCCGGCGTCACCTGGGCCTGGCGATCGAGCTGTGGCGGGCGGTCGGCCTGCCCGAGCGTGCGGACGACGTGGCGGCCACCCTGACCGCGGCTGGTGGCTGACACCGGTCGGTCCCGCGCGTCAGTCGTACGCACCCTCGACGGTCCACTGTGGATCGTCGCCGACGGTGGCCCGGAGCAGCAGCGCGATGTCGCCGTCCGCCGCGGTGTCGCCTTCCAGCACCACCTGGACGCGGGCGAGGGGCCGCTCGCCGCGGCGGCCGGGCAGGACCGGGTGCACCACCCACGGGCCGGCCGAGCCGATGACCCGGCGCGGCGGTCCCCCGTCGACGGCGACCGTCGAGGGCGGGTAGCCGAGTTCGCCGCGCGCGGTGCAGCGGACGACGTCACCGACCGCGTCGAGCACCTCGGCCGGCACCGGCCGCGGCGGGACGACCGTCGGCGAGGGCGCGGGCAGCCGTCCCGGCCACGGCCGGTCCGCGGCGAGCGGACGGCGCGGCTCGCCCCACGGGATGAGCCGGACGCGTTCGCCCGGGCCGCGGCCGCCGTCCAGCAGCGGGGTGACGACCGCGTCCGGGCCGAGCAGGCCCTGGATGCGGACCAGGGCGCGACCGGCGCGTTCGGCGGCGTCGGCGTCCCGGCCCACCGAGCCGAGCTGCAGCTGCAGTGCCTGGCCGCCGACGACCTCTTCGGGGTCGAGGCGCAGCCGGACGATGCCGGCGGTGGGCCGGTCCCGCGTGGTGAGCCAGCCTTCGCACTGCCACCGCACGCGGTCGGCGGTCGAGCGGGCGGTGAGGGGTTCGGCGCAGCGCCAGACGCGCACGCGTTCCTCGCCGGCTTCGGTGACGGCGACGATGGCCAGGCGCGTGCAGGCGAGACCGTGGTTCGCGAGCCCGGCGAAGAAGCGTTCGCCGAGGGTCTTCGCGACGAAGGCGGCTTCGTCGACCCGTTGCAGCGGTTCGTCGAAGGTTTCGGTGACGGCGAGGTCCGGCGGCAGGGCGCGCCGCAGCGGCGGGCGTTCGGAGAGGCCCCGGGCGAGCCGGTGGGCGACGACGGCGTCCTTCGGGAACCGGCCGGCGACGTCGCGTTCGGCCAGCGCGGCG
>NZ_MUMI01000127.1 GCF_002155975.1 Amycolatopsis kentuckyensis
CCGGTTTCCGGAGTCGCCGGAGCGAGCGCGCAGCAACTGGGCTGCTGCGAACAACTGGACCAAAACGCCGACGCGATCCTGCTGGCCTGGCTGACCGGCCTCACCGACGCCTCGACCTACGCCAAGGTCAAGACGACCGCGAACCACATCGTCTCGACCGGCCCGGACACGACCGAGCGCTGGGAGGAGCAGTACGGGAAGTCGCCGTCCTCGGTGGCCGCGGAGATCGCCGGCCTGATCGCGGCCGGGGCGATCGCCCGCGCGAACGGCGACCCGGCGAGCGCGGCGTCCTGGGAGTCCACGGCGGACTCCTGGCGCAACTCCCTGGCCGGCTGGGCGGTCACGACATCCGGCTACTGGGGCGGCCACACGTACTACGAGCGCCTCGACCGGGCCGGCAACCCGAACGACACGGCAACGATCTGCTTCGACGAAGGCTGCTTCTACGAGCACGATGTCACCGACTTCGGCTTCCTCGACCTGGTCCGCCTCGGCATCCGCCCGGCCGGGGACGCGACGATCGCGAACTCGGTGGCCCCGACGGCCGCGGCCTCGGACGGCAACTCGTCGGTGCAGGTCACGCTGCCCAACGGGGACATCTACTTCCATCGCTACCCGCACGACAACTACGGCGAGAGCACCGCGAACTGCAGCGGCTGGCCGGCTGGTGGCAATCAGCGCTTCGGGCGGCTGTGGCCGGTGCTGTCGGGGGAGCGCGGCCAGTACGAGCTCGCCAACGGCCGCTCGGCCGCGGTGTACCTGAAGTCGATGGCGGACTCGGTCAACGACGGCTACTTCGTGCCCGAGCAGGTCTGGGACCGCGCGGACGTCGGCTGCTTCGGCCTCGGCCGGCCGACCGGAAGCGCCGGCCCCCTGATGTGGGCCGAGGGCCAGTACCTGCGCCTGGCGAAGAGCATGGACGCCGGCCACAACCTCGACACCCCGCAGATCGTCAAGTCCCGCTACGGCACCTGACCACCGTGTCGACCCCCCGATCACGCGTGTCGACCCGCTGATCACGCGTGTCGGCGCTTCCGTCACCGCACCAGGCGGACGGTCTTCGCCGCGGGAGCGAAGACCGCCGTCTGGCCGCGGGTGAGGGCGACCGAGTCGGCTTCGAGGCCGTCGCCGAACGCGACCAGGCGGTCCGACTCGACCTCGACCGTCAGCGGCGCCCGGGTCAGTTCCCCTTCGGTGCAGGTGGTCCCGGTCGACGGCGACGGCCACGCCTCCCGCACGAACCAGACGAGCCGGGCCTCGCCGGGCGCCGGCAGGGGCAGGCCGCTGCCGCGTTCCCGCCACACCGACCCGCACCAGCCGGTCGCCCCGGTGCCCGTCCCGACCAGGATTCCCGACGACGCCTGGCGTTCCGCCCGCCCGCCACCGACCCCCAGCCGGTAGCGGGCGGTCTGGTGCCCGGCGTGCCCGAGGTAGATCTCGTTGAGGGCGAGCAGCCGCTGGCCGTCGTCCGCGGTGAGCTCGGCCATCGTCCGGTGCTCGACGTCGGCCGTGGAGCGCACGAGATCCGCGACGGCCTCGACCGGGTGCTTGACCAGGACGCCGGGCGCACCCGGGGCGATCCCGATCACCGGCTGGCCGTCGAGGTACTTGGCCACGTTGGCGACCAGGCCGTCCGGCCCGACCACGACGACGACGTCCTCGGGAGTGAAGAGGAACCGGTCGAGATCCGCGCGTTCGACCTCGCCGCGGCGCCAGTCCAGCGGGATGGCGGCACTGGCCGCGGTGAGCGCGGCACGCAGGGCCGTGTCGGCCTCGGTCACCTCGGCGAGGTCGCGGCCACGGGTGCGCAGGAAGAACTCGGCCTGGCCGCGGGTGCCGTGCCGGGCGACGAGCTCGGCCAGCTCGGTGCGGCGGTGGACGAGCACGACCCGCGGGGCGAGGCTCACGAGCGGACGCCGAGCTTCGTCAGCAGCGGCGTGAGCAGGTCCGGGGTCAGGACGAGGCTCTCGATCTGCGGCAGGTTGCCGGCCAGCTCCTTCAGCGCCAGCCCGGTCAGGACGCCCTCGGGCAGGTCGCGGTACGCCGCCAGCCGGGCCGCTTCGCCCGCCGCTTCGGCCTCGCCGAGCGCTCGCTTCCCCTCCGCCTTCACCTGCGTCAGGCGCTCCTCGCGGGAGGCCTGCGCCTCCGTCTCGATCCGGTTCGCCGCCGCGGCTTCCTCGGCCTGCCGCCGGGCGTTCGCGCCGCGCTGGGCCAGCAGCTGCTCCTCGCGGCGGGCCAGCTCGATCTGGCTCTGCAGCTCGTTTTCGCTGATCGCGCGTTCGCGCTCGACGGCGAGCGCGCGCCGTTCGAAGGTCGCGCGGTCGGCCTCCTGCTGCACCTTCTCCCGCGCGGTCGTCTGAAGCGCCTTCTCGACCTCCGGCTCGGCCCGGATCGCGACCACGCGGACGTCGAGCACGGCCGAGCCGGTCTGCGCGAGCCGCGTGTCCTCCTCGGCCAGGCCCGCACGGATCCGGTCGCGGACCGCGCTGACGCCGTCGACCAGCGCGGTCGCCAGGTCGATGCGGGTCAGCACCTCGACCGCGTACTGCTGGACGTTTTCGGTGAGCAGCCCGCTGATCTGCGCCAGGGGATCGCTGCGCCAGCGGCCGGTGTCCGGGTCGATGGAGAAGTCGATGCGCTGCGCGGCCAGCGCCGGGTCCTCGATCCGGAAGGTGAGGGCGAGCTGGACGGTGACGTCCTGGAAGTCGGCCGTGCGGGCGTGGAAGAGCAGCGGCAGCTCGCGGTCGTCGACCGGGACTTCCGAGACGACCGCGGTCAGCGGCCGGTACCAGAAGGACAGCCCGACACCGTCGTGCGCGAGCCTGCCGCGGCGGTAGTGGCGGATGTGCACGGTGGGCGCACCGCGCAGGTGCCGGAACCCGAACCGGCGATTGATGTCGGCCATGGAGCCCTCCTCTTATCGTCGTCGTGACGATATGGGGTCGGCTGGCTAATCGTCAAGCTGACGATTAGGCTGGGTGGCATGGGTCACCCGCCGTTCGCCGTCACCGTGGACCTGGTCGTGCTCACGCTGACCGGGGACGAGCTGTGCGCGCTGCTGGTGCGCCGGGGGGTCGAGCCGCACTTCGGCGAGTGGGCGCTCCCCGGCGGGTTCGTCCGGGAGGACGAGGATCTGGCGGACGCGGCGCGCCGCGAGCTGGCGGAGGAGACGGGGCTGGCGCCGGGGACCGTCCACATCGAACAGCTGGCGGGCTACGGGGCCCCGGACCGGGACCCCCGGATGCGGGTGGTGACGGTGGCGTACCTGGCGCTCGCGCCGGACCTGCCGGTGCCGCGCGCGGGCACGGACGCGGCGGAGGCACGCTGGGCACCGGTGCGCGCCCTGCGGACCGAGCGGCTGGCGTTCGACCACGACCGGATCCTGGCCGACGGCGTCGAGCGCGCCCGGGCGAAACTGGAGTATTCCCCGCTGGCGACGGCGTTCTGCGCGCCGGAGTTCACGGTCGCGGAGCTGCGGAGGGTGTACGAGCTGGTGTGGGACACGCGCCTGGACCCGCGCAATTTCCACCGCAAGGTGACGGGAGCGGAGGGCCTGCTGGAGCCGACGGGCCGAACCACCACCCGCGACGGCGGCCGCCCGGCCCGGCTGTACCGGAGGGGTGCGGCGGAGATGCTCTATCCGCCGATGCTGCGGAGCTGATCGCTCGCCTTCGGCGATTTGCCTTGGCGGGGCGGGGCGGGGCGGGGAAGGGACGGGGTGTTGCCGACCCCGGCCCGCCACGCCGGTGGTGAGCCGAGTGGGCGAGGCCGGCCCGGTCGGGCTCCGCCGATCCGCCTGCCGCCTGCCGCCTGCGCTTGCCGCCTGCCGCCTCCGCCGATCCGATCCGCCCGGCCGCCTCTGCCGGTCCGATCCGCCCGCCAGGTCGGCCGCCTCCGCCGGTCCGGTCCGCCTGGCCGGCTCCGCCGATCCGCCTGGCCGGCTCCGCCGATCCGGCCGGCCGACGGCACCCGCGAGGCCTACGCGGCCCGTGCGGGAACCAGGCGGCGGGCCGCCGACACGAGCGGCAGCAGCCGGGTTCCGAGGTTGCGGGCCGCCAGGCCGCCGCGCGTGGCCGGGATCAGCAACGCCGCCGCCGTCGAGACCGCGCGCTGCTTCGGCTCCACCCGCTTCCGGTGCTCGGTCTCGTACCGCCGGAACGCCGCCGCCGGGTCCGCGGGTGTCCGGCCCAGTTCTTCCGCCAGGGTGTACGCACCCGTCATCGCCAGCGTCGAGCCGTCGCCGAACAGCGACACGCACGATGCCGCGTCCCCGGCCAGGGCGATGCGGCCCGTGTGCCACCCGGCCATCCGCACCCGGCTCACCGAGTCGAAGTACAGGTCCTCCGCCGAGCGCACCTGGTCCAGCAGCTCCGGCACCCGCCAGCCCGCGCCCGCGTAGGCTTCGGCGAGCATGCGCCGGTGCAGTTCGGTGTCACGGTGGTCGAACCCCGGCACCGCGTCGCCGCGGAACATGAACGCGGCGATGCCGCGGCCGCGTGACGGGTGCACCGCGACCGCCCGCCCCGGCGAGTTGTACATCTCGATCGCGGCCGGGTCGGCCGGCGGGCCGGGCAGCGGCAGCGTCGCGATGTAGACGCCCACGTGCTCGACGAACGCCTGCTCGGGGCCGAACGCCAGCCGCCGCACCGCCGAGTGCAGCCCGTCCGCGCCGATCACCAGGTCGAACCGCCGCGGGGCGCCCCGCTCGAACGTGACGTCCACGCCGCCGCCGTCCTGGCGGAGCTCGGTGATCGAGTCGTGGAAGACGAACTCGGCGTGGTCGCGCGCCGCGTCGTGGAGGATCGCCGCGAGGTCGGTGCGGGGGAGTTCGATGTCGCCCTCGGCCCCCAGCGCCCCCATCGGGACCCGGCCCGTCCGCCGTCCCGCGTCGTCGACGAAGTTCAGCGACGTCGCGCTCGTGCTCGCCGCGCGCAGCTTCGCGGTGATGCCCATCCGTTCCGCGACCCGCGCGGCCGGCCCGCGGACGTCCACCGGGCTGCCGCTCGAGCGCAGGCCCGCGGCGCGTTCGACCACGGTGGGCCGGAAGCCCGCCCGGGCCAGCCAGTAGGCCAGCGTCGGCCCGGCGACGCCGGCGCCGGAGATCAGCACGGTCTGTTCGGTCATGGTGGGTACCCCCAAGTCGGTTCCTGACCATCGGTCAGTGCAGACGGTACGCTCCTGTCCGCCGGTCAGGCAAGCGGGCTAGGCTCCGATGATGACGGACGACACCCGGGCCCGGATCCTGCGGGCGGCGCTGGAGGAGTTTTCGGAGCGCGGCTACCACGCGACGTCGGTGCGGGAACTGGCCGAGCGGGTCGGCGTGACCAAGACCGCGGTGCTCTACCACTTCCCGGGCAAGGCGGAGATCGTCGCGGCGCTCGCCGAGCCGATGCTGGCCGGCTTCGAAGCCGCGCTGGCGACGGCGGCGGAGGCCGCCGACCCCCGTCAGGCGGCGATCGAGGGGCTCCTGGACGTCTGGCTGGCCCACCGGTACCTGCTCCGTATGAACCTGCGAGACCTCGGCTTGACCGCGTCGACCTCCGTCTTCGAGCGGTTCCGCAACGGCATGCTCCGGGCCAACGACCTGGTCGCCGGGCCGGACCCGGACTTCGCCGGCCGCGTCCGCGCGGCACAGGCGATCGCCATGCTGAGCGACCCGGTGGTGCTCTTCGCCGACACCCCGGTGGCCGACCTGCGGGCGGCGATCCTGGACGGCGTCGGCCGCCTGTTCGGCGGCGTGAGCGGGCCGCCGGAGCCGGCCGGGGGCAAGGGGCGCCGCGGCCGGCCTCCGGCGATGAGCCCGGAGACGATCGAGGCGGCCCGGCGCCTGCACGACGCCGGGCGCCCGCCGTCCGACATCGCGGCGGAACTCGGCGTCTCCCGGGCCACGATCTACCGCCACCTCCCCGGCGCGGGGATTAATGAGACGAAATTATGAGACTTTTTGAGACGTGGTGCGCTGCACCGCCCGGAACCAGAGCGTGAACTCCGTCTTCTGCGGCATCAGTCGGTACCGCGGCAGCACCCCCGGCCCGCACGACGCCGTCCCGAGGCCGTGCTGGGCCACGTCCAGCGTCAGGTGCACCACGTCGTCCGGCAGCAGGTCATCCAGGTGCCGGGCCTCCTCCAGCGCCGCCGCGGTCCAGCGGCGGGCCGTGAAGTCGAAGACCGGGTCGCCGTCCACGCGGAGGCCCGTGCCGTCCGGGGTGGTCAGGCGGGCCCAGCGGACCGCCGTGCGGTTGCCGTTCTCCTGCGGGTACACGTACGGCGTCTGCAGGCCGTCGACGCTGCTGGAAAACCGGCCGATCCGGGCCGCCTGGCGGCTGTCCGGGTACGCCTCGCCCGGGCCGCCGCCGAACCACTCGGCCGAACCCCACGCGCCCGGGATCGCCATCGCCAGGCCGAGCCGGGGGAGCGTGCCGGGGAACTCGCCGTCCGGGGTCACCTCGACCCGCAGCCGGAGGCGGTCGTCGAACGCCGTCCACGTGTAGTCGGCGAACAGCCCGAACGGCTGCGCCGGGGGCGCCACCCGGGTGCGCACCACCAGCTCCTCGCCGTCGGCGTCGACCGTGATCACCCGGTGCTGCATGCGGTGCAGCCCGGCCGCGCGCCACTGGTCGGCGTCCGGCCGGCCGGCGAACTCGCCCCGGTCGTTGTCGGTCGTCGCGCGCCAGACGTCCAGGCGCGGTCCGTGCACCGCGTGCCCGCCGAGGGCCGACAGGACACCCGTCACCGGGTCGAACTCGCCGGCGCCCAGCACCAGCCGCCCGCCGGTGCGGAACACCGGTCCGCGCACCGGTCGCGGCGCCGCGACCGGTGCCGCCGAGACCGCCAGCTGTCCCCAGCCGACGACGTGCCCGGCCGGCGCCCACGCCGTCGCCGAGGTCAGCGACGCCGACACGGTCAGCCACGACTCCCCGCCGGTCGCGGGCAGGTCGGGCAGTGGGACCACAGTGGTCTGTCCGGAAGGGACGGAAGGGACGTCGAGAACGCCCTCCGCGACAGCGATCCCTTCGTCCTCCAGCACCCAGCTGAACGTCAGGTGCCCGGTGCCGACGAAGTCGTAGTGGTTGCCCACCCGGATCCCGGACGCGTCCGGGTCGATCCGGACCGGCTCGATCACCTTCGCGAACTCGAGGAGCCCCGGCGACGGCGTCCGGTCGGGGAACAGCAGGCCGTCGATGACGAAGTTGCCGTCGTGGATCGGTTCGCCGAAGTCCCCGCCGTACGCGAAGTGCCCGTCCGCGGCCAGGCCGTGGTCGATCCACTCCCAGATGAACCCGCCTTGGCAGTTCGGGTAGCGTTCGAACAGCTCGCGGTACTCCAGCAGGCCGCCCGGGCCGTTGCCCATCGCGTGCCCGTACTCGCACTGCAGGAACGGCAGCTCCCGGCGGCGCGCGTTGTCGTCCTCCCGGCGGCCGATCCGCTCGACGTCCTCGTGCGTGGCGTACATCCGGCTGTGCACGTCGACGTAGTCGCAGTCGTGGTCGCCTTCGTAGTGGATCGGCCGGGTCGGGTCGCGGTGGCGCACCCACTCGGCCATCCGCGCGAGGTTCTCGCCGGTGTGGCTTTCGTTGCCCAGCGACCAGAGGATGACGCTGGGCCGGTTCTTGTCCCGCTCGACGGTGCGCCGCATCCGGTCGAGGTACGCCTCGGCCCACCGCGGATCGCCGCTCGGGTTGCCGGCCCAGCCGAGCGGCTCGAAGCCGTGGGTCTCGAGGTCGCATTCGTCGATCACCCACAGGCCGTAGGTGTCGCACAGTTCGAGGAAGGCGGGGTCGGGCGGGTAGTGGCTGGTCCGGACCGCGTTGACGTTGTGCCGCTTCATCAGCAGCACGTCGGCCAGCGCGGTCTCCGGCGAGACCACGCGCCCGGTGCGCGGGTCGTGCTCGTGGCGGTTGACCCCGCGCAGCATCAGCGGACGGCCGTTGACCTTGAGCTGCCCGTCCTCGATGGCCACCGTGCGGAACCCGATGCGCACCGGCACCCGCTCGGCCGCGGTGGCCAGCGTGCCCTCGTACAGCCGCGGCGTCTCGGCGCTCCACGGCTCGACCGGCAGTTCCAGGGCCTCCCCGGCCGGGTGCCCGGTGACGCCCAGCTCGGGGATGTCCAGCACGACGTCCGGGCCGGTCTCGACCCGCAGCGTGCCCAGGCCGGTGGTGTGGTCGTAGTCCGCGCGGACCCAGTAGTCGCCGATGCCGCCGTCGGGGCGGGCCAGCAGGGTGACGGCGCGGAAGATGCCGGACAGCCACCACATGTCCTGGTCTTCGAGGTAGCTGCCCGCCGACCACTGGTGCACGCGCACGACGAGGACGTTGCCGGACGGCCGGAGCAGCGACCCCACCTCGAACTCCGACGGGAGCCTGCTGCCCTGGGTGACGCCGAGCTCGGTGCCGTTGAGCCAGATCCGGCCGCAGGAGTCGATGCCGTCGAAGCGCAGCACCGCGGACCCGGCGGGCCAGCCGGCGGGCAGGTCGAACCGCAGCCGGTGGTCGCCGGTCGGGTTGTCCGACGGCACGTGCGGCGGGTCGACCGGGAACGGGTAGGGCACGTTCGTGTAGGCCGGGCGCCCGTGGCCGTGCAGCTGCCACAGCGACGGGACCGGCAGCTCGTCCCACGCCGAGTCGTCGAAGTCCTCGGTCTCGATTCCCGCCGGCGCGGCCGCGAGACTCGGCGACAGCCGGAACCGCCAGCTGCCGTTCAGTGACAACGATGGCGCGTCGGAGCCGAAGGCGGCGCGCGGCGGAAGGGAACCGCGGCCGGGGCCGGGGTCTTCGAGGTACGACATGGGGTCCTTTCCGCGCTCGGCAGGCGCCCGAGAACGTTCCCGTGAACGTTCACGGACCGGTTCGCAGTGTGCTGCGCGATCGGACCGGGTGTCAAGGGATCAGGCGGATTCGCGCAGGTGGAGACGGGCGCGGACGATCAGCTCGGCGGGTTCCAGGGGCACCGCGGCGGTGACCAGGCGGGCCGCCTGCTCGACGGCCAGCGCGCCGACCGCCCGGGTGTCGATCGCGACGCTCGAGAGCTCCGGCTCGACCAGGGTGCCGAGGGCGAGACCGTCGAACCCGATCACGGCGAGGTCGGCGGGCACGCGCAGGCCGAACCGGCGGGCCTCGCGCAGGGCACCGATGGCCATCACGTCGTTGAAGGCGAAGAGGGCGGTGACGTCGGGGTGGGCGGCGAGCAGGGCGGCCAGCGCGGCGCCGCCGCCGTCGACACTCTGGGCCCCGGTGGCGATCCAGCCGGGCTGGACGGAGACGCCGCACTCGGCGGCGGCCCGCAGGAACCACCGGCGGCGGACGCTCGGGGCGGGGTGCCCGTCGAGCATGCCGATCCGCCGGTGCCCACGGGAGACGAGGTGGGCGACGGCCTCCCGGACACCGTCCTCGCCGTCGATCACCACCCCGCTGAACCGCGGGGTGCGCGGTGCCCGGTCGATCAGCACGACCGGGATGCCGGCGGTGAGGCGGTCGAGGTCCTCGTCGGACCGGCCGAAGTAGCCGGTGACCGCGTCGACCTGGGCGCCGATCACCCGCAGCGTGGCGAGTTCCCGCTCGGGGTCGTCGGCGGTGTCGTAAACGACGACGTGCCAGCCGCGGGCGCGCGCCGCCTCCAGCGCACCGGAGGCGACCTCGGTGAAGAAGGGGTTGAGCAGGTCCGGCACGACGAGGCCGATGGTGGTGGTGTCCGGCCGGACCAGCCCCCGGGCGAACCGGCTGGGCCGGTACCCGAGCTCACGGGCGGCGTCGAGGACGCGCTGCTTGGTCGAGCCGTCGATCTCGGCCTTGTCGTTCAGCGCGCGCGAGACGGTCTGCCGGGAGACCCCGGCCGAGCGGGCGACGTCGTGGATGGTCACCCGCCGCGGTTCCGTGCTGCTCGAAGACACGCGTCGAGTATGCCCGGCCGCGGCGGGTGGCCGGCCCGCTACCCGAGCGGGGTGCGTTCCCGGCGCTTGACGAAGCGCCAGCCCACCGCCAGGACCACCGCGAGCACCGGGATCGAGTAGAACGCGATCTTCTCGGCTCCGTCCGAGAAGCCCATCAGCACCACCACCAGGGCCAGGAACACCAGCGTCGCCCAGCCGCTGTACGGGGCCCACGGCATGCGGTACGACGGGCGCTCCAACTCGCCGCGCAGGGCGGCCTGGCGCAGCCGGAGCTGGCAGAAGATCAGCGTCGCCCACGTGCTGATCACACCGAGGGACGCGATCGCGATGGCGATGTCGAACGCCTCCTTCGGCACCAGGTAGTTCAGCACCACGCCCAGCACGTACGCGACCGACGTGAACAGGATGCCGCCGTAGGGCACCTGCCGGCGGCTCATCCGGCTGACGAACGAGGGCGCCTCGCCCTTCTGGGCCAGCGAACGCAGGATCCGGCCCGTCGAATAGAGGCCGGAGTTGACGCTGGACAGCGCCGCGGTCAGCACCACCGCGTTCATCACGTCGCCGATGCCCGGGATGCCGAGCCGGCTGAACACCGTCACGAACGGGCTCTCGTCGCCGCTGTAGAACGGCCACGGCAGCAGCATCGCCAGCAGCAGCACCGAGCCGACGTAGAACACGCCGATCCGCCAGACCACGCCGTTGATCGCCTTCGGCAGCACCTTGCGGGCGTCCTTCGTTTCGCCGGCCGCGATGCCGACGACCTCGATCGCCGAGTAGGCGAAGATGACCGCCTGCAGCGTCATCAGCGCGACACCGATGCCGGCCGGGAAGAGTCCACTGTGGCCGGTCAGGTTGTGGGCGCCGGCCGGGGTGCCGCCGATGTCCGCGCTCGACAGCACCAGGCCCACGCCGACGACCAGGAAGACGACGATGGCCAGCACCTTGACCACCGAGAACCAGAACTCCAGCTCGCCGAACACTTTCACCGACAGCAGGTTCACCAGCAGCAGGACGCCCAGCGCGATCAGCGCGGTGATCCACTGCGGCACGTCCGGCAGCCACTTGTGGACGTAGATGGCGACCGCGGTGATCTCGGCGATCCCGGTCATCGCCCAGTTCACCCAGTACATCCAGCCGGAGGCGAAGCCGGCCCACGGCCCGATGAACTTCCGCGCGTAGGTGACGAAACTGCCGGAGCTGGGCTCGTGCAGGACGAGTTCGCCGAGCGCGCGCATCACGAAGTAGGCCGCGATTCCGCAGATCGCGTAGGAGAAGATCAGCGACGGGCCGACCTGGTGGAGCTTGCCGCCGGCGCCGAGGAAGAGCCCGACGCCGATCGCGCCGCCGATGGCGATCATCTGCACTTGGCGGTTGCCCAGTGCTTTCGAGTAGCTTTCACCTTTTTCGGTGAGCAGCGAGGAATCCATGGTTATCGGACGCTAGAGCGGTGTGCGGCAGGTCACCAAGCAGGCTAAGGAAGACTTAAGGTGTGCCGGACATCACGGCGGAGATTTCTCCGCCATCCGCGGATTCCGATTTGACACGGGGTGCCCGCGGCCGGTGCCGGACCGCCTTCTACGCTCGGGCCCGTGGATCTCGCGGCGCTGCTGGACCGGATAGCCGACGACGTCGCGCCCGAGGTCGGCCGCGGCGCCGTCGCGGACTACATTCCCGCGCTGGCCAGGGTGGCGCCGGGGCGGTTCGGCATGGCGGTGGCCGAAGTGGACGGTGCGGTGCACGGCGTCGGCGACTGGGAGCACCCGTTCTCCGTGCAGAGCATGTCCAAAGTGTTCACCCTCGCGCTGACGCTTTCGCGCGGCGACGGCGTGTGGGCGCGGGTCGGGCGCGAACCGTCGGGCGATCCGTTCAATTCGCTGGTGCAGCTGGAACACGAGGACGGCATTCCGCGCAACCCGTTCATCAACGCGGGCGCGCTGGTGGTGACCGACGAACTCGCCCGCCACGGTGACGCGGCGGACGCGCTGCTCGCCTTCCTCCGGCAGGAAAGCGGACGATCCGGGATCGCCGTGGACCCGGAGGTGGCGGCCTCGGAGGCGGGGCACGCCGACCGCAACCGCGCCCTCGCCTACTTCATGGCCTCCTACGGCAACATGCGCCACCCCGTGCCGTCGGTGCTCGACCAGTACGTCCGCCAGTGCTCGATCGCGATGAGCTGCGCCGACGTCGCCCGCTCGGCGCTGTTCCTGGCCCGCCACGGCGTCCGCAACGACGGCTCGCGCCTGCTCGGGCTGAGCGCGGCGAAGCGGATCAACGCGGTCATGCTGACGTGCGGCACGTACGACGCGGCGGGCGAATTCGCCTACCGGGTCGGCCTCCCGGGCAAGAGCGGCGTGGGCGGTGGCATCCTCGCGATCGTCCCGGGCCGGTGTGCGGTGTGCGTCTGGAGCCCGGGGCTGGACGCGCGCGGCAACTCCGTCGCCGGCGTCGCCGCCCTCGACCGGTTCACGACGCTGACCGGCTGGTCCGTGTTCTGAAGTCAGCGCAGGTAGTTGTAGACGCTGGCCCGCGAGATCCCGAGCAGGTCGGTCAGCGCCGGCACCGCGTTCTTCAGCTCCAGGAAGCCTCGCTCCTTCAGTGACCGCACCAGGTCCTTCTTGGCGGCCGCCGGGAGGCTGCGCGGTGTGTGGCCGCGCTCGGCCGCGTAGTCCTCGGCCAGAGCGCGCAGCTCGTCGCCGGTCCGGGCGTGCAGGGTCTCGGTGAACGGGGCCGGTGCGTCGGTGGCGGCCAGGCGGGTCAGGGCGTGGGCCGCCGAGCCGAGCAGGGAGACGTCGAGGTTGAGGCACAGCGCCGCCACGTACTCGCCTGCCGAGTTGCGGAGGCCGATCGACGTGCTCTTCGCGGGCCTGCCGTCGGGGAAGCGGTTCGGGTAGTTCTGCAGCACGTCCGGGAACTCCGGGTCGGCGATCCGGGCCAGGCCCAGCTCGGTGGCCGGGTCGCCGACGGCGCGGCCGGACAGGCCGCCCTCGATCGCGCGCACCGCGTTGGCCGGGTCGCGCAGGTCGTGCAGCACCACCTCGCACAGGCCCGGGAACATCCGGCCGACGGCGTGGGCGATCTTCTCCGCCTCGCGCAGCAGCAGCTCGTCCTCGGTCACCCGATCAGCTCCCGCAGCCGGCCGGGCGCCTTGAGGCCGGAGCCGGTGAGCACGACCACCGTGGTTTCGCCGGGCCGGATGGCGCCCCGCGCGCGGAAGACGTCGATGGCCGCGGCGGCCGTGGCGCTGGTCGGCTCCGCGTAGAGGCCGAGGGACGCCAGGCGGCGGGCGGCCGCGGCGATGGCGTCCTCGTCGATCGCCGCGGTGTCCCCGCCCGAGCGCCGGATGGCCGCGACGACCTCCGGCAGCCGCACCGGACGGCGGATGGCCGTCCCCTCGGCGACGGTCGGGGCGAACTCCGGCGGCCGGTGGCCGTGACAGGCCGCGTCGATGGGGGAGCAGTTCCGCGGCTGCGCGACGAGCAGGCGCGGGCGCCGCGTGATCGACCCCGCTTCGAGTAGTTCGCCGAACCCGAGGTCGCAGCCCAGCACGATGCTGCCCGCACCGGCGACGGTGACGACCGCGTCCGGGGCGCGGAAGCCGAGGTCTTCCCACAGTTCGTAGGCGAGGGTCTTGGTGCCCTGCAGGAAGAACGGGTGCCAGTTGTGGCTGGCGTAGGTGGTGCGGTCCGAGCGGCGGACGGCTTCGGCGGCGGTGTCGTCGCGGGTGCCCGGCACCAGCTCGACGGCCGCTCCGTACGCGCGGGTCTGCAGCACCTTCGCCGGTGACGTCCCCTCCGGAGCCAGCACGGTCGCCGCGATCCCGGCCGCGGCGCTGTAGGCCGCCACCGACGAGCCGCCGTTGCCGGAGCTGTCCTCCAGCAGCTCCCGGACCCCGGCACCGGCCAATGCGGAGACCATGACGCTGGAGCCGCGGTCCTTGAAGCTGCCGGTCGGGCTGAACCATTCGAGCTTGAACCGGACGTCGGTGCCGCCCCAGGTCTGCGGGACGAGCGGGGTGCAGCCTTCCCCGAGCGACACCGGGCGGAGGTCGCCGGGCAGCGCGGCCCGGTACCGCCAGAGCGAGCGGACGCCGGTGTCGACGTCCTCCGGGCGCAGGCCGGCCCCCGGGGCCACGGTCAGCGGGGCGCCGTCGTCGCCGCGCCAGCGCAGCGGGTCGCCGGGGTACCGCGTCCCCGACCGCTCGTCGGTGTACCAGTACTCCACCGTCACCTCCACGTCTGTACGAACAGTCCAAGCTTAGACGTACTGTCTAGTACTACTCCCGAGTACGCGAAATGTCTTCAGCTTCTTCTCAGGAAAAGCCTGTAACGCGGCGACCGGGAATTTCGATCACCGGCGTCCGCGCGGTGCACCGCTGGTGGTCGCCCGAATACCGGCCGTCGTCTCCGCGGGGGCGGTTGCGGCCTTCGACGTCCACGTTCGTGGACTCGTGAGCACCGAGAATCCGGCAGCGAGACCAATCCACTGTGGACCCCTGGGGCTGCCGGGAGGTGTGCCGACCATTCTTCGGCCGATTCTTCCGATGTCCCGGAAAATCGCGGGGAAATCGCCGGGAAGAACCGGCCCGGAGTGGCGTGTTCGGATCGGCGAAGCGCACGCCTCCACCCGCCTGCTTTACCGGCGGGATAAGCATCGAGGGGTGCCAGGAAACATCGGACCCGACGGACGGCGTGGTCCGGACCGGGTAGCCGCCTCGCGTCCACCAGGCGGGATGGCTTGCGCCGTCCGGCGGCGCCTGCCGGGTGGACCACGTCCCGGAACCGGTCCACCGGGACCTGGTCCGGCAATGATCCTGCCCGGCGCTCGGGGCGGGAACGTGACGGCGACGTTAAATTCTTGCGCCGTCGGCCTGGTCGCTCCCGAATTTTCTGAACCTCGGCTATGAAATCGCGGTGGGTTGTTGACGGCGCGGAAGGAACCCGCTTAAGTACTCCCCGTTACCCTTCACCCTTTCGTGCGTAGCGGGAGTTCCCATGCGTCTCTCGAAAGACGACTCCGTGCCGGCCGGGCTGGTCGTCGCCGTGTCGCCGCTGCGATGGCCGTCGGCGCGCGGGGTCGCCGCCGCCGAGCGCGGGGGCGGGCTCGGCGTGCTCGACCTGACCGCCGGGACTGCCGCGGCCGCGGAAGAGCTCGCGCTGCTCGGGGAATGGGGTGTCCCGGCGTTCGGGGTCCGGCTGGCGCGCCCGGCGGACCTGCCCGACGCCGTGACCACCGTGCTGCTGACCGAAGACGCCGGGTGCACGCCGCGGGACTTCCCGGGCCGTCGGGTGCTCGCCGAAGTCACCTCGCGCGCCGCGGCCGCCGCGGCCGTCGCCGCCGGTGCCCACGGCCTGATCGCCCGCGGGCACGAATGCGGCGGCCGGGTCGGGGAACTGAGCACCTTCGTGCTGCTGCAGGCCCTGCTCGGCGACGACACCCTCGGCGTCCCGGTGTGGGCGGCGGGCGGCATCGGCCCGCACACCGCCGCCGCGGCCGTCGCGGGCGGGGCGGCCGGCGTCGTCGTCGACACCCAGCTCGCCCTGCTGCCGGAAGCCGAACTGCCGTCGGCCCTGACCAGCGCCGTCACCGGCCTCGACGGCTCGGAGACGACCGTCGCCGACGGCGTCCGCGTCCTGGCCCGGCGCGGCATCGAGCCGCTCGAAGCGGGCCAGGACGTCTTCCTCGCCACCCGGTTCCGCGACCGCTGGGGCACCGTCACCGCCGCGGTGCGCGGCCTGGCCGGCGCCATCGGCGAGACGCTGCGCCTGCCGGACGCGGTGCTGGGTCCCGGCAGCGCGGGCAGCCGCGCGCTCGGCACGGCACTGCCGGTCGCGCAGGGACCGATGACCCGGGTCAGCGACCAGCCCGCCTTCGCGGCCGAGGTCGCCGCGGGCGGCGCGCTGCCGTTCATCGCACTGGCCCTGTCCGGCCCGGAGCAGACCCGCGACGTGCTGGAACGCACCCGCGCGGCGGTCGGCGACGCACCCTGGGGCGTCGGCGTCCTCGGGTTCGCCGCCGACGACGTCAAGGCCGCGCAGCTGGAGGTCATCCGCGAACTGCGGCCCACCCACGCGATCATCGCCGGCGGCCGTCCCGCACAGGCCGTGGCGCTGGAAGCGGCCGGCATCGCCACCTTCCTGCACGTGCCTTCGCCGGGCCTGCTGAAGCAGTTCCTCGAGGCGGGCGCCCGCAAGTTCGTCTTCGAAGGCTCGGAGTGCGGCGGGCACGTCGGCCCGCGCACCAGCTTCCCGTTGTGGGAGGCGCAGCTCGGTGTGCTCGCCGACTTCCTCGCGGCCACCCCGGCCGCGGCCGCGGACCTGCAGCTGCTGTTCGCCGGCGGCATCCACGACGAACGCTCGGCCGCGATGGTGGCCGCCCTCGCCGCCCCGGTGGCCACGCGCGGCGCGGCGATCGGCGTGCTGATGGGCACCGCCTACCTCTTCACCCGCGAGGCCGTCGACGCGGGCGCCGTCCTCCCGCTGTTCCAGCGCAGGCTTCTGGAAGCCGAGCGCACCGACCTCCTCGAGACCGCGCCGGGGCACGCCACCCGCTGCGTGCGCAGCCCGTTCACCGAGGAGTACACCGCGATCAAGGCGGACCTCGCCGAACGTGGCGTGCCCAGCCGTGACGCCTGGGAGCAGCTGGAAACGCTCAACGTCGGGCGGCTCCGCCTGGCGAGCAAGGGCATCGAGCGCGTCGGCGCCGAGCTGCGGGACGTCAGCGAAGACCGCCAGCTCGCCGAGGGCATGTTCATGGCGGGCGAGGTCGCCGTGCTGCGCTCGGCCGTCACCACGATCGCCGACCTGCACTCCGCGGTCGGCGAGGGCGCGAACGCGTTCCTGCGCGCGCGGGCCGCCGCCTTCGGCGGCACCGAGGCCGAACCGGGTGCGCCGGCGCCGCTGGACATCGCGATCGTCGGCATGGCCTGCATGTTCCCGCAGGCCCCCGACCTGGCCGCGTTCTGGGCGAACGTCCTGGCCGGCACCGACGCGGTGACCGAGGTGCCCCCGCAGCGCTGGGACACCTCGCTGTACTACGACCCCGAGGGACAGGGGGAGCGGACGCCGTCGCGCTGGGGCGGGTTCCTGCCCGAGATCGGCTTCGACCCGCTCGAGTACGGCATCCCGCCGTCGTCGCTGGCCAGCATCGAGCCCGTGCAGCTGCTGGCCCTGGAGGCCGCACACCGCGCGCTGGCCGACGCGGGGTACGCCGACCGCGCGTTCGACCGGGCCCGCACGTCGGTCGTCTTCGGCGCCGAAGCGGGCAGCGACCTGTCCAACGCGATGACCCTGCGGTCGGTGCTGCCGTCCTACCTGGGCGAACTTCCGGCCGAACTGGACGAACGGCTGCCGAAGATCACCGAGGACTCCTTCCCGGGCGTGCTCGCCAACGTCATCGCCGGGCGGATCGCCAACCGGCTCGACCTGGGCGGGGCCAACTACACCGTCGACGCCGCGTGCGCGTCCTCGCTGACCGCGGTCGACGTCGCCTGCAAGGAACTGACCGCCGGCACCAGCGACCTCGTCCTCTGCGGCGGCGCGGACCTGCACAACGGCATCAACGACTACCTCCTGTTCGCCTCGGCGCACGCGCTCTCGCCGACGGGGCGGTCCGCGACGTTCGACAGCGCGGCCGACGGTATCGCGCTCGGCGAAGGCGTCGCGTGCCTCGCCCTGAAGCGCCTCGCCGACGCCGAACGCGACGGCGACCGGGTCTACGCCGTGATCAAGGGCGTCGGCGCGGCTTCGGACGGCCGGGCGCTGGGGTTGACGGCGCCGCGGCCCGAGGGGCAGCACACCGCGCTGACCCGCGCCTACCGCAACGCCGGCGTCTCGCCCGCGCGCGTCGGGCTGGTCGAGGCGCACGGCACCGGCACCGTCGTCGGCGACCGCACCGAGCTGGGCACGTTGACGAAGGTGTTCACCGAGGCCGGCGCCGCGCCGGGCGCGTGCACGATCGGCTCGGTGAAATCCCAGATCGGGCACACCAAGTGCGCCGCGGGACTGGCCGGGCTGATCAAGGCCGCCATCTCCGTGCACACCGGCGTCAAACCGCCGACGCTGCACCTTTCGGCGCCGAACCCGGCCTGGGACCCGGCGACGAGCCCGTTCGTCTTCCAGTCGGCCGCACAGCCGTGGACCGCGCCACCGGCCGAGCGGCTCGCCGGGGTGAGCGCGTTCGGCTTCGGCGGCACCAACTTCCACGTGGTGCTCGCCGCCCACGACGGTGTCCCGCCCGCGCAAGCCGCGGACGAGTGGCCCGCGGAGCTGTTCACCTTCGCGACGGAGTCCGCGGCGCGGGAGCTGCTGGCCATGGCTTCGGAATCCCCTTCGCCGTGGCGGCTGCGGGATCTGGCGCTGGCGGCCGCCCAGCGGGCGCAGGGGCGCCCGGCGCGGCTCGCCGTCGTCGCGTCCACTGTGGACGAGCTGGCCGGACTGGTGCGGCAGGCGCTGGACGGGCACGACGCACCCGGGGTGTTCCGCGCGGACGACGCGGTGGCGGGCGAGGTCGCGGTGCTGTTCCCCGGGCAGGGCAGCCAGCGGCCGGGCATGTTCGCCGAACTGTTCGTCACCTTCCCCGAACTGCAGCGCTACCTGCGGCTCGACCCGGCGACGGCCGAGGTCGTCTTCGGCCCGGCGGTGTTCGGGGAAACGGCGCGGCGGGACTCCGTCGAGCGGGTCACCGACACCCGGGTCGCCCAGCCCGCGCTCGGGATGACCGGGCTGGCCGCGTCCCGGCTGCTGACCCGCGCCGGCGTGCGGCCCGCGATGCTGGGCGGGCACAGCTACGGCGAGCTGACAGCACTGGCCGCGGCGGGTGCACTGACCCCGGAAGCCCTGCTGCACGCCAGCCACGCGCGCGCGGCGGCGATCGTCGACGCGGTGCCGGCGGACGACCCGGGCGCGATGGCCGCGGTCTCGGCGGGGGCCGCGGAAACCGGGAAGGTCCTCGCCGACGCGGGACTCGGCGCCGTCGTCCTGGCCAACCACAATTCCCCCGAGCAGACGGTGATCTCCGGGCCCACCGCCGACGTCGAGGCGGCGGTCGGGCACCTGCGGGCCGCCGGGCTCGGCGCGAAGCGGATCCAGGTGGCGTGCGCGTTCCACAGTTCGCTGGTGGCACCGGCGGGAGAAGCGTTCGGCCGGGCCCTGGACGCGATCGGCGTCGTGCGGCCGGCGGTTCCGGTGTACGGGAACCGGACGGCCGGGCCCTACCCGGCCGCGCCGGACGCGATCCGCGAAGAGCTGGCCGCCCAGCTGGGCGCGCCGGTCCGGTTCGTGGAGCAGATCGAAGCGATGTACGTGGCCGGCGCGCGGGTGTTCGTCGAGGCCGGGCCCGGGGCCGTGCTGGCCAGGCAGGTCGCCGCCATCCTCGGCGACCGGCCGCACCGGACGGTCGGGTTCGAGCAGCCGGGCCGCCGCGGCCTGCCGGGCTTCCTGGGCGCGCTGGCGCAGCTGGCGGTGTCCGGGGTGACCATCGAGACGGGCTGGCTGTTCCGCGGCCGCGACGCGGTGGATGCGTCGGCTTCGCCGCGGCCGAAGCGTCCCGGGTGGACGGTCGACGGCCATCTCCTCCGCACGGCGGACGGCACGATCCCGGCCGGCGCCCTCCGCCCGGCGGAGCGGATCTCGTTCGGGCCGACGACAGCGGCGCCGGCGGCGGCCACCTCGGAGGCGATGGTCGCGGACTTCCTGCGCACGAGCCGCGAGATGATCGCCGCTCAGCGCGACGTGCTCCTGGGCTTCCTCGGCACGGACGCGCCCGTCCCGGTCGCGGCCCCGATCCCGGTCATCGAGCAGCCGGCGGTGGTGGTGCCGGTCGCGGCGCCGGCGCCGGTGGCCGGGGTGTCGGTGCTGGAGACCGTGGTGGCGGTGATCGGGGAGCGGACGGGGTATCCGGTGGAGATGATCGAGCCGGATCTCGATCTGGAAGCGGACCTGAGTGTGGATTCGATCAAGCGGGCGGAGATCGCGGGCGAGCTGGCGACGCGGCTGGGGCTCCCGGGCGGCGACGTGGAGGAGTTCGCGAAGGCCCGCACGGCGGCCGCGATCGCGGAGCTGATCGGCCCCGGACCGGCGCCGGCGCCGGTGGCCGCGGTGTCGGTGCTGGAGACCGTGGTGGCGGTGATCGGGGAGCGGACGGGGTATCCGGTGGAGATGATCGAGCCGGATCTCGATCTCGAGGCGGATCTGAGTGTGGATTCGATCAAGCGGGCGGAGATCGCGGGCGAGCTGGCCACCCGCCTGAACCTCGACACGGGCGGCGACGTCGAGGAACTGGCCAAGGCCCGCACGGCCGCGGCGATCGCCGAGCTCATCGACGGCACACGGCCGGACACCTTCGCCGCGCCTGCACCGCAGCGCTCGGCCGAACCTGCGCCGCTCGACTCGGCTGTGCCTGTGCCGCTCGACTCGGCCGCGCACCGAACCCCGGCCGCGCAAGAAACCCCGGCCGCGCAAGAAACCTCGGCCGCGCAAGAAACTCCGGCCGAGTCCACGCCGCTCATCGTGGCGCCGAAGCGTCTGGTCATGGCCGAGTTCGACCTCGGCCCCGCCCATGCTCCCGAGGTTGCCGGCCGGAACTTCCTCCTCCTCGGCCGCCGTGGACCGGTCGCCGAGGCCGTTCGGGCTCACCTTGCCGGGCTGGGTGCGTCCGCCGAGGTCGCCGACGATGTCCGCGCCGGGTTCGATGGGGTCTTCTTCCTGCCCGGGACCGCCCTCCCCGCCGCCTTCGGCCAGTACCAGGCCGCCCTCGCGACGCGGCCCGCCTGGCTGCTCACCGCCGGACCGGGCGCGGGCCTGCGCGGGTTCCACCGCAGCCTCGCCCGCGAATACCCCGAGACCCTCACCCGCGTGGTCGAGCTGTCCCCGGACGAAACGCCCGAAAACCAAGCCGCCGCGCTGGTCGGCGAGCTGTCCACAGAAGACAGAGAACCCGTCGTCGTCCGGGAAGGCCAGCGTCGCAAGGGCTTCCGGATGACCGAACAGGACCTCGGCCCGCTCGCCACCGGCGGCGCGGGACCCGCGAGCGACGGAGCCGCCGAAGCCGCCGCCATCGGGCTGACCCGGGACTCGGTCGTGCTGCTCGTCGGGGGCGCCAAGGGCATCACCGCCCGGTTCGCCACCACCCTCGCCACGGCCGTCCGGTGCCGGATCGAACTGCTCGGCCGGACACCCGTGCCCGCACACGAAGACGAATACCCGCACGCCAAGACGGCCAAGGACCTCCGCGCCGCGCTCATCGAAAAGGGACTGAAGAGCCCGGCCGAGATCGAACGGACCGTCCGCCGGATCCGGGGCGAACGCGAGGTCCGGCAGACCCTGGCCCAGCTCGAAGCCCTCGGCAGCCCGGCCCGCTACCAGTCGGTCGACATGCTCGACGCCGAAGCCGTGCACCGCGCCGTCAAGGAGATCCACGCCGAGCACGGCCGGCTCGACGGCATCGTCTACGCCGCCGGCGTCATCGAGGACAAGCTCGTCGCCGAGAAGACGCCGGAGTCGTTCGAGCGCGTCTACGGCACCAAGGTCGACGGCGCCCGCACCCTCCTCGAAGCGACCGCCGACCTGCCCGAAGAGCCCGCGTTCGTGGTCCTGTTCGGCAGCATCGCCGCCACCCTCGGCAACCGCGGCCAGTCCGACTACGCCGCCGCCAACGACGCCCTCGAAACGCTCGGCCGCCAGTGGCCCGCCGGGCGCGCGGTGACCGTCCACTGGGGACCGTGGGCCCCGACCGGCGAGCACGACGGCATGGTGACGCCCGAGCTGATGCGCGACTACGCCCGCCGCGGCATCGCGCTGATCGACCCGGAGGAAGGCACCCTCGGCCTGCTGCGCGAGCTCGCGTGGGGCCGTCCGGACACCGGCGCCGTCGTCCACACCGCCTCGGGCTGGTGACCGGCATGCGCGTGGCGATCGTCGGGATGTCGGTGCTGCTGCCCGGCGCCCCCGACCTGGCGAGCTACTGGCGCAACCTCGCCGGCGGCGTCGACGCGATCACCGAGGTGCCGCCCGGCAAGTGGGACCACGCGCACTACGCACCGGACGAGCAGCGCCGGGCCGACCGGGTCTACTGCCGGCGCGGCGGGTTCGTCGACGAACTCGCCGAAGTGGACGTCACCGGCTTCGGGATCATGCCGAACTCCGTGCCCGCCACCGAGCCCGACCAGCTGATCGCGCTGCGCGTCGCGGCGCAGGCCGTCGCGGACGCCGGTGGCCCGGACCGGCTGCCCGCCGATCGCGCGAAGGTCGGCGTCGTGCTCGGCCGCGGTGGGTACCTGACGCCGGGGCTGGTGCGGCTCGACCAGCGGGTCCGCACCGCGAGCCAGCTCGTCCGCACCCTCGGCGAGCTGCTGCCCGACCTGGATGCCGACCGGCTGGACGCCGTCCGCCAGGCCTTCACCGACCAGCTCGGCCCGGAGGCGCCCGAGTCCGCGATCGGGCTGGTGCCGAACCTGGCCGCGTCGCGGCTGGCCAACCGCCTCGACCTGCGCGGCCCGGCGTACACGGTGGACGCCGCGTGCGCGTCCTCGCTGATCGCCGTCGACCACGCCGTGCGGGAGCTGGCCACCGGCCGGTGCGACGTCGTGCTCGCCGGCGGGGTGCACCACTGCCACGACATCACCTTCTGGAGCGTGTTCACGCAGCTCGGCGCGCTGTCGCCGTCCGAGCGGATCCGGCCGTTCCACCGCGACGCCGACGGGGTGCTGATCGGCGAAGGCACCGGCATCGTCGTCCTCAAGCGCCTCGCGGACGCCCAGCGCGACGGCGACCGCGTCTACGCCGTGATCACCGGCACCGGCGTCGCCTCCGACGGGCGGACGGCGAGCCTGGCCAGCCCCGACTCCGGCGGCCAGGTCCGGGCCGTCCGCCAGGCGTGGGCCGCGGCCGGCCTCGACCCGGCCGCGCCGGACTCCATCGGCCTGCTGGAGGCGCACGGCACCGCGACCCCGGCCGGCGACGCTGCGGAACTCACCACGCTGAAAGAGGTCTTCGGGGCGCAGGGGAGTGCGGTGCTCGGCTCGGTCAAGTCGATGATCGGCCACACCATGCCCGCGGCCGGGATCGCCGGGCTCGTCAAGGCGGCCCTGGCCGTGCACCACGGCGTCCTCCTGCCCACCCTGCACTGCGACGACCCGCATCCGGAACTGGCCAGGACCCGCTTCGCCACTTTGGACACGGCCGAGCCGTGGGACGCGCCGGTCCGCCGCGCCGGGGTCAACGCGTTCGGCTTCGGCGGGATCAACGCCCACGTCGTCCTGGAACAGGCGCCGGGCCGGGCGAAGCCGGTCGTGGTGCGCGAGCCCGAGCGGGTGCTGCGGCTCGCCGCGCCGACCGTCGCCGCGCTGCGCGAGGCGTTCGACCGGCCCGGCCCGGCGGAAACCGGCGACGGCCCGGTCCGGCTCGGCATCGTCGACCCGACGGAGAAGCGGCTGGCCCTGGCCCGGAAGGTGCTGGCGCGGGGCCGGGCCTGGCGCGGCCGCAACGACGTGTGGTTCGCCGACCGCCCCCTGCTGGGACCGGGCGGCGGCAAGACCGCGTTCCTCTTCCCCGGCCTGGAGTCGGAGCTCACGCTGAACTGTGGCGACGTCGCCCGGCACTTCGGCCTGCCCTGGAAGCACGCGGACGTCGAGGTCGGCGACGTCGGGCGGCAGGGCGCGGCGGTGTTCGAACTGGGCCGGCTGCTGCACGCCGCCCTCGGCAGGCTGGGTGTCACGCCGGACGCCGTCGCCGCGATCGGCGCGCCCGCGGACCGCGTGCTCGAAGAACTGGCCGGGCGGGCCGACGTCGTCCTCTCCCACGACAACTCCCCGAACCAGGCCATGATCTGCGGCCCGGAAGCGGCCGTCGGCACGCTGGTGCAGCGGTTCCGCGACACCGGGATCGTGGCGCAGGTGCTGCCGTTCCGGTCCGGCTTCCACACCCCGATGCTGCGGCCCTACCTGGGCCCGATCCGCGAGGCGGCCGGGCGCTTCACCCTGCACCCGCCGGCCCTGCCGCTCTGGTCGGCGACCACGGTGGCCGAATACCCGGCGGCCGAGGCCGAGGTCCGCGAGCTGTTCGTCCGCCACCTGCTGCAGCCGGTCCGGTTCCGCCCGCTCGTGCGGGCGCTGCACGACGCCGGGTTCCGCGCGTTCGTCCAGCTGGGCGCCGGGCAGCTCGGCTCCCTGGTCGGCGACACCCTGCACGGCGAGGAGCACCTGGTCGTGGCGGCGCACTCGGCGCAGCGTCCCGGGCTCGCGCAGCTGCGCCGGGTCGCGACCGCGCTGTGGGCCGACGGTCTCGACGTCGACCTGGCCCGCCTGCCCGGCGAACGCCCGGCAGTGCCCAAGGCGGTCAAGCTCGACCTCGGCGGCCGCCTGATCTCCCTGGACGAGCAGGTCCGCGCGCGGATCGCGCTGCCGGCCGCCCGGAAGTCGACTGTGGACGACCTGGCCGCGAAGGGCCCGCTGGCCGCGGAGTTCGCCGCCCTGCTGGCCGACACCGCCGAGCTGGCGTCGACCGTGCTCGCCGGACCGGCGCGCCGCCTCCCGGCACCGCGGGAGCTCGACACCACGCTCACCGTGTCGCTCGAGACGATGCCGTACCTGCTCGACCACTGCTTCTTCAAGCAGCCACCCCAGGCCGACCCGGGCGACCGCTGGCCGGTCGTCCCGGCCACCACGGTGATCGACCACCTCATGCGGTTCGCCGAGCAGGCCGCACCCGGACGGCACGCGGTCGCCGTGCACGACGTCCGGCTCAGCCAGTGGATCACCGCGGTCCCGGCGGTCACCGTGCCGGTGCGGGTCCGGCCCCAGGGTCCCGGCCGGGTGCACGCCGCCATCGCCGGCTACTCGCAGGCCGTCGTCGAGCTCGCCCCCGAGCACCCGGCCGCCGCGCCCGCGCCGTGGCGGTTCCCGGCGTCGGCCGAGCAGGTGCCCGAGACCACGGCGGCGCAGCTGTACGACGAGCGCTGGATGTTCCACGGCCCGCGGTTCCAGGGCGTCACCGAGCTGACGGCCGTCGGCGAACGGCACGTGCGGGCCGTGCTGACCACGCCGGCCGCGCCCGGCGCGCTGCTCGACAACGTCGGCCAGGTGCTCGGCTACTGGATCATGTCCCGGCTGCCCGAACGGACCACCGTCTTCCCGGTCGCCATGCGCGAGATCCGGTTCCACGGCCCGCACCCGGCCCCGGGCGAGCGCCTGGAGTGCCTGGTCCGGATCACCGGGCTGACGGAGGAGTTCCTCGAAGCGGACATGCAGCTCGTCCACCACGGGCAGGTCTGGGCCGAGTTCACCGGCTGGCGCGACCGGCGGTTCGACAGCACCGCGCACATCCGGCAGGCCGACCGCACCCCCGAGCGTTCGACGCTGTCGCACGAGCAGGCCGGTGGCTGGGCGCTGGTGCACGAGCAGTGGCCCGACCTGGCCACCCGCGAGCTGATCATGCGCAACTACCTCGCCGGCCCCGAGCGCGACGCCTACGACCGCCGTCCGCCGCGCGGGCGCCGCCAGTGGCTGCTCGGCCGGATCGCGGCCAAGGACGCGGTCCGCCAGTTCCTCTGGGCGCGCGGCGAGCCCGAGATGTTCCCCGCCGAGCTCCGCATCGGCAACGACGAGGCCGGCCGGCCGTTCGCGACCGGCGCGTACGGCCGGGAGCTGCCGGCGGTGACGATTTCGGTGGCGCACCGCGCCGAAGCCGGGGTGTCGATCGCCCGCCACGGGCCCTGCGGCATCGACATCGAAGAGGTCGTCCCGCGCGCCGAGTCCACTGTGGAGGCCGCGCTCGGCCCGGGTGAGCTGGCCCTGTTCGCGAGCCTGCCCGGCGATCCGGAGCAGTGGTTCGCCCGGTTCTGGACGGCGAAGGAGGCGGTGGCGAAGCTGCGCGGCACCGGCCTGCGCGGCGAACCCCGGGATTTCGAGGTCGTCGCGGCCACCCCGGAAGAGCTGACCGTCCGCGTCGCGGGCCGCGAGTACCGCGTGTGCTGCGCCGACGTCCGGAACCCGCCCGGTGCGCCGCCGCGCCGCTACGTCGTCGCCTGGACCGAAGAGACGAAGGAGACTGCCGGATGAGCATCGAGACCACGGCCGCGAACGAGGTGACCGTGCTCGCCCAGCTGAGCGGCATGCTGCGGGAGCTGCTCGAGGAGTACGGGCTGGACGACGCGGAAATCACCATGGACACGACCTTCCACGACGACCTCGAACTGGAGAGCGTCGACCTGGTGGCCCTGTCCGGGCAGCTGCGCGAGCACTACGGCGACCGCGTCAACTTCGCGACCTTCATCGCCGAGCGCGAGCTGGACGAGATCATCGCGCTGACCGTCGGCGAGCTCGTCCGCTACATCGTCGCCTCCCTGCGGGCGACGGCGTGAGCCGGATCCGCGCGGGCGAGCTGGACGTGCACGTCCAGCGGCTCACCCCGGACGTCCCGCCGGACGCGGACGCGCCGATCGTGGTGTGCGTCCACGGCCTGCTCACCGACAGCCTGGCCAGCTACTACTTCACCCTCGGCCCGGCCTTCGCCGCGCGCGGGCTCGACGTGCTGATGTACGACCTGCGCGGGCACGGCCGGACGACCCGCCCGGCGTCCGGGTACCACCTGGAGCGGTTCGTCGACGACCTGGTCGCGGTCCTCGACGCGTGCGACGTCACCCGGCCGGTGCACGTCGTCGGCAACTCCTTCGGCGCTTCGGTCGCGTTCGGGCTGGCCGCAGCCCGGCCCGACCGGGTGGCCAGCGTGGTCGTGATCGAAGGCGAACCCCCGACCGAGGAGTGGACCCGGCACATGGCCGACGGGCTCGCCGACGCGAAGACCCGGCTGGCGATCGACGAGGTCATCGGCTGGATCGCCGACAACCACGGCGCGCACACCGCACGGCTGTCCAAGGCCGCCAACCGGATCCTGCAGACCACCACGATCGCCGAGGACATCCCGCGCAGCGCGACGATCGCGGCGGACCTGTCGGCGGTGCGCTGCCCGGTGTTCGCCATCTTCGGCGGCGACTCGGGGCTCTCGGAGCAGGTGCCGCACTTCGAGGCGCACCTGGACGGCTGCCGCTGTGTCGTGCTGCCCGACCAGGGACATTCGGTGCTCGTCGAGCGGACCGCGGAGGTCATCGAGCTGATCTCGGACTGGGTCCGCGACACCGCGCGGACGCGGACGCGGGTGCGGTAGTGGCCCGGTTCCTCTTCGTCGTCCCGCCCCTGGTCGGGCACGTCAACCCGGCCGTCGGCGTGGCGGCCGAGCTCACCGCGCGCGGCCACGAGGTCGCCTGGGCCGGCCACGGCGAACTGCTGTGGCAGCTGGCCGGCCCGGAGGCGCTCGTGTTCTCCTGCGCCGTACCGGACCTGGCCGTGCGCCCGGCCGAGCTGAAAGGCCCGGCCGCGCTGCGCTTCCTCTGGCAGGACTTCCTCGTTCCGCTGGCCGACGCGATGGCCCCCGGCGTGGCCGCGGCGCTCGAGGCCTTCGAGCCGCACGTCGTGGTCGCCGACCAGCAGGCACTGGCCGGCGGGCTGCTCGCCGAAGCCGCCGGCCTGCCGTGGGTCACCTCGGCGACCACGTCGGCCGAGCTCGTCGACCCCCTGGCCGGGATGCCGAAGGTCGGGGCGTGGGTCGGCACGCTGCTCGACGGCCTGCGCGAGCGGATCGCCGGCGGGCGGGGCACGGCGGACCCGCGGTTCTCACCCCACGGCGTCCTCGCCTTCACCACCCGCGAACTGCTCGGCGCGGCCGCCCTGCCACCGTCGGTCCGGCTCGTCGGGCCGGCTCTCGGCGCGCGGCCGTCCACAACGGACTTCCCGTGGGAGTGGCTCGACCCGCTGCGGCCGACCGTGCTGGTCTCCCTCGGCACCGCGAACACGTCCGCGGGCGCCGGGTTCCTGGCCGCGACGGCGGCGGCGTTCGCCGGGACGAGCGTGCGCGCGGTGATCGCCGACCCGGGCGGCGTGCTCGGCGACGTCCCGCCGAACGTCCTGGTCCGGCCGGCTGTCCCGCAGCTGGCGCTGCTGCCGCGGGTCGACGCGGTGCTGTGCCACGCGGGCCACAACACGGTCTGCGAAACGCTGTGGCACGGCCTGCCGCTGGTGGTGGCCCCGATCCGCGACGACCAGCCGATCGTGGCGGCCCAGGTGGTCGAGGCGGGCGCGGGTGTCCGGCTGCGGTTCGGCCGGGCGGACGCCCCTCGCATCGCGGCGGCGGTCGAGGAAGTCCTGACCGAACCGTCGTACCGCCGCGCGGCCGAGACGGTGGCGGCCTCGTTCCACGCGGCGGGCGGAAGCACCGCGGCCGCCGGGCACCTGGAACAGCTGGCGTTGGAGAGCCTGGCGCACCTGGCGCGCTGAAGCTCGTGATTTACAACGAAAAAAGACGCCGTTACCGTCGTTGGGATGACTGTTTCCGAGTGCCGTCCCGAGGACGTTCCCGAGCTCGTCGCGTCGGCCGCGGCCTTGTTCGCCGAGGACGGTGGGCACCACGATCCGTTCATGGACACGGGCTGGCCCGCCCGCGAAGGCGAGGCCTACTACGCGGGTCTCGTCCAGGATCCGGAGTGCCTGTGCCTGCTGGCCGGTGCGGGCGCCGGGCACCTCGTCGGGCGGTTGCGCCGGCCGGACCCGCTGCGGCCGGGCGCCGTGACGGCCGTGCTCGAGAGCATGCGCGTCGCCCCGGACCGCCGTCGCGAGGGTGTGGGCAGCGCGCTCGTGGACCGCTTTCTGGCCTGGGCCCGTGAACGCGGCGCGAACGAAATGACTGTGCAGGCGTACGCGCAGAACGCCAGTGCACTCGATTTCTACCGGGCGCACGGGTTCCGCCCGTTTCTGGTGTCCTTGACGCGCAGCTGAGCCGGTCCCGGGTCACACTGGAAGCCATGGGCTTCCTGGACGGGCGGGCCGTGGTGATCACCGGTGCCGGACGCGGGCTGGGGCGGGCGTTCGCCCGGCACTCGGCCGGGAACGGCGCCGCGGTCGTCGTCAACGACGTCGACGCGGAACCGGCCTGCGAGACGGTGGCCGCGATAGTGGCCGACGGCGGCACGGCCGTGGCGAGCGTCGGCTCGGTGGCCGACCCGGCCTACGCCCGGTCGCTGATCAGCCTGTGCTGCACGGAGTTCGGGGCGCTGGACGGGCTCGTCAACAACGCCGCCGTCAGCTACCACGCGCCGCCGTGGGAGGACGACGACGCCGAGCGGGCCCGCGCGCTGGTCGAGACCAACGTGCTCGGCCCGTTCCACTGTGGCACCGCGGCCGCGAAGGTCATGTGCGCCCAGGGGCGCGGCGTCATCGTCAACGTGACGTCGGGGTCCATGATCGGCCAGCGCCGCGCCGCCGCCTACTCGGCGTCGAAGGGCGCGGTCGCGTCGATGACCTACTCGTGGGCCGGGGACCTGGCGGAGCACGGCGTGCGCGTCAACGCCGTCAGCCCGATCGCCTGGACGCGGCTGATGGCCGCCGACCCGAACGGGAACCCGGCCGCACCACCGCCCGAACGGGTGGCACCACTGGTGACCTACCTGCTCAGCGACCTCTCGGCCGGCGTCACCGGCCAGGTGCTGCGGCTCGCCGACGGGCACCTGCACGCCGTCCGCCAGCCCGCG
>NZ_MUMI01000128.1 GCF_002155975.1 Amycolatopsis kentuckyensis
CGACGCGCTGGGTGCCGGTGAGCCGCAAGTCGACATAGCGGCTGTCGCCCCACTGCGGGAACTGCGCGTCGAGCGGGATCGGCGTCGCCGAAACGCGCCAGCCGAGCGGCTCGAACAGCTTGTGCACGACCTCCGGGCCACCCCGGGCGGACAGCGACGGCAGGTGGACCTCCAGGTCGAAGGCCTCGTCGACGAGTTCCGGACGCGCCGCGCACCGGCCCGCCAGCGCCGTCGTGAAGGCGGCCCGCAGCGCGACCGCGAGGTACGAGCCCCCGGCGTACGGCCGGTCGTTGACGTACTGGGTCAGCGTCGTCCCGCCGCCGCGGACGAGCCCGACGGGGTCGATCTCGACGAACAACGCGGCGGTGCAGCGGTCCGGCGCCGCCTCCGGGTAGAAGACGTGCGCGGTACCGGCGGACAGCGCGACCGACTGCGCCTTCTCCGGGTGCTTGTGCAGGAGAAAGCCCAGGTCGGTGGCCGGGTTCCGGGTCGTGGTGATGGTCAGCAGCACCGGCACAGTGTGGCCGAGGAGCCGGTGACCGCGCGCCCGGTTTTCCCCGGTGCCACCCTGGACACATGAACCGCCTCGCGCACGCGACCAGCCCGTACCTGCTCCAGCACGCGGACAACCCGGTCGACTGGTGGCCGTGGGGCCCCGACGCGCTCGCCGAGGCGAAGCGGCGGAACGTGCCCATCCTGCTTTCGGTCGGGTACGCCGCCTGCCACTGGTGCCACGTCATGGCGCACGAGTCGTTCGAGGACGCCGGGACCGCGGCCCTGATGAACGCCGACTTCGTCAACATCAAGGTCGACCGCGAGGAGCGGCCCGACATCGACGCGGTGTACATGGCCGCCACCCAGGCGATGACCGGCCAGGGCGGCTGGCCGATGACCTGCTTCCTCACCCCGGACGGCGAGCCGTTCCACTGCGGCACCTACTACCCGCCGTCGCCGCGGCCGGGGATGCCGTCGTTCCGGCAGTTGCTGGCCGCCGTCACCGAGGCGTGGCGGGAACGACCGGACGAGCTCCTCGACGGCGCCAAGCAGATCGTCGCCCACCTCGCCGAGCAGACCGGGCCGCTCAAGGAGTCCGTTGTGGACGAAGCGGTGCTCGCCGGCGCGGTCGGCAAGCTGCAGCAGGAGGCGGACAGCGTCAACGGCGGGTTCGGCCGCGCGCCGAAGTTCCCGCCGTCGATGGTCCTGGAGTTCCTGCTGCGCCACCACGAGCGCACGGGCTCCGCGGTGGCACTGTCTCTTGTGGACACCACGGCCGAGGCGATGGCTCGCGGCGGCCTGTACGACCAGCTGGCCGGCGGCTTCGCGCGCTATTCCGTCGACGCCGAGTGGATCGTGCCGCACTTCGAGAAGATGTTGTACGACAACGCGTTGCTCCTGCGGTTTTACGCGCACCTCTGGCGGCGCACCGGCTCGGCGACGGCGCTGCGGGTCACCACCGGAACGGCGGAGTTCCTCTTCGAGAGCTTGCGGACGCCCGAAGGTGGCTTCGCGTCTTCGCTGGACGCGGACACCGAGGGCGTCGAAGGACTGACGTACGTCTGGACTCCTGCGCAGCTTCGCGAGGTGGTCGGCGACGACTCCGCCGCCGAGCTGTTCGGCGTCACCGAGGAGGGCACGTTCGAGGAGGGCGCCTCGACGTTGCGCCTGTTCGGCGACCTGCCGGAGGCGCTGCGCGGCAAGCTGCTGGAGGTGCGGGCCAAGCGGCCGCAGCCGGGCCGGGACGACAAGGTGATCGCGTCCTGGAACGGCCTGGCGATCACGGCGCTGGCCGAGGCGGGGGTCGCCCTGGATCGTCCACAGTGGATCGAATGGGCCACGGCCGCGGCGGAGTTGCTGCTGCGGGTGCACGTCGTCGACGGACGGCTGCGGCGCAGCTCGCGCGACGGCGTCGTCGGCGAATCCGCCGGGGTGCTGGAGGACTACGCCTGCGTCGCGGACGGTTTCCTGGCGCTGCACCAGGCGACCGGCGAGGCGAAGTGGCTCACCGAAGCGACCGGGTTGCTCGACCTGGCACTGGCGCACTTCGCGTCCCCGGACGTGCCCGGCGCGTACTTCGACACGGCCGACGACGCCGAGACGCTGGTCCAGCGCCCGGCCGACCCGGGCGACAACGCGAGCCCGTCGGGGGCGTCCGCGCTGGCCGGGGCGCTGCTGACGGCGTCCGCGCTCGCCGGGCACGCCGACTCGGGCCGGTACCGGGAGGCGGCCGAGCAGGCGCTGCGCCGGGCCGGGGTGCTGGCCGGGCGGGTGCCGCGGTTCGCCGGCCACTGGCTGTCGGTGGCCGAGGCGCTGCAGGCCGGCCCGGTGCAGGTCGCGGTGGTGGGATTGGACGCCGGGTTGCGGCTGGCCGCGGCCCGGGGGGTGCACGGCGGCGGCATCGTGCTGGCGGGCGAGCCGGACGCGCCGGGCGTGCCGCTGCTGGCCGACCGCCCGCTGGTGGCCGGCGCCCCGGCGGCGTACGTCTGCCGGGGGTACGTCTGCGACCGCCCGGTCACCTCCGCGGAGGAGCTGACCGCCCAGCTCTGATCGCCCTGGGTGAACGCAGTGTCTGTGTCCTGGATTTCGGCGTAACTTCGGTAGCGATGTAATCATGTAATCCGGAGGTGCGACATGGGACGCGGATGGCGCGGAAGCCGAGGCTGGCAGCAGGCGGAGGTCCCGCCGGCGGACGACGCGGCGGCGTGGTTCGGCGGCCGCCTGCCCGACGGCTGGTTTACGGGCGCACCGGAGGTCACGGTCGACCGCGAAGAGATCATCGTGGTCGGCGAGCTCCCGGCGCTGACGGAGGAGTACCCGGACGACGCGGCCCGCGCGGCGGCCGAGGAGGGCCGGATCAGCCGGTACCGCGAGGAGACGCGCGACGAGCGCATCGAGATCGCCCGCCAGGCGGAGCACCGCTACCAGCGCAAGGTGGCGTGGGGCGCACGGCTGGGCGGCACGACGGCGCTGTTCACGACGCATTCGGCCCCGGTGATGACGCGCCTGCGCCAGCCGGAACGGCTGGTCCTGGACACCCTGGTCGACGCCGGAGTGGCCCGGTCGCGCTCGGACGCGCTGGCCTGGGCGGTGCGCTTGGTCGGCCAGCACGCGGACAGCTGGCTGGGCGAGCTGCGCGAGGCGATGACCAAGGTCGACGACCTGCGCGCGAAGGGCCCGGACCTGGGCTGAGCACTCCCACGGGCTGCGGACTCCGGCACCCCGCCTCGAGCGAGAGCCGGGCCCGGCCGGAGCCGCGGGGTGCCGCCCCCCTCGGTGGCACCCCGCGGCCCGGCCGGCCTAGTGCGCGATCAGCGCGTACCCGGCACCCTGCCTCGAGCGAGAGCCGGGCCCGGCCGGAGCCGCGGGGTGCCGCCCCCTCGGTGGCACCCCGCGGCCCGGTCTGGTCCGTGATCAACGCGGGCTCCGGCACCCCGGTCCGCGACCAGCGTGTGCGGGTTGCCGCCCGCTTCGCGGGCCTGGACCTGAACCCCCTTTCCCGCCTAGAGTTCGTCGTGCCCGCGGTCCGTGCCGCGGTTCCGCCGTCGCACCAGGTCTTTCCCGAAAAGGAAGTGTCCATGGACGGCAGGTTCACCCGGCGGCAGCTGATCAAGGGCGGGCTCGCGGTGGCGGCGGTGCCGCTGCTCCCGGCCGTCGCCTCGGCCGCGCCCCGCGTCGACGTACCGGCGCTGCCGTGGCCGGCGGCGAACGACATCGTCGCGAACACGACGGTTCCCGTGTTCCCGGACCGCAGTTTCCCGATCACCGGTTACGGCGCGAAGAACGACGGCAAAACCGACAACACCGCGGCCATCGCGAAGGCGATCGACGCTTGCGCCGCGGCCGGCGGCGGCCACGTGATCGTGCCCGGCGGTGGCAGTTTCCTCACGGGTGCCGTCCACCTCAAGAGCAACGTCGACCTGCACCTGGAAAAGGGCGCGGTCCTGAAGTTCGGCGGCGACGCCGCGAAGTACCCGAACGTCCTGACGCGCTACGAAGGCATCGAGTGCGTCAACCGTTCGCCGATGGTTTACGCCTACGGGCAGAAGAACATCGGCCTCACCGGCAGCGGCACGCTCGACGCCGCGGCGACGTCGTCGTGGAACAAGGGCAGCGACCGCGCGTACCTGGAATCGCTGGTGGCCAAGGGAATCGCGCCGGAGAAGCGGGTGGTGCCGGGCTCGGGCCACACCATGCGCTCGGCGTTCGTCGAGCCGTACGCCTGCGAGAACGTGCTGATCCAGGGCATCACCCTGAAGAACTCCATGTTCTGGCAGTTGCACCCGACGCTGTGCCGCAACGTCACGGTCGACGGCGTCAGCACCGACCCCAGCACCGCGCACAGCAACACCGACGGCTGCGACCCGGAGTCGTGCGACCACGTCGTCATCGCGAACTGCACGCTCGGCGCGCACGACGACAACATCGCCATCAAGGCCGGCCGTGACGCCGACGGGCGCCGGGTGAACGTCCCGTGCCAGAACCTCGTCGTGGTGAACTGCGTGATGAACGGCAACTGGGGCGCGATCACCTGCGGCAGCGAGCAGACCGGCGGGATCCGCAACGTCTACGCCTACCAGCTCACCGTGAAGGGTGACACGAAGTTCGCGCTGTACGTGAAGTCCAACACGCTGCGTGGCGGATTCTCGGAAAACATCAACCTCGACAGTGTTTCCGGCACCTTCGCGCGGAACTTCGTGTTCGTGACGTCCACGTACAACAGCCAGACCGGCAGCTACGTCCCGTCGTTCGGGCCGTTCACGATCAGCAACTGTTCGAGCACGAAGATCGCGGGCAAGACGTTCGACGTCAGCGGGCTTTCGAACGCCCACGTGCACGGGTTCGCCGTGGCGAACTCCACGTTTAAGGGCGTGGCCGATCCGTCGAACACGCTGAAATACGTGGACAACGCCCACTTCACGAACGTGACGGTGAACGGCAAGCCGATCTGAACCTGCGGGATCGGCGGCGCTGCGGCAGGCTTACTACCAACGAGTAGGAAGCCTGCCGTTCGTCCTTTCCGGAGGTAGCCGTGGACGTCCCCGAAGTGCCCTCGAAGGTGGATCCGGACGCACTGACCGCCGTCCTCGACGGTCGCTGGGCCGAGCTGCGCCGCGGGGTGCGGGCGCAGATGGCCGGCGCCGAATTCCGGGACCCGGTGGACCTCGGCATCGAGGCGCACCGCGCCCAGGTGCTCGACCAGCTGCGCGCGCTCGCCGCGACCGACCGGCCCGGCCTGGGCTTCGACCCGGCGTACGGCGGCGGTGGCGACGTCGGCGGCTCGGTGACGTCGTTCGAGCTGCTCGGCTACGGCGACCTGTCGCTGATGGTGAAGGCCGGCGTCCAGTGGGGCCTGTTCGGTGGTGCCGTCCAGCTGCTCGGCACCGAGCGCCACCACGAGCGGTACCTGCGCGCGATCATGGACCTCGACGTCCTGGGCTGCTTCGCGATGACCGAGCACGGCCACGGTTCCGACGTCCAGCACCTGCGCACCACGGCGACCTTCGTGGACGGCGGGTTCGTGATCGACACGCCGGATGCCATGGCGCGCAAGGAATACATCGGCAACGCGGCCCGCGACGGCCGGCTGGCGGTGGTCTTCGCGCAGCTGGTGACCGGCGGCGAATCCCGGGGCGTGCACGCGTTCCTCGTCCCGATCCGCGACGAAGACGGCGCGCCGATGCCGGGCGTGTCCATCGAGGACTGCGGACCGAAGGCCGGGCTCAACGGTGTCGACAACGGACGGCTGGCGTTCGACAGCGTCCGGGTGCCGCGCGAAGCCCTGCTGAACCGCTTCGGTGACGTCGCCGAGGACGGGACGTACTCGAGCCCGATCGAGAGCGACAGCCGCCGGTTCTTCACGATGCTGGGCACGCTGATCCGCGGCCGGGTCAGCGTCGGCGGCAGCGCGGGGAGCGCGACCAAGCGCGCGCTGGCCCTGGCCATCCGCTACGGCGAGCACCGGCACCAGTTCCGGAAGCCGGACGGCGACGAGGTCGTCATCCTCGACTACCTCGGGCACCAGCGGAAACTGCTGCCGGCGCTGGCGAAGACGTACGCGCTACACTTCGCACAGGAAGAGCTGGTCTCGAAGCTGCACGACATCGACGCGTCGGCGCCGGAGGAGGAGCAGCGGGAGCTGGAGTCGCGCGCCGCCGGACTGAAGGCCCTCAACACGTGGCACGCGACGGCGACGATCCAGGCCGCGCGCGAGGCCTGCGGCGGCGCGGGCTACCTGGCGGAGAACATCCTGCCGGGCCTGAAGGCCGACACCGACGTCTTCACGACGTTCGAAGGCGACAACACGGTGCTGCTGCAGCTGGTCGCGAAGGGCCTGCTGACCAGCTACAAGCAGGATTTCGAGGACCTGTCGCCGCTGGCGACGGCCCGGTTCGTCACCGACCAGGTGGTCAGCGCGATCCTGGAGCGGACCTCGGTGCGCAAGGCGCTCGAGTCGCTCACCGAAGGGTCCGACTCGGACGTGTTCTTCCGCCGCGAGTGGCAGCTGCGACTGTTCGAGGACCGCGAAGAGCACGTCGTCGAAGGAGTGGCGAAGCGCCTCCGCAAAGCGGCATCCGACCCGTTCGGCGTGTTCAATTCGGCGCAGGACCACGTGCTGCGGGCGGGCCGCGTCCACGTCGAGCGCCTGGTCCTGGAGGCGTTCGCGGCGGCCATCGAGCGCTGCGACGACCCGGACGCCCGGTCGCTGCTGGAGCGCGTCTGCGACCTGTACGCGTTGTCGGCGATCGAAGAGGACCTGGCGTGGTTCCTGGGCCACGGCCGCCTGACGGCGTCGCGCGGGAAGGCCGTCACGTCGGCGGTCAACCGGCTGTGCTCGGAGCTGCGCCCGCACGCGCGCACGCTGGTGGACGCGTTCGCGATCCCGGAGCAGTTCCTCGCGGCGCCGATGCTGACGTCCTGACGTGGTGGTGCCCGGACGGGTGGCCGGTATCGGGGACCGGCCACCCGCCCGGGAGCCTCAGGACCGCCGGTGCTTGCGGTCGTCGTCGGTGACCTCGAACTGCTCCTTGCGGACCTTGCCGGACACGGTCTGCTCGTCGGTGACCGTCTCGGTCCGCAGGCGCGCCCGCTCGACCGGCACGGTTTCCTTGCGGACCACCGGTTTCTCGGCGTGCAGGACGACGTCCTGCTCCGCCTCGGCGATCTCCGCCGTGCCGTCGCCGCGGGTGATCGGCTCGCGTTCGACGCGCACCTCTTCGTGCCGCACCGGCACCGTGACCTGCTGCTCTTCGGTGACGACGTACTTGCGCAGCCGCACGTGCCCGGTCTCGACCTGCTCGGTGCCGACGTTCAGCCGTTCCTCGGAGCGCGTCATGGCCCGGTCGTCGCGCTTGCCGCCCATGGCCGCCTTGCCGCGGCCCGTCCGCCCGTCCGGCGACGTGCGCGGCACCGGCAGGCCGTAGTGCTGGTAGAGCTGCGTGCTCTCCTCGGGCGAAAGGTGTCCGTCGGCGTCGATGCGGGGCGCGTCGGACACGCTGTCCTTGTCGACCTGGACGTGGACGCCGTCCCGGTCGGTGTGTGCCCCGGAGAGCGGCACGAAGCTTTCCTTGGTGCCGAACAGGCCGGTCTTGACGGTGATCCACTCGGGCTGGTGCGTCGCGTCGGCGAGGTAGACGTTGCCGACCTTCCCGAGCTTGTTGCCGTCCGGGTCGACGACGGCGCTGTCGATGAGTTCTTCGGGCTGCATGGTCTCGGCCATCGCGGTCGTGCTCCTTCGGCGCGTGGGATGTCTTGGTGAAACCCACCGTCGGCCGCGCCGGGGAGCGCGGCAACCGTCGTGGTGTTCCCGTGGGTGACCCCTGAACGTGATCGTTTGAAGCGGCTCCCGCGGGCCAGGAAGGGCGACATCCGCAGGTCGGGCGCGGTGCCGCCGGAGTGACCGGCCGCCGCGGCGTGGCCGCGAAGGTGTGGACCTGAATTCGGCGTGACCGGCGTCACTCCCGCCGTTGTCACAACGTCGTCGCCCGGGTCGTCAAGGGGGTGAAGCAGACGATGGAAGGGGAACGACCATGGAAGCTCGGATCAACATGTTCGAGAACGAGATCACCGCCAAGTTCGTCAAGCGCCTGATCGCGGCGTCCCGCCCGGTCGAGGAATCGTCGCTCCCGAAGGCGACGCAGGAACTGGTGAAGATCCGCGCGAGCCAGATCAACGGCTGCGGGATGTGCCTCGACATGCACACGAAGGACGCGGCGGCGGCCGGCGAGACGGCGGTCCGCCTGGCGATGGTGGCGGCGTGGCGCGAAGCGGTGGTGTTCACCGAGGCGGAGCGCGCGGCACTGGCGCTGACGGAGGAGGGCACCCGCCTGGCGGACACGCACACCGGCGTCAGCGACGAGACGTGGGCCGCGGTGCGCAAGCACTTCGACGACGAGCAGATCGGCGCGCTGATGGCGCTGGTGGCGACGATCAACGCGTGGAACCGCCTGAACGTCATCGCCCGCAACCCGGCGGGGGAGTACCAGCCGGGCATGTTCGGCTGAGACTGTCCCAAGAGGGCACTTCACCTGCCGTGAGGCGTGGAACCAGCTTCGATGGTGACGACCTCACGGGGGTGGAACCCCTGACCGTGGCACAGATTCGCCGACGCCGCCCGGCGTAAGTTGTTCGAGTGCCGGGACGGGTGATGTTGTCCAAACCATCGGGTGATGTCGATAAAGGACCGCGGCGGAATACCCGATGATTTTATCATGATGAAAAAGACGCTCTTCGCAGCCGCAGTCATCGGTGGCGCCATGCTCGCTGTTGCCGCGCCGGCTTCCGCCGGTGAGGGTCACCACCCGGGCGGCGGCGGCATCAGCATCGGCGACAACCTGTGCGCGGCTCCGTGGCAGTGGAACGGTCCCATCGAGGCGCTGCACGCGGGCCACGCCCCGTCGTACGCGGCGTGCAACAACAACTCCACCGGTGGCGGTCACGGTGGCATCAGCATCCTCAACAACGCGTGCCTGCTGCCCTGGCAGTGGAACGGCCCGCTCGAGCTGCTGACGGTCGACCACAACCCGTCGTACGTCGCCTGCAACGGCAACTCCGCGGGCTGACAAGGAAAGACGAGTCCGCGGCCGGTTGATTGAGTGTGCATCAACCAACCACGGCTCATCGTTCGACGAAGCGCGGCCACTCGCACGAGTGGCCGCGCTTTTCGTGTTTCGGCATCGCGGCAAGGGGAACCCCCAGGTGGATCGGACGACTCGGGGGTGGTTCGCATGTTCAGCCGCAGGGCGAAACTCGACGAACTCGCCGAAGACCAGCACCCCGACGCATTCCCGTCGGAGGCGGCGAGACGGCGAAACATCAAGTTCGACCGCTGGTCAGGTCGCCACCGGGTATTGATCACGACGGCAACGGCAACACTGGCGGCAATAGCGGCGTACTTCGCATGGCGCCGCACCACGGACGGCGCGGTCGGCTGGCTGGTGCTCTATGAGCTGCTGTTCGTAACGGCCTTCGCGGTCGGTTGCTGGCACGTGTCAACGAAGGCGAAGAAGCGGTACGACCAGGGCTGACGAGGGCTGAAGCCACACCCCACCCTGCATCCCGATACGAAGCCAAGAACGCGGCCGGTGGTGCCGGGTCAAGACACGCTTTCCCGTCTTGACGCGGTACCACCGGCCGTAGTCACAATCAGGGCTTCGGGATGCAGCAATACAACCTAGGCGTACATCGCCAGCCAGATCGCGATGTAATGCGAAACGGCAGCCAGCACCGTGCAAGCGTGGAAGAACTCGTGGTACCCAAAGGTCTCAGGCCAGTGATTGGGCCACTTCACGGCATAGAACACCGCACCCAGCGTGTAGAACAACCCGCCCACGCACAGCAGCACGAGCGCACCGATCCCGGCATGCGAAGCGAGCTCCGGGAAGACGAAAACCGCAACCCACCCGAGAGCGATGTAGATCGGCACCCCGAGCCACCGAGGAGCGTGCGGCCACAACATCTTCAACGCCACGCCCGCGATCGCCCCGCCCCACACGATCGACAGGATCACGTAGCCGGTCGGCTTCGACATCGCCAGCAGCGTGAACGGCGTATAAGTCCCGGCGATGAACAAGAAGATCATCGAGTGGTCCGCGCGCTTCATCCACTTGTACGCGCGCGGGCTCCAAAACTTGCGGTGGTACAGCGCGCTCACGCCGAACAAGCCGAGCACCGTCAACCCGTACACCGACGTCGCCAAGGCCGCGACCGGGGACACAGTGGACGCCGCCAGGCTGATCAGGGTGGCTGCCGCCGCCAGGGCGCCGAAGAACGTCCAGAAGTGGATGTGCCCGCGCAGCCGGGGGCGGAGGCCCACTACGGGCTCGGGTGGTTCCGTCGTCAGGCTCACTCCTCCAGGTTACGGCAGCGTAGGTTCTCCAGCAGTGCTCAAGTCACACGCCTCACACCGGGTGCGTACGCTGACTCGACGTGAGTGTTCGCTCCTTCTTGTCCGACGTCGTGTACAGCGCCTACGGCAGGCGCCTCATCCAGCAGGCCGCCGGGCGGCATCCCCGGCACATCGCCATCATGCTCGACGGCAACCGCCGGTGGGCCCGTGAAGCGGGCTTCACGGACGTTTCGGACGGGCACCGCGCCGGGGCCAAGAAGATCGCGGACTTCCTCAGCTGGTGCCAGGAGGCCGACGTCGAGGTCGTCACCATGTGGCTGCTCTCCACCGACAACCTCAACCGCGACCCGGACGAGCTCACCCCGCTGCTGAAGATCATCACCGACGTCACCGACGAGCTCGCCGGGCCCGGGACGCCGTGGCGGCTGCGGATCGTCGGTGCGCTCGACCTGCTCCCCGCCGATGTCGCGAAGCGGCTCAGCGAGGCCGCCGCCCGGACCGAGGGGCGGAGCGGGATGGAGGTCAACATCGCGGTCGGCTACGGCGGGCGGCAGGAAATCGCCGACGCCGTGCGCAAGCTGCTGCTCCAGCACGCCGACGAGGGAACGTCCATTCACGAGCTGGCGAAGATCCTCGACGTCGACCACATCTCCGAGCACCTCTACACCTCGGGCCAGCCGGACCCGGACCTCATCATCCGCACCTCGGGCGAGCAACGGCTTTCCGGCTTCCTGCTGTGGCAGTCCGCGCACTCGGAGTTCTGGTTCACCGAGGCGTACTGGCCCGCCTTCCGCCGGGTCGACTTCCTCCGTGCCATCCGCGACTACGCCTGGCGGCACCGCCGGTTCGGCTCCTGAAGCACCGGAACGCCGCAGGTCAAGAGCCCTCACGCGCACTCAGGGTTGATTTCGGACGACCGACGGTGAGGTGACGATCTGGCGAATCACCGTGTTGGCTCCCTGCGCGACGCCGGATTCGTGGGTACCTTCCGAGGTGAGGGCACGCGTTCCGTGCGGGTCCTCGCGGGAGGCCCTGGTCGTGGCGGTGATCGAGGGGGCGGCTCAGCCGCCCACGAGACGCTCGAGGGGGCCGGCACCCGGCCCTCGTGGCCGCGCCACCTGACCAACCGGTCAGGAGGAGTGGTCCAGCCAGGGAGGTGCCCGGCCCAGCGAGTGCGGGCGTGAGGTGCACACGCCCTCGAGGGAGATGCCGTCGTGACTGCGCAGCGTTTGCCCCGTAAGGCCTCTGGCCACTCTTCGACCGGTGCCGTTCCCGGCCCGGAGAAAGCGCCCGTATCCCAGCAGCACATGTACGTGCTCGACACGTCGGTCCTCCTTTCGGACCCGTGGGCGGTCACCCGCTTCGCCGAGCATGCCGTCGTGCTTCCGCTGGTCGTCATCAGTGAACTGGAGGCGAAGCGCCACCACCCGGAGCTCGGCTGGTTCGCCCGGGAATCCCTGCGCATGCTCGACGACCTGCGCCGGCAGTACGGCAGGCTCGACGCGCCGCTCCCCATCGGGGACCACGGCGGCACGCTGCAGGTGGAGCTGAACCACTCGGACCCGTCGGTGCTCCCGTCCGGGTTCCGGACCGACTCCAACGACCACCGCATCCTCGCCTGCGCCCTCAACCTGGCAGCCGAGTACGCGCAGGTCACGCTGGTGACGAAGGACATCCCGCTGCGGGTCAAGGCCGGGGCCGTCGGTCTCGAGGCGGACGAGTACCGCGCGCAGGAAGTGACGCCGTCCGGCTGGACCGGCATGGCGGACGTGGACGTCGAGCAGGACGTGCTCGACACGCTGTTCGGCGGCAGCACCGTCGACCCGGTCGAATACGGCATGGACGAGCTCGCCGAGCTGCCCTGCCACACCGGGCTGCGGCTGCTCGCGGGCAGCTCCAGCGCGCTCGGGCGGATCACGGCGGACAAGCGCATCCGGCTGGTCCGGGGCGACCGCGAGGCGTTCGGCCTGCACGGCCGCAGCGCCGAGCAGCGCGTCGCGCTCGACCTGCTGCTCGACTCCGACGTCGGGATCGTGTCGCTGGGCGGCCGGGCCGGCACCGGCAAGTCGGCGCTCGCCCTCTGCGCCGGCCTCGAGGCGGTGATGGAACGCCGCCAGCACCGCAAGGTCGTGGTGTTCCGGCCGGTCTACGCGGTCGGCGGCCAGGACCTCGGCTACCTGCCCGGGTCCGAGAGCGAGAAGATGCAGCCGTGGGCGCAGGCGGTGTTCGACACCCTCGGCGCGCTGGTCAGCCAGGACGTCCTCGACGAGGTCTTCGACCGCGGCATGCTCGAGGTGCTCCCGCTGACGCACATCCGCGGCCGGTCGCTGCACGACACGTTCGTGATCGTCGACGAGGCGCAGTCGCTGGAGCGCAACGTCCTGCTCACGGTGCTCTCGCGGCTCGGCACGGCGTCGCGGGTGGTGCTCACGCACGACGTCGCCCAGCGTGACAACCTGCGCGTCGGACGGCACGACGGCGTCTCGGCGGTGATCGAGAAGCTGAAGGGCCACCCGCTGTTCGCGCACGTCACGCTGACGCGCTCGGAGCGGTCGCCGATCGCCGCCCTGGTCACCGAGATGCTGGAGGACCACGGCTGACGGGCCCCGGGGGCGGCGTTCGCGCCGCCCCCGGCAAACCCTTTCCGCCGTTGCCGGACATCCGGTGAAAAACCCGCTCAGCCGATGGACGGTCGATCCGGGGCTGGGCATAGTGGGCCGGATGGGGCCGGAACATCTTTCCCGTCGTGAGCTTCTCGTCCGAAGTGGTGCAGCCGCTGCCGCGTTGACCGTGGCCGGGACGGCGGTCGCCGAGGCCGAACCGGATGCCGGGCGAGACGGCGTGGTGCTGCGGGAGGGCACGAACATGTCCGCCGCGCTGTCCCCGGACGGGCGATGGATCGCGGTCGACCTGGTCACCGGGATCTGGGTGCTGCCCGCCACCGGCGGCCGCGCCCGGCGGCTCACCGACGACCTCCAGGACGCCACGCTCCCCAGCTGGTCGCCGGACGGCCGCCGGATCGCGTTCCAGTCGTACCGCGACGGCAACTTCCACCTCTACGTCATCGATGTCACCGGTGGTCCGCCCCGCCGGCTCACCAGCGGGCGGTTCGACCACCGGGAGCCCGTGTTCTCGCCGGACGGCACCAAGATCGCCTTCAGTAGCGACCGGGACGGCAGCTACGGCATCCACCTGCTGGACGTCGCTTCCGGAGCGATCGGCACGGTGGTGTCCACCGCCGACGAAGAGGCGTCGCCGCGGTGGTCGGCCGACGGCACGAAGATCGTCTTCACCGTGAACGACACCGCCATCGACGTCGTCACCCCGGCCACCGGCGCCCGCACGCGCCTGGTCACCGCGACCGGCACCGACAAGCTCTACGGCCCCGCGTTCGGTCCCGGCGGGCAGCCCAGCTACCTGCGGCTGCGGGGCGCCGAAGCGGACCTGATGCTCGGCGACCGGCAGCTGACCCAGGGCGAGGACGTCTTCGGCTTCGCCGCGAACTGGTCCGGGTCCGCCGTGCTCTACACCGCCGACGGGCACCTCCGGCGGCGCGAGCAGTCCGGCGCCGTCAAGGACATCCCGTTCGAGGCGACCGTGTCCACGGCGTCGCGCGACTACCGGAGGCGGGTCCGTGACCTGGACTCGGCCGCGCCGAAGCCCGTCCGGGGCATCGCCGGTCCGGTGGTGTCCGCCGACGGCAAGCGGATCGCGTTCCGAGCCCTCAACGCGATCTACGTCGTCGCGGCGGGCGGAGGCAGGCCGCAGCGGCTGATCGGCGACGGCTACTTCAACTCCGACCCGGACTTCCACCCGGACGGGACGAAGCTGCTCTACACGAGCGACCGGCTCGGCACCGCCGACCTGTGGCTGCGCGACCTCGGCACCGGCCAGGACACCGTCCTCACCCAGCTGGCGGGCGCCCAGGTCGCGCCGCGCTGGTCGCCGGACGGCGGCCGGGTGGCCTACGCCGACCAGGACGGCGCCACCTGGGTCTACGACGTGGCCGCGGCCGCGACCCAGCAGGTGACGCCGCCGCTGTTCATGCCGGGCCGGCCCAGCTGGTCGCCCGACGGGTCGGTCCTCGCGCTGGCCGCGGTGAAGCCGTACTCGCGGCGGTACCGCGAAGGCACGAGCCAGATCCTCACGGTCGACCTGAAGACGCACGAACTCCGCTACACCGAGCCGATGCCGTTCCGCTCGCTGGCCACCCGCGGCGACGACGGTCCACTGTGGTCACCCGACGGCCGGTACCTCGCGTTCACGGTCGAAAGCGTGGCCTGGATCGCCCCGGTCGACGGCGCCGGGCGGCTGATCGGCGCGCCGCGGCAGGTCACCCACGACGTCACCGATTCCCTGGCGTGGCAGGGGAACGACACGCTCGTGTACCTGTCGAAGGGGCAGCTCAAGGCCCAGAAGATCGCCGGTGGCGAGCCGCGCACGATCCGGCTCGACTTCACGTGGGCCCGGCCGCGTCCGCCGCAGCGGACCGTCATCCACGTCGGCGCGGCGTGGGACGGCGTCGCCCGGACGCTGCAACGGGACGTCGACATCGTCGTCGAAGGCGGCCGGATCGCCGACGTCCGCCCGCACCGCGACGCACCCGGCACCGTCGACGCGCACGACCTGACCGCCATGCCCGGGCTCGTCGACATCCACAACCACTGGCACCTGCGCGGCCGGCAGTGGGGCGACCGGCAGGGCAGGCTGTGGCTGTCCTACGGCATCACCACGACCCGCTCGCCCGGCGACCCGGTGTACCAGATGCTGGAGACGCGCGAGGCCCTGGAATCCGGGAACCGGGTCGGGCCGCGGTACTTCGGCACCGGGGAAGCCATCGACGGCTCCCGGATCTACTACAACTTCATGCGGCCGACGCTTTCGCCCGGGCAGCTGAACCTGGAGCTGTCCCGCGCGGTCGAGCTGGAGTACGACATGATCAAGACGTACGTCCGGCTTCCCGTGGCGTCCCAGCAGGCCGTGGTCCGGGCCGCGCACCGGGCGGGCATCCCGCTGTCGTCGCACTACCTGTACCCGGCGGCGAACATCGGCATGGACGCGATGGAGCACACCGGGGCCACCAACCGGCTCGGGTACTCGCACACCGTCAGCCGGATCGGCCGGTCCTACCAGGACGCGATCGCCCTGTTCGCCCGCTCGGGGATGTCGGTCACGCCGACGTTGTTCACCTCGCGGGCGTTGTACGCGGACGACAAGACGCTGGTGACCGACGAGCGCACCGAGGTCCTGTTCCCGCCGTGGGAATACCAGCAGCTCAAGACCACGGCCGACACCGCGGGCAACCCGGAGAACGCCTACCTCCGCCAGGTCCTCGCCGGGAACGTCGACATGGTGCTGCGGATCCACCGGGCGGGCGGGTTCGTGGTCACCGGCACGGACTCCCCGTTGGACAACGTGGCCGTCTCCACCCACCAGAACCTGCGGGCCATGGTCGCGTTCGGGTTCACGCCGCACGAGGCGCTCACCACCGCCACCCGCAACCCGGCGCGGTGGCTGGGGCTCCAGGACCGGATCGGGGTGCTCAAGCGTGGTGCGTACGCCGATCTATCGCTGGTCGGCGGCAACCCGTTGCAGGACATCAAGGCGGCCGCGAACGTCCGCAGCGTGATGGTCGGCGGGGTGCTGCGGACGGTCGGCGAGCTGCTGACGCCCTACCGGAACCAGCCGAGGGCGCGGGCGGCCACCGAGGTGGCGCCCGCGGCCCGATCGGCGGAGAAACAGCACTGGTGGCACGTTCCGGAGTGGTCCGAACACGTGTGCTGCGCGGGCTGAGCTCCTACCAGCCCGCAGGAAGCGGGCGGCCCTCGGCGAACCCGGCTGCCGACTGGACGCCCAGCAGCGCGCGCTCGTGGAACTCTTCGAGCGTCCGCGCGCCCGCGTAGGTGCAGGACGAGCGCACGCCGGAGCCGATCGAGTCCAGCAGGTCCTCGACGCCGGGGCGCTGCGGGTCGAGCGACATCCGCGACGACGAGATGCCCTCCTCGAACAGCGCCTTGCGCGCGCGGTCGAACGAGTTGTCCGTGCGGGTCCGCGCGCCGACCGCACGCTTCGACGCCATGCCGAACGACTCCTTGTAGGGCCGGCCCTGCTCGTCGAACCGCAGGTCACCGGGGGATTCGTAGGTGCCGGCGAACCACGAGCCGACCATCGCCGCGGACGCGCCGGCGGCCAGCGCCAGCGCGACGTCCCGCGGGTGGCGGACCCCGCCGTCGGCCCAGACGTGCTTGCCCAGCTCGCGCGCGGCGGCCGCGCAGTCGGCGACCGCGGAGAACTGCGGTCGGCCCACGCCGGTCATCATCCGGGTGGTGCACATCGCGCCCGGCCCCACGCCGACCTTGACGACGTCGGCGCCGGCCTGGATCAGGTCGCGCGTGCCCTCGGCGGTGACCACGTTCCCGGCGACCACCGGGACCCGCGGCGACACCGACCGGACGGCCTTCAGCGCGGCGATCATCTTCTCCTGGTGCCCGTGCGCGGTGTCGACGACCAGCACGTCGACGCCCGCCTGCAGGACCGCTTCGGCCTTCGCCGCGACGTCGCCGTTGACGCCGACCGCGGCGGCGACGCGCAGCTTGCCCGCGTCGTCGACGGCCGGGGTGTAGATCTCCGCGCGCAGGGCGCCGACGGCGGTGAGGACGCCCGCGAGCCGGCCTTCGGCGTCGAGGCCGAGCGCCAGGTGGGCACCGTGGCTGTTCAGCAGCTCGAACACCTCGCGCGGCGGCGTGGTGAGCGGAACCGCGACGGTCGGCGGCTGGGCGACGTCGGCGAGCCGCGCGAAACGGTCGACGCCCGCGCAGGCCGCTTCGTCGACGATGCCGACCGGGCGGCCTTCGCCGTCCACGACGACGACAGCGCCGTGGGCGCGCTTGTGGACCAGGTTGAGGGCGTCGGCGACCGCGTCGCCGCGGGTGAGCACCAGCGGCGTGTCCCACACCGTGTGCCGGCTCTTCACCCAGCCGACGATCTCGGCGACGGCGGTGCTGTCGACGTCCTGCGGCAGCACGACCAGGCCGCCGCGGCGGGCGACGGTCTCGGCCATCCGGCGGCCGGCGACCGCGGTCATGTTGGCGACCACGATCGGGATGGTGGCGCCGGTGCCGTCCGCGGTGGCGAGGTCGACGTCGAAGCGGGACTCCACGTCCGAACGGTTCGGCAGCAGGAACACGTCGTCGTAGGTCAGGTCGTGGGCGGGCCGGTGGCCGTCGAGGAAACGCACGAGTCACCAGACTACCTGCCGGGCCCGTGGCAGGATCTCAGGGTATGAGCCGCCGCGACCGGGACAACGAAGGACGGGCACGCAACGCACGGCCGCGCGACGGCCTCGGCCGGCCGCTGCCGTACGGCGCGAACGGCGTCGAGCGGCAGCCCGAAGGCATCGAGCGCAGCCCGGCGCAAACGCTTGCGGAGGCCCAGCAGCTGCTCGACGACGGCAAGCCGTTCCACGCGCACGAGGTGTTCGAGGACGCCTGGAAGACCACCGACGGCCCGGACCGCGAACTGTGGCGCGGGTTGGCCCAGCTCGCGGTCGGGCTCACGCACGCGGCGCGCGGCAACAACGTCGGCGCGGTGTCGCTGCTGGAGCGCGGCGCGGCGAACATCGAGCCGTTCCGGGCCGAGCCGCCGCACGGCATCGACGTCGCGGGGCTGCAGGAGTGGGCGCGCACGCTGGCGGACGAAGCCAAGCGGCGAGTCCGGGTGTCGCCGAGCGTGCCGCGGCTGACGTGCTGACGGCGCTCGGTGCCGCGGTCATCGCGGCGGTCGCCTCGCTGGTCGGCGTGACGCTGGGGGCGCTGGTCGAGCCGCTGAAGCTCAACGCGGCGCGGCGGGCGAAGCTGCGGCAGGACCGGGCCGACCGGTGCGCCGGGATGATCGAGGCCGCAACGCGGGCGCGCAAGCACATCATCGACATCAACGTGATCCACCGCCGCCGGAAGCTGCACAAAGAGGAGGTGGAAACCGATGCCCAGCGTGAGATCGAGTTCGAAGACGCGTACTACACGGCTCGCACCGACATGCGCGCGTTCTACGGGCTGCTCGTGATGAGCGGGCCGGACGAGCTGGTCGAGCAGGCGGACACGCTCCGCAGGAAGGAGATGGAACTCCACCGCACCCGGTGGGAGCTCGACGACGACGAGAAGTTCGACCGGAGGTTCCTGCCCACGCCGGTCCGGGAAGCCAGCGCCGCCTTCGACCGGGCGATCGAGGAGTTCGCCCTCGTCGCCCGGAAGCACACTTCCTGAGGCGGGCACTTTCACGTGAAAGTGCCGCCTTCCTAGGGCTGGTCCCAGCCGTCCGAAGCCGCCTTCTCGGCGCCGATCGTGGTGCCTTCGCCGTGTCCGGTGTGGACCTTCGTCGCGTCCGGGAGCGTGAAGAGCTTCTCGCGGATGGAGCGCACGATCGTCGGGTAGTCCGAATAGGACCGTCCGGTGGCGCCCGGGCCGCCGTGGAACAGGGTGTCGCCGGTGAACAGGACGCCCAGTTCCGCCGCGTACAGGCAGACCGCGCCGGGCGCGTGCCCCGGCGTGTGGATGACCTGCAGTTCGGTGCCCGCGATGGTGAGCACCTGGCCGTCGGCCAGTTCGCCGTCCGGGGCGCGGTCCGGGTGGGTGAGGTCCCAGACGACCCGGTCGTCCGGGTGCAGCAGGATCGGCGCGCCGGTCGCGGCGGCGAGCTCCGGGGCGGCGTTGACGTGGTCGTTGTGCGCGTGGGTGCAGACGATCGCGGCCAGCTTCCGCTCGCCCACGACGTTTTCGATCGCCTTCGCGTCGTGCGCCGCGTCGATCACGATCACTTCCGCGTCGTCGCCCACGAGCCAGACGTTGTTGTCGACGTCCCAGCTGCCCCCGTCGAGCCGGAAGACGCCGGAGGTCACCAAGTTCTGCACGATCGCCGTCATGCGCCCGACCCTAGTGGTCATTCGACGGGTAGATGACATACCGGCGGTATGCTACCGTCGAGTCACCTTACTGCGAGTAAGTTCGAGAGGTGGCGCGATGACCGTCCTGGCGGAGCCGGTGAAGCTGCGGTGCGGCGCGGTGCTGCCCAACCGCCTGGTCAAGTCGGCGCTGAGCGAGCAACTCGGCGATCGCCGCAACGCGCCCACGAGCGAGCTCGCGGAGCTGTACTGGGCCTGGGCCCGCGGCGGCGCGGGCGCGCTGATCACCGGCAACGTCATGGTCGACCCGGCCGCGCTCGGCGAGCCGCGCAACGTGGCCGCGACCCCGGATCCCGACTGCTACCGGCTGTGGGCCGACGCGGTCGAGGGCACCGGCACGCGGCTGTGGGTGCAGCTGAACCACCCCGGACGGCAGAGCCCGCGGTACCTGTCGCGACAGCCCGTCGCGCCGTCCCCAGTGCCGTTCGGCAATCGAGGCATCCGTACGGCCTTCGCCGTCCCACGCGCCCTGACCGGCGAAGAGATCGAAGCGATCATCGAACGCTTCGGCGTCGCGGCGCGCACGTTCGTCGAAGCGGGCTTCGCGGGCGTGCAGATCCACGGCGCCCACGGCTACCTGGTCTCGCAGTTCCTGTCCCCGCTGACGAACCTGCGGACCGATGCCTGGGGCGGCGACGCCGTCCGCCGCCGCCGGTTCCTGCTCGAGGTGGTGCGGCGGGTGCGCGAAGCGGTCGGCGACGACGTGCCGATGTCGGTCAAGCTCAACAGCGCGGACTTCCAGCGCGGCGGCTTCACCGAGGAGGAGTCCCTGGAGGTCGTGCGGGAACTCGGCGAAGCGGGCGTCGACCTGCTGGAAGTGTCGGGTGGCACGTACGAGAAGGCGGCGATGATGGGCGCCGGCCGCGCGAGCACCCAGGCTCGTGAGGCCTACTTCCTGGACTACGCGGCGAAAGCGCGTGCGGTGTCCGACGTCGCGCTGATGGTCACCGGCGGCTTCGCGACGCCGGACGGGATGGCCGAAGCGGTGCGTTCGGGCGAGGTGGACGTGATCGGGCTCGGCCGCCCGCTGATCGTCGACCCCGGCCTGCCGGCCCGGCTGCTCGCCGGCGAGGACGCCCGCGCGGAGCGGCGCTGCCCGAAGACCGGCATCCGGCTGGCCGACAGCCTCCTGGAGATCCAGTGGCACACCCGGCAGATGCACCGGATCGCCACGGGCAAACCGGTCGACCGGCGCGGCGCGGTCCCGACCCTGGTGCGGGCCGGGCTGACCGACGGGCTCAACGCGTTCCGCCGCGTCCGCGGTTAGGCGGGCGCGAGCCGCGTGAACCGGCGGTCGTACAGGAAGGCGCCCGCGGCGAGTGCGGTGAAGAACAGTCCGATGAAGACGCAGTTCAGCGCCACCTGGCCGTAGCCGAGCGCGGCCGCGTCGACGAACGGGTACGGGTAGAAGCCGTCGATCGCCCCGCGGGGGAGCGTGAAGGCGAGCCAGGCCAGCGGGTACAGCAGCGACCACCAGACCGTGCGCCACGTGACGGCCCCGCGCGGGCCGACCAGGAGCCAGCCGAGCACGAACAGGAACGGCACCACCTTGTGCAGCATGGTGTCGGAGAACAGCGACAACCCGTGCAGGTCGTAGCGGCCGGCGAGGGCGACCTGGTAGACGATGCCCGTCACGATGATGCCGGCCAGCGCGTCGAGCCAGAGGACGGTGAACAGCCGCCCGCGGGCCCGGCCCAGCGCGACCAGTGCCGAGGTGAGCACGACCAGCAGGTTCGAATCGATCGTGAAGAAGCAGAGCAGGTTCGCGACCCGTCCACCGGGGGCGCTCGCGGTGGCGACGACCTGGGTGACGAGGCCGGTCAGGGCGACCAGCGCGGTGACCGCGAACCAGGCGCGGGTGAGCTTCTCGCTGCGCATCGCCGGAGCTTAGCTCCACTGTGGACATATGAACACCGGGGACGATCGAAGCCGCGGACCCGGAGAAGTCGCGGACCCGGAGAAGCCGTGGACCCGGCGAAACCGTGGACCGGTCGCCGCCGGGTGCGCCCCGGCGCCGTCCGCACCGGGGCGCCGGTGCTCACGCCGCGAGCAGCGAGTCCCGCAGCGCGACGAACGCCTCGTACTCCGCCTTCTGCTCGATCGGCAGCTGGTACGCGGCGGCCAGGATCTTCGCCACCGACGGGATGATGCTCAGCCGGAACGTCCGGCCGTCGGTCGTCTTGATGACGAACCGGCCCTGCAGGTCGCGCTTCTTGACCGACGCCCGGTTGGCGTCGTTGATCGTCAGCGGCGTGCCCGCCGTGACGGTGCCGTTCTTCTCCTCGAGCGGGACGAGGACGAAATCGGTCTGCCCCGGCTTGAAGCCCAGCGCGAAGTTGGCGACCGAGGTGGTCCGGAAGACCAGGTAGTTCTTCTGCCGGATCTCCGCGGCGTACACCTTGGTGTAGCTCGCCCCATCGGCGACGGCGCCGTCGAAGGCCGCGTGGATGGCCGCCTTCATCTGTTCCTTGCTGACCACGGTTGCTCCTCCATGACCGCTCGGGAAGTGAGCGGGATCTCTTCGAAGGAGCGCACTTTAGGGATCTTCGCGGTCGGCCGTGGCGGGAAAATTCCCGCCAACTCGCACCGGAAGCGCGTCGAATCGTCGAACGCTTCCGCAGGCCGGGTCGGCACCCTCCACTTTGGTCCGCGGGAACAGCGGGCACCAGCGACTTTCGTCGGTCCTTTGTCAGCTCCCTTCCGTCCGGTCGCCGTGGAGCAGGCCGCGGACCGTCTCGATCGTGTCCGCCTCGGCCGGGTCCTTGTCCGGGCGGTAGCGGACCACCCGGGCGAACCGCAGCGCCAGCCCGCCGGGGTAGCGGGTGCTCACCTGGGCGCTGTCCAGCTCGATCTCCACCACGACCTCCGGCCGGACGTACACCGTCCAGTCGTCGCGGTGGGTCTCGATCTCCTGGAACGTCCTCGTCTGCCACGCCAGCAGCTCGTCGGTCATGCCCTTGAACGTCTTGCCCACCATGATCGGCGGGCCGCCGTCCGGATCGCGGGCGCCCAGGTGCAGGTTGGACAGCGTGCCGGTGCGCCGGCCGTGACCCCACTCCGCCGCCAGCACCACGAGGTCGATCGTGTGCACCGGCTTGACCTTCAGCCACGCCCGCCCGCGCCGCCCGGCCGCGTACGGCGACGCCAGGTCCTTGACCATCACCCCTTCGTGGCCCGCTTCCATCGCCGCCTCCAGGACCGCGGCGGCCCGCGCGGTGCCCACCTCACCGGGGATCACGTGCGCCCCGGCGACCTTGCGCAGCGCCGCGTTGCGCTCCGACAGCGGCGCGTCCAGCAGGTCGACGCCGTCGAGGTGCAGGCAGTCGAAGAAGTACGGCCGCAGCAGCAGCGCCTTGACCTGTTCCTCGCGGGTGCTGCCGAACCGGCTCATGGTGTCCTGGAACGGCCGCGGCCGCCCGGCGTCGGTCAGGGCCAGTGTTTCGCCGTCGAGCACCACCGACTCGCACGGCAGCGCCCGCACCAGCTCGACCAGTTCCTGCACGCTCCCGGTGATCTCCCGCAGCGTCCTCGTCCAGACGTGCACCTCGTCGCCCTGGCGGTGCACCTGGATCCGCGCACCGTCCAGTTTGTACTCGACGATCGCCTCGGCGTGCTCGGCGACGGCTTCGTCCAGCGACTCCGCCGGCGACGCCAGCATCGGCTTGACCGGCGTGCCGAGGGTGAGCCGGAACTCCGCCAGCGCGGCCTGCCCGCCGGTCATCGCCGCGACCCCGGTGACGCCCAGCTTCCCGGACAGCATGAAGGCCCGCCGCACGTCCTCGGCCGGCACCTCGGCCGCGGCCGCGATGGCGTCGACCATCACGCCCTCCAGCGCGCCCTGCCGCAGTTCGCCGGTGACCAGCCGGAACAGGAACTGCTGCTCGTCCTTCGTCAGCCGCTCGAACAACGCCCGCAGCACCTCTTGCCGGCGCGTCGACGAGCCCGTGCCCGCCGCGACGCCGGCCGCCGCGGTCAGCGCCGCGTCCACCTCCAGCACCGAGGCCACCGGTTCGGCGACGGAACCGGCGCTCAGCCCGGCCAGGGTGCGCCAGCCCGCACCCAGCCTGTCCTGCGCCGTCTGGCCGGTGAGGTACGCGATCACCGTGGGCAGCTCGGCCATCTCCGCCGCGCGCAGCACCGCGGCCAGGAGGGCGATCTTCGCCTTCCTGGACCTGGTCGCCGCCAGTTCGGCGGACGCGCGGACCAACTCGCTCAGCAGCACCCGGACATCATGACCCGGACCACCGACAATTTCAGATCGGCCGGACGTTCGCCCTGGTCAGCGGGGCTTCGGCGATCCAGCTGGCCAGCAGGCCGAGCGCGCGTTCGCTCGCCGACCCCGGTTCGGCGTGGTAGATCACCAGGCCCTGGTCCGGGTCGTCGGGCAGCCGCAGCGTCTCGTACCGCAGCCGCAGCTCGCCGACGACGGGGTTCAGCAGCACCTTCCACCCCTGCGCCTTCTCCCGCACCGCGTGTTCGGCCCACAGCGCGCGGAATTCGGCGCTGGCACGCGAAAGCTCCTCGACGAGCCGGGCGAACTCCGGGTCGCCGGGGTGCCGGCCGCCCTCCGCCCGCAGGTTCGCGACGACTTCGCGGGTGACGGCGTCCCACTCCGGGTGCAGCTGCTTCGCGCGTTCGTCCGTGAAGACGAGCTTCGGCATGCTGCGTTCTTCGAGCCGGCCGAAGTCGAAGGCGACCGCGCCGCCGAGGGCGTTCCAGGCCAGCACTTCCAGGTAGCGCCCGAAGACGAACGCGGGTGCCTGGATGGCGTCCAGCAGCTGCTGCAACTCGGGCCGGACCCGCTGCGGCGAGGGCTGCTCGCGCCGCTTCGGCGCGGCGAGGTTGTGCAGGTACGACTCCTCGCCCGGGCTGAGCCGCAGCGCCCGGGCGAGTGCGTCGAGGATCGCGTCGGAGACGTTCTTCGCGCGGCCCTGCTCCAGCCGCGTGTAGTAGTCGACGCTGATGCCGGCCAGCTGCGCCAGTTCCTCGCGGCGCAGGCCCTTGACCCGCCGGTGGGTGACCCCGGGCGGCAGGCCCAGGTCCGCGGGGTCGAGGGCGGCGCGGCGTGCCTTCAGGAAGGCGCCCAGCTCGGCGGCGTCACTCATGCGTCCAGTATCCGCGCGGGTGTCACCGGCCCCCACGGGCCATGCGCAGCACGTCGAGCGCCTCGTCCAGCTGCTCCTCGGTGAGCTTGCCGTCCTTGACGTACCCGCGCTCGATGACGACCTCGCGGATCGTCTTCAGCTCCTTCAACGCCTGCTTCGCGACCGCAGCCGCTTCTTCGTAGCCGATGTACTTGTTCAACGGCGTCACGATCGACGGCGAACCCTCGGCGTAGGTCCGCGTGCGCTCGGTGTTCACCGAGATGCCCGCGAACACCTTGTCCGCCAGCAGCCGGGAGACGGCCGCGAGCAGCCGCGCGGATTCGAGGACGTTCCGGGCGATCACGGGCAGGTTGACGTTCAGCTGGAAGTTGCCCGCCGCGCCGGCGAAGGCGACCGCCGCGTCGTTGCCGATCACCTGCGCGACCACCTGCAGCGTCGCCTCCGGGATCACCGGGTTCACCTTGCCCGGCATGATCGACGAGCCCGGCTGCAGGTCCGGCAGCGCCAGCTCGGCCAGGCCGGTGCGCGGGCCGGAACCCAGCCAGCGCAGGTCGTTGGCGATCTTGTTGAGGGACACGGCGACCGTGCGCAGGTGCCCGGACGTCTCGACGACGCTGTCCTGTGTCGCCTGCGCCTCGAAGTGGTCGCGGGCCTCGGTCAGCGGCAGCCCGGTGACCGTGGCGAGTTCCGCGGCGACCGACGAGCCGAAGCCGTCCGGCGCGTTCAGGCCCGACCCGACGGCCGTGCCGCCGATCGGCAGCTCGCCCAGCCGAGGCAGGCCCGACTTCAGCCGTTCGACGCCGAAGCGGACCTGCGACGCCCACGCGCCCGCCTCCTGGCCGAGCGTGATCGGCACCGCGTCCATCAGGTGCGTCCGGCCGGACTTGACCACGTCGGCCCACTCCGCGGCCCGGACCTCGATCGCGCCGGCCAGGTACTCCAGCGCCGGGATGACGTCCTTGAGGACGGCCTCGGTCGCGGCGACGTGGATCGTCGTCGGGAAGGTGTCGTTCGACGACTGCGAAGCGTTGACGTGGTCGTTCGGGTGCACGTCGCGGCCGAGCGCGCGGGAAGCGAGCGTCGCGATGACCTCGTTGGCGTTCATGTTCGACGACGTCCCGGACCCGGTCTGGAAGACGTCGATCGGGAAGTGCGCGTCGTGAGCCCCGGCGGCGACCTCGTCGGCCGCGGCCGCGATGGCGTCGGCGACGTCGGCGTCGAGCACGCCCAGCTTGAGGTTCACCCGCGCGGCGGCCGCCTTGAGCAGGCCGAGCGCGCGGATCTGGGCGCGTTCCAGGCCCCGGCCGGAGATGGGGAAGTTCTCCACGGCCCGCTGGGTCTGCGCGCGGTAGAGCGCGTCGGCAGGCACGCGGACCTCGCCCATGGTGTCGTGTTCGATCCGGTATTCCTGATCAGCCATGACACCGATTCTGGCCCTGATCGGCGGCCCGCGCGTGGTGGCGTTGCGCACCCCACTTCCCTTCTTGGTATCCATTGTATACATTGGATGCAGAACGGAGGTGGCCGGTGAATTCGGTTTACGACGAAGTCCGCGGCCTGATCGTGCTCGGGACGTACCCGGCGGGGCGGCCGGTGACCGAGCAGGAGCTGTGCGACCGGCTCGGCGTCAGCCGCACGCCGGTGCGGGAAGCGTTGCGGCGCTTGGAAAGCGACGGTCTGGTGCAGCCCGCCCGCCGCGGCGTGACCGTGGTCGAACTGGGGGCGAAGGAAGTGCGGGACGCCTACCTCGTGCGGGCCGCGCTGGAGGCGTTGACCGCGGAACTGGCGGCGGACCGGCGGCGGGCGGGCGAACTCGCCCCGGCCGACCTCGCCCGCCTCGGACACCTCGCCGACGAGGCGGACCGCGCGACCCGAAGCGGTGACCTCGCCGAAGGCGTCCGGCGCAACCGGGCGTTCCACCGCCACATCGCGGTGCTCGCCGGCAACCCGCCGGCGGCCGAGGCGCTCGACCGGCTCTGGGACCGGATCACCGTCTCCACCCGGGCTTCGCTGGCCGCGCCCGCCCGGACCGCGCAGGTCGACGAGGAGCACCGGCACCTGGTCGCCGCCATCACCGAGGGGCGGTCCGAGGACGCCGCCGCCCTCGCCCGCACCCACGTCCTGTCGACGATGTCCGCACTGGGAGGAACCGAAGCATGAGCAGGGAACACCACTACACGGTCACGGTGCGCTGGACCGGCGAGCCCGGCACCACGCACTACCGCGGCTACGCCCGCGACCACGACGTCGAAGCGGCGGGCAAGCCCACCCTGGCGGCCTCCGCCGACCCGGCGTTCCTGGGCGCGGCCGACCGCTGGAACCCCGAGGACCTGCTCATCGCAACGCTGTCTCAGTGCCACCTGCTGACGTACCTGTCGGTGTGCGCCCGGGCGGGCGTGGTGGTGACCGGCTACGTCGACCGCGCGAGCGGCGTCATGCGGGAGGACGGCGCCCACGGCGGCCGCTTCGCCGAAGTGGTCCTGCGGCCGGAGGTGACGGTGGCCGACGCGAGCATGGCCGAACCGGCGACGGCGCTGCACCACGACGCCCACCAGCAGTGCTTCATCGCGAACTCGGTGAACTTCCCGGTGCGGCACGTCCCGGTCGTGCGGTGTCGCTGAATCGTGTACGCGGCTGTACATGACACCTACTCGCTGGTAGGTTACGGCGATCCGCGTGATCAGCTTCATGATTCAAAGGGGAGTCATGACCGTTCGCACCGCCGCGTTCGCCGCCGCGCTCGCGCTGACCCTGGCCGCCGCTCCGGCCGCTCCGGCCGCCGCCTCGTCGTCCGATTCCTTCTACGCCTACGACGGCAGCGCGCCGCTGTCGTCCTACGCGCCCGGGACCGTCCTCAAGACCCGGACCCTGGCCTACCACGTCGTCGGGCTGGCGACGCCGGTGCGGGCCGTCCAGCTGCTCTACCGGACCACCGACGCGCAGGGCCGCCCGGCCGCGAACGTCACCTCGGTCGTCCGCAGCATCACCGGTGACACCACGAAAGCCGTTTCGTACCAGTCGGCCTACGACTCGCTCGACCCCGCCGATGCGCCGTCGCGGGCGATCGCCGGGGACGTCACCCTCGGCGGTCTCCTGCCCAACGGCGAGTCGCTGCTGCTCCTGCCGTCGCTCCTGCTGGGCTACAACGTCGTCGTGCCCGACACCGAAGGGCAGACCGCGGACTTCGCCGCCGGGCCGGAGTACGGCACGAACACCCTCGACTCGATCCGCGCCGCGACGAGTTCGGCCGCGACGGGGATGACCAAGAGCACGAAGTTCGGGCTCCTCGGGTACTCGGGCGGCGCGATCGCGACCGGCTGGGCGGCCGCACTGGCACCGGGCTACGCCCCGGACGTCGACGAAAACCTCGTCGGCTTCACCGAAGGCGGCGTGCTCGTCGATCCCGCGCACAACCTGAAGTACGTCGGCGGCAGCCCGGTCTGGTCCGGCGTCATCCCGATGGCGCTGATCGGCGTCGCGCGCGGCTACGGCATCGACCTGCGCCCCTACGCGAGCGAGTACGGGCTGAAGGTGCTCGACGAGCTGGAGCACGCGTCGATCATCACCGCCCTCGGCCGGTACCCGGGCCTGACGTGGCAGAAGATCGCGAAGCCCGAGTACGCGAACCCGAACTCGGTGCCGCCGTTCGTCGCGGCGGTGAACAAGGTGAACATCGGGTCCGCGCCGACCCCGTCGGTGCCCGGGTTCATCGCCCAGGGCAACGCCGGATTCCTGGAAGGCACCACGAGCAACCAGCCGGGCATCGGCACCGGCGACGGCGTGATGGTGGCCGGCGACGTCCGGGCACTGGCCCGCCAGTACTGCGCCACCGGCAACGACTCCGTCAAGTACACGCAGTACGACGCGCTCAGCCACGTCGGCGGCGCGGCGGCGTGGGCGCCCGCGGCGATCGCCTGGCTGGCCGACCGGTTCGCCGGGAAGGCGGCGCCGTCGAGCTGCGGGCGCATCCCGGCGGGCAACGCGCTGGACCCGGAACAGCCGGCCTGACCGCGGCCGTACCCGGCGGGTCCGCCCGCCGGGTACGGTGCCGCGATGCAGACCCGTCTCCCGAAAGGGCCGCACAGCCTCAGCCGGGAAGAGGTGGCGCGGGCCCAGCGCGCCCGGCTGGTCGAAGCGGTGCTGGCCAACGTCGGTGAACGCGGCTACGCGGCCACGACGGTCGGCCACGTCACGGCGTCCGCGGGCGTGTCCCGCACGTCGTTCTACGAGCAGTTCACCGGCAAGCAGGCCGCGTTCCTGGCCGCCTACCGGTCGGTGACCGGGGAATTCCTCGGCCAGGGGGTCGCGGTGGCGGCCGAGGCGCCGAGCCCGCTCGACGCCGTCACCGCGTGCGGCGACTTCGTCGTCGGTTACGTGCGCCGCCGTCCCGTGGTGGCCCGCGCCGTCCTCCTGGAGATCTACGCCCTCGGCGACGCGGGCCTCGAGGCGCGCGAAGAGATGCTGCGCGCGAGCGAAGCGGTGTTCGACCGGACGGCCGTGTGGCTGCGCACGACCGAGCCGGGACTGCCGCTCCCGCCGCCGTTCACCGCCCGCACCGTCGTCGCCGCGACGATCGAGCTGCTCACCCAGGCCATCTGGCTCGCGACCGGCGAGGCCTACGACCGCGCCCGCGAAGCGATCCGGCACACCTGGCTGCTCGGCCTGTACGGACACCGGAACATCCCCGCGCGATCCGGCTAGGATCGGCTGTGTTCTCGATCACCGCCATCCACCACTGGCTGGAGCGAGCATGACTGAAGTCCCTGGGGACTCCTACGACATCGTGATCATCGGCGCGGGCCCCACGGGCCTGTTCGCCGCCTACTACGCCGGGTTCCGCGGCCTCTCGATGGCGGTGGTCGACTCGCTGCCCGAGCCCGGCGGCCAGGTGACCGCGATGTACCCGGAGAAGATGATCTACGACGTCGGCGGGTTCGCCGAGGTCCGTGGCCGCGACCTGGTCGACGGCCTGGTGAAGCAGGCCGCGCCGTTCAAGCCGAAGTACCTGCTGGGGCGCAAGGCCGAGAAGCTGGAGCCGGCCGGGGACGGCGTCGAGCTGACCCTCGACGGCGGCGAGACGCTGCGCGCCCGCGCGGTGCTGATCACCGCGGGCATCGGCGAGTTCACCCCGCGCCCGCTGCCGGCCGGCGACGGCTGGCTCGGCCGCGGCATGGTCCACTTCGTCCCCTCGCTGCAGGCGCACGCGGGGCAGCACGTCGTGGTCGTCGGCGGCGGCGACTCGGCGTTCGACTGGATCCTCGCGCTGCACCCGGTCGCGGCGAGCGTGACGCTGGTGCACCGGCGCGCGAAGTTCCGCGCCGCCGAGTCGATCGTCCGCCAGGCCCGCGAGCTCGGCACCCGGATCATCACCGACGCCGAGGTCACGCGGTTCGTCGAAGCGCCGGACGGCTCGCTCGAAGCCGTCGACGTCTCGATCAAGGGCAGCGGCGACGAGCGGCTCCCGGCCAACGCCGTGGTCGCGGCGCTGGGATTCACCGCCGACCTGGGCCCGATCGAGAGCTGGGGCCTGGAGATCCACCACCGCGCGATCGCCGTCGACTCGACGATGGCGACCGCGCGCGAACGCGTCTACGCGGCGGGCGATGTCGCCGCGTACCCGGGAAAGGTGAAGCTGATCGCGACCGGCTTCGGCGAAGCGGCCACGGCCGTCAACAACATCGCCGTCGCGCTCGACCCGGACGCCCACCTGTTCCCGGGCCACTCGAGCAACGCCGAGTAGGTCAGGCCTTCGTCTTCTCCGCGATCCACGGCGCGTAGGCGACGACGGAGGTGTAGATCGACGGCGCCGTCGCGCATTCCGGGGCGTTGTTGCCCGGGCGGCTGGTGACGCCGACGAGCAGCCAGTGGTCGCCGTCGCGGACGATCTCCGGGCCGCCGGAGTCGCCGAAGCACGCCCCGGACTTGCCACCGGGGTTGTCGGTGCACAGCTCGGCCGTGCCGTCGAACCCCGCCGTGCACCGGGTGCCTTCGACGATCTTCGTGTCGAGCTGCTGCAACGTCGTCGGGAGCCCGCCGCAGTTCAGCTTCGGGCAGGTCTGGCCCCAGCCGACGATCCGGGTCGCGGTGCCCGGCGACGCGGCCGTCGCGAGCCCGATCGGCGCGGCCGCGACCGGCGCCGTCAGCCGCAGCAGCGCGATGTCGCCCGCGGGGTTCTGGGTGTTGAACGCCGGGTTCACCACGATGCCGGCGACCTGGGCGACCTCGCCGCCCTGAGCCACGTCGTTCGTGCCCGTCCGCGGCGAGATGTCGGCCGGGGTCTTGCCGAACGCGCAGTGCGCGGCCGTGACCACCCAGGTGGGCGCGATCAGCGCACCGGCGCAGAACAGCTTGCCCGACGCGGAGTGCAGCGAAACCGTGAACGGGTACGGCTGGTCGGCGTTGGCGCCCCCGACGATGCCGGGGGCGGCCGTGGCGGTGCCGGGGACCAGGACGGCCAGCAGGGCCAGCAGAACCAGCAGTCGCCTGGTCACGGATCTCCTTACGGCAGCGGGGGCACGACGTCGTCGTCGGGCGCGTCCAGGTGGCCGTCGAAGTTGACCGAGGAGTACGCCCGCAGCTTGTTCAGCCGGTGGTAGCCGTCGATCATTCTGACGGTCCCGGACTTGGACCGCATCACGATGGACTGCGTCGTCGCCCCGCCCTCGCGGTAGTGGACGCCGCGCAGCAGGTCGCCGTCGGTGACGCCGGTGGCGCAGAAGAAGACGTTGTCGCCGCGCACGAGGTCGTCGTTCAGCAGGATCCGGTCGAGGTCGTGCCCGGCGGCGAGGGCCTTCTCGCGCTCGGCGTCGTCCTTCGGCCACAGCCGGCCCTGCAGCTCGCCGCCGAGGCACTTCATCGCGCAGGCCGCGATGATGCCCTCGGGGGTGCCGCCGATGCCGATCAGCATGTCGACGCCGGTGGTCGGGCGGGCCGCGGCGATCGCGCCCGCGACGTCACCGTCGGAGATGAACCGGATCCGCGCGCCGGCCTCGCGGACCTCCTTGATGATCTGCTCGTGCCGCGGGCGGTCGAGGATGCACACGGTGACGTCGCCGACGCTGCTGTTCTTCGCCTTGGCGACCCGGCGGATGTTCTCCGCGATCGGCGCGCCCAGCTCGACCTTGCCCGCCGCCTCCGGGCCGACGGCCAGCTTCTCCATGTAGAACACCGCGGACGGGTCGAACATCGCGCCGCGCTCGGCGACCGCGAGCACGGCGAGGGCGTTCGGCATGCCCTTGGCCATCAGCGTGGTGCCGTCGACCGGGTCGACCGCGACGTCGCAGTCGGGGCCGTCGCCGTTGCCGACCTCTTCGCCGTTGAACAGCATCGGGGCTTCGTCCTTCTCGCCCTCGCCGATCACCACGACCCCGCGCATCGACACCGTCGAGACGAGCTGGCGCATCGCGTCGACGGCCGCGCCGTCCCCGCCGATCTTGTCCCCGCGGCCGACCCACCGGCCGGCGGCCATGGCGGCGGCTTCGGTGACCCGGACCAGCTCCATCGCGAGGTTGCGGTCGGGCGCTTCACGACGACTGTCTGCGGCGGGCATCTGTGCCTCCCGGATCGTGGAACTGGCGGGTCAACAGTCTGTCAGATACCCGCGTTGTTTCCAGATACCGTCGGCATGGCCTACCTCACTGCGCGGAGTCGGTCTCGCCGTCTTCGACCGAGGCCAGTGCGGCTTCGATGCGCTCGCGGGCGCCTTCGAGATGGTGCTCACAGACCTTCGCGAGCTTCTCGCCCTTTTCCCACAACGCGAGCGACTGCTCGAGGGAGAGCCCGCCCGCTTCGAGCTCGCGGACGACTTCCACGAGGCGATCGCGGGCCTGCTCGTAGCCGAGTTCCTCGCTGGTGGTTTCACTCACGCTCGGTGTTCTCCGACCTTCCGGGCTTGCACGCTGTTCGCGCACACTACCGCGCTGGCCATCGCGTGGTCGTACCCCACGAAGGCGAGAGCGAACTCCTGCCCGTCACCGTCCGCGATCGCCTCTTCGAGGTTCTCCTGCGCCCCGGCCACCCGCTTCCGGTGGTCCGCGCCTTCGGCGAACCACCACCGGGAGCCGACCTGCAGGGACGTCGCCTCGGACAGCCGGCGCAGCTGCGGCCCCAGGTCGCGGCGGGCGGCGGTCCCGCAGCCGGCGAGCAGGGCCGTCCAGCACTCGGCGGCGGCGCGGTCGGTGCGGACCGCCTGGTCCAGCAGCGGGCGCGCACCCAGTTTCCTGGCCGCGTCCATGGTGAGCGGGAGGAACGTCCCCTTCATTCCTGCGCTCCTTCCGCCACCGCCTTGATTGCGCCGTCGCCCACGCGCACGCGCAGCTGGGCACCGGCCTCGACTTCGGAGACGGAGCGGAGTACCTGGAGGTTGCCTTCGGCGTCGACGAACTGCACGACCGCGTACCCGCGGGCCAGCGTCGCCGCCGGGCCGAGCGCGGTGAGCCGGGCCCGCGCGTTCGCGATTTCGGCCTGATCCTTGGCGAGCAGGCTCAGCATGGCGCGGCGGGCGCGTTCGCGGTGGACGTCGACGTCGTCCTGCCGCCGCTGGATCGGGCCCAGCGGGTCGGCCAGCGCCGGGCGGCTGCGGATCTGGGTGAGCAGCCGCGTCTGGGTGTCGACCCAGCCGTGCAGGGCGCGGCGCCCGCGATCGCGCATCTGCCGGACCCGCTCGGTCTCCTCGCGGACGTCCGGGACGATCCGCTTGCCGGCGTCGGTCGGCGTCGAGCAGCGCAGGTCGGCGACGTGGTCGAGCAGCGGGGTGTCGGGTTCGTGCCCGATCGCGCTGACGACGGGCGTGCCGGCGGCCGACACCGCGCGGCAGAGCGCTTCGTCGGAGAACGGCAGCAGGTCCTCGACGCTGCCGCCGCCGCGGGCGATGACGACGACGTCGATCTCGGGGTCGGCGTCGAAGATCCGCAGCGCGCGCATGACCTGCGGGACGGCCTGCGAGCCCTGGACGGCCGTGTTGAGCACCTTGATCCGCACGTGCGGCCACCGGCGCTGGGCGTTGGCCAGGACGTCCCGCTCCGCCGCCGACGCGCGGCCGGTGATCAGCCCGACGCCCTTCGGCAGGAACGGGATCGGCCGCTTGCGCTGCGGCGAGAACAGGCCTTCGGCGGCCAGCAGCTTGCGCAGGCGTTCGATCCGGGCCAGCAGCTCACCGATGCCGACGGCGCGGATCTGGTCGGCGCGCAGGCTGATCGTGCCGCGGCCGAAGAAGTACGACGGCTTCGCGTGCACGACGACGCTCGCGCCCTCCCGCAGCGGCGGCTCCATCTCGCGGATCAGCCAGTTCGGGCAGGTGACGGACATCGAGACGTCCGCCGAGGGGTCACGCAGGGTCAGGAACGCCGTCTGCGTGTTCGGGCGCGAGCTGACCTGGGTGACCTGGCCCTCGACCCAGACGGTGCCGAGCCGGTGGATCCAGTCGCCGATCTTGCGGGCGACGGTCCGGACCGGCCACGGCGATTCCGCGGTGCTCGCGGGAGCCTGTGCGGACTCGGTGCTCACTGGCCTTCCGCGCCGTCTTCCTTGGCCTCTTCCGCTTTGCGGGCGTTGGCGATCCGGCGGGACAGCATGCCGGTGAACGACGAGCGGTCGGCGTGGGTGCGCTCGTACTCGAGGATCGTCTCGAGCTGCTCGATCGAGAGCTGGCGCAGCCGGGCCCGCAGCTGCGGGAGGGTGAGCTGGTCGTAACCGGTCAGCCCGGCCGGCCCCTCGTAGCCCGCGGCGCTGGTCCTGGGCGTTTCGCTCTTGGTCTTCTTGTCGACCTTGGGCGTGCCGGGCTTGGGCGTCTTCGGCGGTTCGTCCTCGGTGTCGTGCTCGCCGTCGGCGTGGTCCTCGGCGAGCGCGCGTTCCTCCTCGGCCCACGGATCGCCGAGCTCGGCCTCGAGTTCGGACGCCGACGGCACGCGGCCGTTGATCTCCGAGCGGGGTTCGGGCACCTCGGCGAACTTCGGCCGGGCCGGGGGGACGTCCGGTTCGGAGTCCTCGTCGAAGGTCGCCCAGCTCGGGGTGTCCTCGATCGGGCGCAGGCTCGACAGGGCGTTGTCGCCCTTGATCGCCAGCTCGGTGACGTGCTGCTGCACCCGCATGGAGGCCTGCAGCACCTGGCTGACCACGGTGACCGGGAGCCCGGCCAGCTGCCGGGGAAGTTCGCGAACCCGCTCGGCGGTGGAGACGGCGAGGCCCGCGGCGACCCGGAGGGGGAGCGGGAATGGCTTCATGGGTCCAGCCTGCCGCATGACCGCCGCTCCTGCCCAACCGGACAGGCGCAGCGCGTGACGACCGGCACAGCCCGGTAGGGGGACGAAGCTCACCCGAAAGGGACTTCGAGGTCGTCTCGAGGCTGCCCGTACCCTGGGGGCATGAGTTCAGCGAGTCCCGGAATCGAGCCCGCGGGTACCCCGACGATCACCGGAACCGCTTCCGGCAAGCGGGTGCTGCTCGCCAAACCCCGTGGTTACTGCGCCGGCGTCGACCGCGCGGTGATCGCCGTCGAGAAGGCCCTCGAGGTCTACGGCGCCCCGGTGTACGTCCGCAAGGAGATCGTGCACAACAAGCACGTGGTCGACACGCTGCGCGAGCGCGGCGCGATCTTCGTCGACGAGACGTCCGAGGTGCCCGAGGGCGCGCTGGTGGTGTTCTCCGCCCACGGCGTCTCGCCGATGGTGCACGCGGAGGCGGCCGAGCGGAACCTGCGCACGATCGACGCGACCTGCCCCCTGGTGACGAAGGTGCACAAGGAGGTCAACCGGTTCGCGAAGGACGACTACGACATCCTGCTGATCGGCCACGAGGGCCACGAGGAGGTCGAGGGCACCGCCGGCGAGGCGCCGGACAAGGTCCAGCTGGTCGACAAGGCCGAGGACGTCGACAAGGTCGAGGTGCGCGACCCGTCGAAGGTGATCTGGCTGTCCCAGACGACGCTGTCGGTCGACGAGACGATGGAGCGCGTCGACCAGCTCCGCGAGCGCTTCCCGGGGCTGGCGGACCCGCCGAGCGACGACATCTGCTACGCGACGACGAACCGCCAGGTCGCGGTCAAGGCGATGGCGGCCGAGTGCGACCTGGTGCTGGTGGTCGGGTCGACGAACTCGTCCAACTCGAAGCGCCTGGTCGAGGTGGCCCTGAAGGCCGGGGCGCGGGCGTCGTACCTGGTCGACTTCGCGCACGAGGTCGACGAGGCCTGGCTGTCCGGTGTGACGACGGTCGGCGTGACGTCCGGCGCGTCGGTCCCGGACGTGCTGGTCATGGAGCTGCTCGACTGGCTGGCCGAGCGCGGCTACGCCGACGTCGACGAGGTCACGACGGCCAACGAGAAGATCTCGTTCGCGCCGCCGAAGGAACTGCGGAAGGTCTGAGGCCGTTCCGGCGGCGGGTCGCTTCCGCGGCTCGCCGCCGTGTCGTCCCTCCAGTCACGCGTGTCGACCCGTCAATCACGCGTGATGACCCTCCGATCACGCGCGATGCCTCTTGGCGCGCGTGAGATCAGCGTTCTTCTTCGTCCCAAGGCCGGTTCCGGCGCGGCGGAGCGCCCCGCCCACCGGACGGGCGCCGGGGCGGCGGGTTGTCCCGGCCGTCCTCGGGCGGACGCGGACGCCGCCGCGGAGCGTCACCACGCGGCTCGCGCCGACGCGGGTCACCCTCTTCCGGACGCGGCGCGCGCCGGGCGGCTGGCGGCGGCTTGCGGGTGCTCCGGTCGCGTTCGGCGGGAGCACCTTGGCGGGGTGCGCGGCGTTCACCGTCCGCGGGTGGACGTGGACGGCGCGGCGGTTCGCCTTCCCGGCCACGCCGGGCGCCTTGCGGGAGCGGGGTCTGCCCGGTCCGGTTCGACCCGGCCGGCCGGGGCCGCTCGGCGGGCCGCTTGTCCTCGTCGGCTTTCTTGCCCTTCTTCGGGGCGTCCGGGTCGCGCTCGCGGAAGATGCGGACGAAGCCGATCAGCAGCGTGATGCCGGTGGTGATGGCCATCGTGGGGAAGCCGTTGATCAGCGGGGTGCCGATGTTCAGCGCCTTCGAGAGCATGTCGTCGCCCTGCGAGCCGGACGTCAGCAGGATCACGCCGGGCACGGTCACGGCCAACACCAGCGGCGGCATCACCATGGGCCCGAACAGGCCGCGGCGCTTCACCGCGCAGACCGCGATCACGGCCCCGGCGATGTAGCAGACGGTGAAGACCAGCGGAATGCTGCCCTGGCTGGGCTTGCCCAGGAGGGCGCCAACGATCGCCAGGCCGAGGCCGACCAGGACCGCCGCCCACCAGGGCAGTCCGCGCCTCGAACCGACGACAGGACGCTCATCCCACGCAACGGGGACGTCGTCGGCATCTGGATCGCTCTGGCGATCGCGAATCGCGGTCACAGGGCAACACCGTATCTCGTGGTTGTGAAGATCTTGCCAGCACCGCCGCCGACGTGGGCCGACAGCCACCCACGGCCACGACCCGGCGGCGTGGGGTAGCACTCGCGAGCGAGCCGGCGGCCCGCTGAAGCAAGGGTGCCCCGGGCGGCTTGCCGACGACAACTCGTGGACGGAGGGGCGCTCGCGCCGGGCGGCTGGGAAGGTGCTGGCTGCGAGGGCTCGGCGGCGGGCGGGTGCGGGGCCGAGGTGGTGATCG
>NZ_MUMI01000129.1 GCF_002155975.1 Amycolatopsis kentuckyensis
TGCGGCTATCTGGTCGGCTCGGCGGCAGCGGGCTGCGAGAGCCGCCGGTTCGTGCCGTCAGCCTTCCGGGGGCCGGTGGGCGCGCATCAGTCGTTGCGCGCGCAGGGCCAGCTGCATGCCCAAGCGGTCGTCCGCGTCCTTCAACCTGTCGCCGAACAGCTCCTCCAGCTGGCGCAAGCGATTGCGGACCGTCTGCGGGTGCACCCCGAGCCGCTGGGCTATCTCCGGTGCGCCGCCTCGGGTCTCCAGCCAGGCCAGCAACGTCTCGCTCAGCCTGTCGCGCTGCTTCTCGCTCAGCGAGGCGAACGGGTCCAGGCTCTGCCGGGCCAGCTCGGCCGCCAGGAAGTCCTCGGCCAGGAGCCAGAGCGTCGCCAGGTGGTCGCGGCACCAGATGATCGGGCCGGGGACGTCCGGGCCGGACAGCAGCAGCGCCCGCCGGGCCGTGCGCAGGGCCGCCGGGGCGTCGGCCAAGGGGACCGTCGGGGAGACCGCCGCGCGCCAGCCGTCGAGCTTCGCCGCCAGGGGCGCCAGGTCCGTGTCCGGGTCGCTGGTCAGCAGGTACGGCTCGGGGCCGTCGAGGTCGGCCAGGACGCCGTCGCCGAGCAGGTCCGCCGGGAAGTCCGCCGCTTCGGGGGCGCGCTCGAGGGCCACCATCGCCGCCGTCTCCGGCAGGGGCCAGCCCGCGCCGCCCGCCAGGCCCGCGATGCTGCTCGCCGCGCCCTCCGGGGCTCCGGCGATCAGCTCCAGCAGGCGCCTCCGGCGGACCGGGACGGCGCCCTCGGCCTCGGCCTGCGCCTGCTGGTAGCCCTCGATCGCGGTGGCGCACAGCTCGTCGACGTAGGCGAAGATGGCCTCCGCGGCGACCGAGATGACAGCCGGGTCGACGCCGGCCGCGACCACCGCCGGGTGCATCGCGCGCCAGGCCACCCTGGCCCCGATCGTGGCGCTGTCCTGCAGCGCGTCGAGGTTGCGGCCTTCGGTGAACTCGATCCGGCCGCGGCCGCGGTAGAACTCGATCCAGTGCTCGTGGGACAGCTCCGGCTCGCCCATCGAATCGATGCAGTGCTGCACCGCGAACTCGACGCTCTTCACCAGGACCTTGCCGAACACGCCCTTGAGCGGCTGGCCGTAGGCCGGCACCGTGCGCTGCACCTCCTGGATCATCGAGGCCGCCGCGTGCCCGACGTGCGGGCGCAGGCCCCTCCCGAGCGCGCGCGGCAGCGAAGCCAGCAGGCGAAAGCTGCGGTACTCGACCACCAATCCCCCTTCGAGTGCGAGTGTGCGCCGAGCGTATCCGACGCATGTGTCACTGAAAAATCAACGACCGGTTCCCGGAAAGGGTGACGCACACACGTCCTTTTGACACGGACGGGTGCGCGTTCTACGCTCCGTGTCAGTATTTCCGAGGAGCCAATTCCCAGTGGAGGACTGAATTCCCCATGCGTGGTTCCGCTGCCTCGGACAGTTCCGTGTGGTCCCGGTTGCCGCACCAGCTCGGCGACGCGGTGCGCCCGCGGATCCCGGAGATCGCCCGGGCCTGCGTCGACGCGATCGCCGCCGAGATTCCGGAATATTCCGCGAGATTCGCCGACGGTCCCGGCCGCGCGACCGCGATCGAGCTGGCGCGGCGCGGGATCGAGCGGGACGTCGACCGCGTCGGCACGCCCGCGCTGTGGCAGGCCGACCGCCTGGCCGGGTTCCGCGGCCACGGGCGCGACGCGTTCCACAGTGGCCTCAGCCGCGAAGCCGTGCAGGCGGCCGTGCGCGTGTCGAGCCGCGTCACCTGGCGGTGGATCGCCGACATCGCGCGGGAAGCGGGGCTGTCCGGTGATGTCCTGTACGGCGCTGCCGAAGGGATGTTCGCCGACGTCGAGACGTCGATGGCGGCCGTCGCGGAGGGGTACAGCGCGGCGGAGGCCGCGGTGTCGGGCACGGGCGAACAGCACCGCCGCCTGTTGCGCGCGCTGCTCGGCGGCCGGACGCCGGCAGAAGTGGACGGACTGATCGCGGTGTCGGGGTTGCCGGTGCCCGAGCGGGTCGCGGCGGTGGCCTTCCGCGCGCTGCCGGGTGCCCCGGAGTTCCCGCCCGGGCTGCTGCCGGAGCACGTCCCGGCCGACCCCACCGGCGACCCGCCGGCGGCGCTGACCCCGGCCCCGGACGTCGACCTGATCGGCTTGACGGGCCTGCCCCCGGGCTGGACGGCGGCGGTCGGGCCCTTGGTCGCGCCGGCCGAGGCGCCGGAGTCGTTCCGCATCGCCCGCCGCGCGGTCGACCTGGCCGCCCGCGGGTTGCTGGACGCGCCGGGCCCGGTGATCTGGTGCCGCGACCACGTGACGACGCTGCTGCTGCTCGCGGACGAGTTCCTGGTCGGCCAGCTGGCCTCGACGACCCTGGAACCGCTGGCGGGACTGTCCGGGCGGCGGCGGGAGCAGCTGGCGGAGACACTGCTGGCGCTGGTCCGGACCCGCGGGAGCGCGCCCGAGCTGGGACGGTTGCTCGACCTGCACCCGCAGACGGTTCGCGCGCGGCTGAAGAAGCTGGCCGAGTTGTTCGGGGACAGGCTGGACGACCCGGCCGAGCGGTTGCGGCTGGAGCTGGCGTTGCTGGCGGAACGGGCGCTGCCGGACCTCGGCTGAGGGGGCTGAGTGGACCGGTCCGCCGACCCCGGATTGGCCCGGGTCAGCCACCCGGTCCCGCCCTAAGCTGCCCGACATGACCGGATTGCTCACCGAGCGCCTGCGCCAGGCCTCCGACAACGCCGTCGCCATGTGGAGCACCCTCGCCCGGGCTCGCGGTGACCAGGTCCTCGAACACCCGGCCTTCACCGTCATCGACGGGCGCCGCTACCGGATCATGCTGCGCACCGCCACGCCCGACGCCGCTGCCGTCCACGAGCTGACCGCGCTCGCCGAGGCCCGCCGGGCCGACGGCCGGACCGTCGTCGTCGAGGACCCGTTCCAAGTGCTGGACCTGAGCGGGATCGGGATGACCGCCGGGCAGCTGCCGGTGCTGGCCCGCGAGCCCGGTCCGGTCGCCGCGCCGGACGGCGTCGACCGCATCAGCACCCCTGCCGAGCTGGAGGAAGCCGAAGCCCTCATCGTCCACGGCTTCCCGCTGGAGGAGTACCAGCCCCACCGCGCCGGCCGCGTCTTCCCGGCCGAACTGCTCGGCCAGGCCACCGCGTTCTTCCGCAAGGACGCCCAGGGCGCCTGCCTCACCATGGCCCACGGCGGCGTCGGCGGCGTCTACTGGGTGACCACCCTCCCCGAACACCGCTCCCAAGGCGTCGGCCGCGCCCTGATGCACGCCGTCCTACGGCACTTCGACGACCTGCCCGTCACGCTGACCGCCTCGCGGTCCGGGCGGCCGCTCTACGAGAAGCTCGGCTTCGTCACCCTCGGCGACGCCGACTGGTGGCGGTGACGGGAACACCCACCGCCGGTAGCCGAACCAGCGGAACGCCGACCCCGCCAGGGTGCCCAGCAGCATCCCGGCGACGAAGTCCGCGACTTCCTGCGTCAGGTAACCCACGTGCGGCACCGACAGGTGCAGCACGTACCGCGACACGAGCGCCGGCCCGAGGTTCACCGCCACCGCACCCGCGTTGACGGCGAAGAACAGGGTCGCCTCCCGCAGCCGCCCGTGGCCGCCGCGGGAGACGAACGACCAGCGGCGGGACAGCAGGTACGCGAACGCCGTCGAGGCGACCGTGGCGATCGCGAGGGCCGTCACCGGCTTCTCACGGAACACGGTGAGCTTCAGGCTGTAGTCGCCCAGTAGGGTGACCGCGTACGCGGCCAGGCCGACGATGGCGAAGCGGAGCAGCTCTCGCGGCTCGGGCATGGTTCCTCCAGGTGACGCCGGACGGGTGGAGGTTTTCGATGGCACGCACAGGCGGTGAGGGCGAGCTCCCCTCGGTCGCCGAGCTGGTGAACCTTTCGCAGACGAAGCCGCTGATGATCCGCGGTGAACTCGACGCGAAGCTCGCCGAAGAAGCGGCGGCCACCGAGCCCGATCCCACCCCCGATCCGCTGGCCATCCTCGACGCCGAGCTGGCCACGAGCGAAGCCGAGGACAGCCGCCCGCAGGACGCGCCGCCCGCCGACCGGACCCGCCGCGCGAAGCCGTACGTCCTCGCCGCGGGCGCGGCCGTGGGGCTCGGGCTGGCCGCCGTCGTGCTGCTCCAGCCGCACCAGGTCGGCGGGACCGCCGTGCCGCCGCCCGGAGCGCCCGCCCCGGTCGTGGCGCCGCCCTCCAGCGAAGCCGTCGAGACGATGAGCGCCTCCGCCGCGCCACCGCCGCTCACCGCCGAGGTCCGGCACACCACGGCCGAGACCACGAGCGCGCCGGCCGGTGCGGGGCGCAAGCCCGCGCGGGCCGAGCCGACGCCGACCTCGGCGTCGCCGGAGGAGCAGTGGCGGGAGTACGTCAGCTCGGTGCTCAGCTCGTGGCAGCAGCACCCCCGCGGCGGCCGGAACCGCTGATCAGCAGCTCGCCGTGGCCGGTTTCCCGGCGATCCGGTCCTTCACGAAGGCCAGGACGTCGGCGTTGCCGGTGTAGACCAGCGTGATGTGGTCGGTGTCGTAGGTCTTCCACGTCTCCTGGACGCCGGCCGCGCAGTACGCCTTGTGCAGGCTGTCGGCCTGCGCGAACTGCACCAGCTGGTCGCCGGTCGCGTGGTAGAGGAACACCGGCACCCGCGGCGGGGTCCCGCCCAGCTTGTTCTCGTTCAGCCGCGCCACCCACGCGGGCTTGATGTAGCCCGGGCCGGTCGTGTAGTCCGCGATCTTCTGGTTCGCGTACGTCGTGAGCAGCTCGAACGTGCACGCGCTCTGCTTCATCTCCGCCAGCTTCGCCCGGCCGTTGTCGCTGAGGAACGAGTCCAGCTGCAACTCGGGGTACGCCTGGTCGAGCCCCAGCAGCGCGTAGGCGAACACGCCGAAGCCGAACTTGCCGTCGAGCTGGAGCGTCACCTGGACCAGGTCGGCCGGCACGCCGCCGGCCGCGACGCCGACGAGGTTCAGCTCGGGCGCGTACGACGGCTGCAGCTCGCCCGCCCACGCCGCGGCGCCGCCGCCCTGGGAATACCCGCGGAAGACGACCTTCGCCGACGTCGACAGCCCGGCCGCGCCGAGCCGCTGGGCCGCGCGGACCGCGTCGATCACCGCGGGGCCCTCGGATCGGCCCACGACGTAGGTCGTCTTCGGGGCCGGCTGGTAGCCCTCGTAGTCCGGGACGGCGACGGCGTACCCCGCGTCGAGCAGGTCGTCGAGGCCGGGCTGCTCGTAGAAGGCGCCGATGTCGAGCATCTTCGACGGCGTGCAGGCGAACGCCGGGCCGTGCGTGCCCGGCGCGAACGCGACGATCGGCGCCGTCGCCCGGTCGGCGTTCTTCGGCACCAGGACCGTGCCGGTGACGGCGTCGGGTTGCCCGAGCGCGTTCGTCGACAGGTACATCACCTGCCACGCGTCGACCGAGGCCGTGCGCGGGCCGGCGTTCGACGGCCGCCAGCGGATGACGTCCCCCGGTTTGCCGGCCGGCAACGGGGACGGCGGCACGTAGAAGGCGTCGTCGAGCGGGGTGGGTGCGGCGGCGGCCACCGCGGGCGCGGCGGCCGTGGCCAGGACCAGCGCCACCAGCGTGGCGAGCACGCGGCGGGCGGTCACGCGCCGGTCCCGTAGACGCGCTTGCAGGTCGCGGACTCGCTGAAAGCGAGGTTCAGCTCGGGATTCGCCTTGAGGTCCTTGATCGGGCCCTCCGGGTCGGCCAGCTGCCCCATGGTCGAGTCGGCTTCGGCGATGATCTTGCGCAGGCTGGGCTGGTCGGTCACCTTCGCCTGCTCCATCTTGGCTTTCGTTTCGGCGAGCTTGGTCTTCGTCTCGGTGAGGTTGCCGGTCGCCTTGTCCACAACGGACTGTCCATCCGGGACGGGCGGGACGCCGGCACCGCGCATGCCGCCCGCCATGTCGTCGAGGGCCGAGCCCAGACGGCCGAGGAAGTCCACCATCGCGTCCCGGGTCTTCGCCGGGTCGGCGTCGTCGACGGCGGGCGGCTGGGACAGCTTCGCCGAGCCCGCGGCCACGCCGGTGCACACCTTGTCGACCCAGGCGAGCGCCGCGGGATCGGCGTGCCGGCCCGGGTCGGGCGGAGTGTCCGAAGCGCACGCGGCACCCGACAGAAGCGCGGCCGCCGACATCGCGAGCACCACGCTGTGCATTCTTTTCATGGGTTTCGAAGCTACGCGGCACGGAAGCGGGCGGGCAAGAAGAGAATGGACGGTTGGCACGTGCGTCAACATTTCGGAGCCCGGCTTTGTTACGCGCATCAGCGGTTCGCCGGTGCCGCTGTGCTGGGTAAACCTTCCCGGAGCTGCTAGGAAACCGGGTGGTCTGGCGTGCCGGTGTGACAATTTGCGGTGATCGTGTGACCTTTTTACCGAAAGCTCTTGATTGGCACCATCGGCGCTCGTTAGCTTACGGTCCGGCCGCGATTACGTGCTGAGTATTCCAGTGATTGCGCCGCCGTTTCGTATCACTGTTGATACACGGAAGGACCATCGTGAGTCACCCAAGAGGCAAGAAGAAGACGGTCGCGGCCGCCGCGGCCGCGGGTGCGGTCGGGCTCATCGCCACCGCACTCGTCGTCGGGGCGCAGGCCAGCGCCGCCGACCCGATTTCCCTGACGCTGAACTACCACTGCACCTTCCCGCTGGTGGGTTCCCAGTCGCTGAAGGTGGTGATCAACACCGACCTGCCGACCACGGTGAACACCGGCCAGCCGACCGGCGCGTTCGACATCAAGGCCGTGTCCACCATCAACGCGGACACCGTCAGCGGCCTGAGCCTGATCGGCGCCACGACGCTCGAAGGCACCGCGACCGCCGCCGCGACCGTCGCCGCGCCGAGCCTCAACCTGCCGGTCAGCGTGCCGATCACGCTGGACAAGACGAACATCCCGGCGTCCGGTGAGATGAACATCAACGCCGCCGGCAAGACGCCGTCGCTGACGTTCACCCAGGCCGGCCAGGCGAAGATCACCGTGGGCGACCTGAACCTCAAGGTCACCCCGCGCAAGGCCGACGGCTCGGTCACCGGCATCACGCCGGACGGCACGATCGACGCGCCCTGCACGCAGGACAGCGGCCAGAACAACACCCTGGCCACGATCACCATCAACGGCGGCGGCGGGACGACGACCCCGCCCACCACGACCCCGCCGGTCACCACGCCGCCGACGACCACGCCGCCGGTGACGACCCCGCCCACCACCACACCGCCGGGCGGGGGCATCAAGTACTCCTTCGGCATCACCGGGGAGACCGCGCTGAAGTCGCTCGGCAGCACCGCGCCGATCACCGGTTCGTTCGACGCCGACGTCAACCTGTCGGCCAAGACGTTCACCGGCAGCCTGCAGCTGAACCCGACGCACACCGACTTCAAGCTGTTCGGCTTCCTGCAGGGCAGCTCGGACGTCAAGGTCGTGCAGAACGGCCCGCAGACCGGTGAGCTGGTGGGCACCGGCTTCAAGGCGCACATCAAGTTCGACACGTTCCTCACCACGGTCAACCTGTTCGGCATCCCGATCAGCACCGACCCGAAGTGCGGCACGGTCAGCCCCTCGACCAGCGAGATGACCACCGGCCCCGACTTCGACCTGCTCAAGGGCGGCAAGCTGGCGGGCACGTACTCGCTGTCCGCGCTGCAGAACTGCGGTTCGTTCAACGACATCATCAGCGCCTTCGCCAAGAGCGACGGCAACTCGCTGAACCTGACCCTCACCAAGAAGTGACCTGATCTGCCGGCCCCCGCTGCGCGCCGACTGTGCCGCGGCGGGGGCCGGTGCCACGTCTCGAGAAAGGGAGCGCCCGTGCGGATCGCCCGGTCGTTGCTCGCCGCCTGCGTGCTCGCCTTCGCCGTCGCCACGCCCGCGGCGGCGTCGACGCCGATCGACAAGAAGCTGAGTTTCACCTGCCCGTTCCCGCTGATCGGCCGGCAGCAGCTGGCGGTGGAGATCAAGGCGTCGTTCGAAGTGCCCTCGGCACCGGGCGGGACGTTCACCACGGGCGACCTCGCGGTTTCGGTGACCGTGCCGGACAAGTCCGCCCGCGGTCTGGCCCTGGTCGGCGCGGCGAGCATCGAAGGGACGGCGTCCGCAGGGGTGACGCTGGCCAACGGTCCGCTGACGCTGCCGCTGAGCCTCCCGCTGACGGTGGCGAAGACGCCGGTGCCGCCGTCGGGGGCGTTCACGACCCGGGCGTCCGGTTCGGTCCCGCCGGTCCAGCTGCCGAACGCCGGGAAGACGACGCTGACGATCGGGGGTTTCAGCACCCGGCTGACGCCGAAGAAGGCCGACGGCTCGTACACCGGGCTGGGCTCGTTCACCTCGGACTGCACGCTCGACCCGGGCCAGGACCCGGTGCTGCTCAGCTTCGACCTGGGGTCTTCTCCTTCGCGCGAATACCGCGTGACCGGCTCGACGACGCTGCAGGCGCTCGGGGCGACCGCGCCGCTCACCGGGTCGTTCGCGGTCCCGGCGTTCAGCCCGGCGTTCGACCGGACCCGGGCGGAGTTCAAGGTGTTCGGGTTCGTGCCCGGGACAGCCGACCTGCAGTTCAGCCCGGACGGCCCGCAGACCGGCGAGATCACCGGTGACGGCTTCGTCGCGCACGCGAAGCTGGCGCTGGCGTTGCCCCAGGTGACGTTGTTCGGGCTGCCGGTCGCGGACGCCGGGTGCCGGGCGAGCGCGCCGATCCCGGTCGACCTCACGACGGGCGCCGGGTTCGCGCTCGCGTCGGGCGGGCCCGTGGGCGGGCAGTACCCGATCCCGCCGCTGACCGGCTGCGGCACGTTCACGGCGTACCTCAGCTCGCTGGTCCAAAGTGACAGCAACACGTTCGCCGTCACGTTGACCGCGCGCTGACTGCCGCTCACCTTCCGCGCGCATTCGCGGGGAGCCTTCGCGACCAGTTACGCCGACCAGGTCACCCCCGACCGGCAGGCGTACGCCGCCGCCAGGAACACCGGGCGGCCGCTCTTCCGACAGCTCAGCGGGGGTGAACAACCCACCGGCACGGCCGGCAGCCGAACCGTTATCCACCAGGTGTCACACCGGGGTGCTATAAAACGCTACCCCGGTGGGACCGGTTTCGCCGCCGTAGGCGGCTGCCGCCGGTGCCGCTAGGGTTGATCGTCTGGATGTGCTGGCTCAAGAGCAGCCGAACGGGAGACGCCGGTGACCGCCGCGCTCGACTCATCGTGGGATCCCCGCACGCGCCTGCGGGTGCTGCTCATCGAGGACGACGACGGCGACGCGCTGCTGGTCGAAGAGATGCTGGCGGACACGGCCGTGCCGTACGCGCTCGAACGCGTCGAAACGCTCTCCGCCGCGCTCAGCGGCCCGCTCACCGCCGACTGCGTCGTGCTCGACCTGCAGCTGCCCGACGCGATGGGCCTCAACGGGCTGACCAAGCTCGGGCAGCACGCTCCCGGGGTCGCGGTGGTCGTCCTGACCGGCCAGCACGACCAGGCCACCGGCGTCGCCGCGGTCGCCGCCGGCGCGCAGGACTACCTCGTCAAGGACCAGGTCGACGGCCCGCTGCTGGTGAAGGCGCTGCGCTTCGCCCGTGAACGCAAGCGCGCCGAGCAGGTCGAGCAGCAGTTCCTCCAGCAGCAGCTGCTCGCGCGGGAGAACGCGCGGCTCGAACGCGGCCTGCTGCCCAGCCCGCTGCTGCGCGACCCCCACCTCGAACTGTCCGCCCGCTACCGGCCCGGCCGCAACGGCTCCCTGCTGGGCGGCGACTTCTACGACGCGATCGAGCTCGCCGACGGCACCGTGCACATGATGATCGGCGACGTCTGCGGCCACGGCCCGGACGAGGCCGCGCTCGGTGTCGCGCTGCGGATCGCGTGGCGCTCGCTGGTGATGGCCGGCCTGCCGATGCCCGACGTGCTGAGCATGGTCGAGCGGGTCCTGGTGCACGAGCGGATCGAGCCGCTGTTCGCCACCGTCTGCATGGTCGTCGTCGCGCCGGACCGAAGATCCCTGCGCCTGTCGCTGGCCGGGCACCTGCCCCCGCTGCTGCTCACCCCCGGTGACGGGCACCTGCTCTCCGGCGAACGCCTCGGCGTCCCGCTCGGCGTCGTCGAGGGCGCCAAGTGGGACGCGCTGGAGGTCCCGCTGGAGCCGGGGTGGTCACTCATGCTGTACACCGACGGCGTGTTCGAGGGTCGCGTCGGCGCCGGGTCGGAACGGCTGGGCCACGAGCGGATGGCCGCACTGGTGCTCGACATCAAGCGCGAGACCGGGATCCACAGCCACGCGCTGCTCGACGAGCTGATCGCCCGCGCCGAACGGCTCAACTCCGGCCCGCTCGACGACGACGTCGCCCTCGCCCTGCTCAGCCACGACCCGGAAGCCGAGGCAGATGAGCGTTGATGCACGCGGCTGGCCCATCCGCCGCCGCCTGGCGCTGCTCGCCGCCGTCGAGACCGTGCTGCTGGTCGCCGCGCTGATCGCCGCGGGCGTCGCGCTGCACAGCCTCACCGAGGCGCGCACCCGCCTGCTCGAC
>NZ_MUMI01000013.1 GCF_002155975.1 Amycolatopsis kentuckyensis
CCAGCGGCTGGAGGCCGCCGACGCCGATGCCCTGCAGCGCACGGGCGCCGATCAGCTGCCCGGCGTTCTGGGCCAGGCCGGCGGCGATCGACCCGGCGACGAACACGACCGCGGCGATCTGGATGAGGGCTTTCTTCGCGTACAGGTCGGCGAGCTTGCCCCAGATCGGCGTCGCCGCCGTGGCCGCGAGCAGGGTGGCGGTGACGACCCAGGCGTACTGCGTCGGCGAGCCGCGCAGCTCGTGCAGCATCCGCGGCAGGGCGGTGGAGACGACGGTGCTGCTCAACGTGGAGACGAACAGGGCGAGCAGCAGGCCGCTGAGGGCTTGGAGGACCTGCCCGCGCGGCGGGGCGGCGACGGTGGTCACGGGTGCTCCGCGGGAGTCACGTGCAGGACCGTGCCGCCGGCGGTGACGTAGCGGGAGTCGTCGGCTGCCACGGCGAGCCCGGTGAACGGACGCGGGACGCCCGGAAGGCCGTGCGCGCGCAACGCCGGCGGTTCCCGGACCGCCGGCGGGCGAGGCGGGAGGTCCGTGGTGCTCCGGACCTGCCCGGTCGCCAGGTCCACCACGACGAGCCGGTTCGCCCCGGTCTCGGCGATGTGCAGCCGCCCGTCGCGGACGGCGATCCCCTGGGGAGTGTCGAGGTCGCCGGCCACGCCCGTCAGGACGTCGTCGTCGAGGCGGTACACCGCGCCGCGGGCTTCGTCGCTGACGTACCAGCGCCCTTCGTCGTCCGCGGCCACGTCGACGGGCCGTCCCAGGCCTTCGGCGAGCACGCCGACGGCGTCGTCGACGACGAGAACGCGTCCCGCGCCGGCCTCGGCGACCACCAGCGCGCCGTCGGCGCGGACGGCGATCCCGAGGGGTTGGTCCAGGCCTTCGGCTCGCGTCCGCACCGAGCGCGTGGCCCGGTCGTAGGTGCGGACCTGGCCGTACTGCGAGGTGAGGTGGAGCAGGTCGCCGTCCGCGGCGATGCCGTGGGCGAACGGGAGCAGCTCGGTGGTGGCGACGTCGCCGGCCGGCTCGGCGATGCGGTAGTGGTCGGCGGTGTGCACGGTGCCGCCGAGGTCGATCGTGACGCCGTAGGGCCCGGCGAACCCGCGCGGCGCGACCTCCCGGGTCCGGCCGTCGGGGTGCACCTCGGTGATGCCGCCGCCCGCGTAGCTGGAGACGAACATCCGGTTCTCGGTGTCGAAGGCGGCGTTGTCCTGCCCGGCGATCCCGCTGGTGAGCAGCGACCGGTCGCCGGTGCCGGCCAGGTCGATGCGGGTGATGATGCCGGCCGCGCCGCGGGAGAGCACCTGCAGCACACCGGCCTGGTCGAACCGGACGGCGACCGGCTCGTGCACGTCCGCGGCGACGAGTTCCGGGGCGCCGCCGCCGACGGGGATCCGGTGGACCTCGCCGGTGAGCATGTGCGGGTAGTAGAGGCAGCCGTCCGGGCCGAGCTGCATGGCGTTGCCCATCGCGAGCCCGCCGGTGAGCACCTTCGGCTCGCCGTCGCCGAGTTCCAGGAGCCGGCCGCCCGGGATCATCTCGTTGACGAACACGCGGTCGCCGACGCAGGCGATCCCGTTGGGCAGCCGCACCCGGTCGGTGACGAGGGTGAACGTCGCGTCGGGGTGGCGTCGCCACACCCGGCCGGGTACCAGGTCGGTGACGTACATCGAGCCGTCGGCGCCGAAGGCGAGGTCGTCGGGCGCCTGCACCGGCCCGTCCGCCGGGATCACCGTTTCGACGTCGCCGGTGGCCAGGTCGACGGCGCTGATCTCGCCGGCCAGAAACTGCGCGACGTACAGCCGTCCGTCCGGGCCGAAGGCGACCCCGTTGGAGCCGCGCAGGGGCGTGGGCCGGGTCAGCCGGCGGGTCCGGAAGCCGTTCACGCGCCGGCCAGGACGTCGTTCATGCCACCGTTTTCGCGCCAGCCGCGCAGCAGGTCGTGGAAGACGACCGGGCCGGGGCCGAAGGAGTTGCCCTGCGGGCGGGGCCGGCCTTCGTTGTTGTAGTACCCGGGGGTGCATTCGGAGAGGAAGCGATGGGTGTCCCGGGCTTCGGCGCGGATGGTGGCGACCCACGACTCCTCGGCCTCGGCGGTGGGCTCGACGAACCGGGCGTCGCGCTTGCGGGCTTCGGCGACCACCGCGCCGATGTGGGTGGCCTGCTCCTGGAGGATGTGCGTGAAGTTGACCGCGGAAGCGTTCTGCAGTGGTCCCAGGTGGAACAGGTTGGGGAAGCCGTGGCTGTAGAAGCCGTGCAGCGTCTTCAGCCCCTGGCTCCAGGCCTGCAGCAGGGGGACGCCGTCGCGGCCGTACACCGGCAGCGCACCGGAAACGATGCCGGAGACGCCGACCTCGAAGCCGGTGGCGAAGACGACGCAGTCCACTTCGTACTCGCGGTCGCCGACGACGACGGCGTTCTCCGTCATCCGCGTGATCCCGCCGTGGTCGGCGGTGTCGACCAGCGTCACGGTGGGCCGGTTGAACGTCTCCAGGTAGCAGTCGCTGAACGTCGGGCGCTTGCACATGTAGCGGTACCACGGTTTCAGCAGTTCCGCCGTGGCCGGGTCCTCGACGACGGCGTCGACGCGGGCCCGGATTTCGTTCATCTTCTCGAAGTCGGCGATCTCGTCCAGGTACTCGCGGTCTTCACGCGACAGCGCGGTGTCGAGGGAGCCCCCGAGCATCTGGCGTTGCAGCCGCGCGCTGCTGGTCCAGCCGTCACCGACGAGGTCGGTGTCGGCGTGCCCGCCGGTGACGACGGTGAGGAAGTTGTCCATGCGTTCCCGTTGCCAGCCCGGCCGCAGGGAGGCGGCCCAGGCCGGGTCGGTGGGGCGGTTGCCGCGGACGTCCACCGACGACGGGGTGCGCTGGAAGACGTACAGCTGCCCGGCGTCGCGGCCGAGGTGCGGGATGACCTGGATGCCGGTGGCGCCGGTGCCGACGACCCCGACCCTCTTGTCCGCGAGCTTGTCCAGGCCGCCGTCGGGACTGCCGCCGGTGTAGCCGTAGTCCCAGCGGCTGGTGTGGAAGGTGTGCCCGCGGAAGGTCTCGATGCCGGGGATGCCGGGGAGCTTGGGCTGCGTGAGCGTACCGGCCGAGACGACGACGTAGCGGGCGCGGAAGGCGTCACCGCGGTCGGTGCGCACCTGCCATTCGGCCGCTTCTCCGTCCCAGCGCAGTTCGGTGACGCGGGTGTGGAACAGGGTGTCGCGGTCGAGGTCGAAGTGCTCGGCGATGGCGATCGCGTGCTGCCGGATCTCTTCGCCCGGCGAGTAACGCCACTTCGGGACGTAGCCGACCTCTTCCAGCAACGGCAGGTACTCGTAGGACTCGATGTCGCAGTGGATGCCGGGATAGCGGTTCCAGTACCAGGTACCGCCGAAGTCGCCGGCCTCGTCGAGCACCCGGATGTCCGCCACCCCGGCCTCGCGCAGGCGGGCCCCGGCCAGCAACCCGCCGAAGCCCCCGCCGACCACGAGCGCCTCCACGCGGTCGGCCACGGCCGCCCGCTCGACGCGCTCGGTGCAGGGATCGGCCGCGTAGTAGCCGAATTCCCCGGCGGCCCGCCGGTACTGGGCCGCGCCGTCCGGACGGAGGCGACGGTCCCGCTCGGTCCGGTACTTCGCGCGGAGGGCTTCGGGATCGAAGCCGAGTTCCTCGGGGGTGAAGCGGGTGCGGTCCTGGGCGGACATGGGGTCCCTTCGACGCCGCTATTAAGTCAACTGCTTGACTTAGGTTAGCGCAAAGATCGCCCCGGAAACCACCCCGACACCGTGAATCTTCGACCGCCGTGATGACCGCGCGCTCGGCGCGACCTGGGCACCAAGCTGCCGACCTCGGCCGGCAACGCCGCGGTCATCCGGCGGACCCGGTTGCCCAGGGTCAAGATCCGCTGAGGCGCAGGGGATCGCCGTTGTTCAGCGCATCGCGGCCTGGAGCCGAGCGGCGTGTGCCTCGGCACCGAGCGCGCCGGGGGTGCAGAATTCCGTCACCATCGCCAGGATCCGGCCGGCCGCCGCGGCGGGCGGAGCGGTCAGGTCGGGGCTGGACGCGACCGTGATCCCCCGGGTGCCCGCCTCGTCGCTCATGCTCCACGTGTTGTACCCGGGAACGTCCCCGCCGTGCCCCCAGACGTCGGGCGCGCCGGGACCGCAGAACGCGGTCAGGGAGATGTGCATCAGCCCGAGCCCGTAGTCGACCAGCCCGCCCTCGCCCGGCCACGGAACCGTGGTCTTCATCTGCGCGAGCAGACCGGCCGGCAGCAGCTCGCCGCCGAGCAGCGCGTCGAAGAAGCGGTTCAGGTCGGCCGCGCTCGAGATGATGTTCCCGGCACCGAAGTAGCGGCTGAGGTTGTAGACGGTGACGTCCGTCAGCCCCCGCGGCGCCGGGTAGAGCTGCTCGTAGCCGCGGATCGCCGGGCGCGGCACCAGCGGGAAGTCCCGCGGCAGGAACGTGTCCGCGAGGTGCAGCGGACCGGTGATCCAGTCGGCGAGCACCTGCTCGAACCGGCGGCCGGTGAGCTTCTCGACCAGCAGGGCCAGCACGTTGTAGCCGGTGTTGGAGTACGACCAGTTCGTGCCCGGCGGGAACAACAGCGGCTGCCCGGTGCTGTCGTGGATGGCCTCGACCTCGCCGAAGTGCACGAACCGTTCGGTGTCGATCTCTTCCGCCGTCGTCCAGGTGTACTGCGGCGCGAGGTCCCGCGGCACGCCGCTGGTGTGCTGCAGCAGCTGCCGCACGGTGATCGGCTCCGGGTAGGGCAGCAGGCCGGGCAGGTACTTCGCGATCGGGTCGTCCAGCTTCAGCCTGCCGTTCGCCGCGAGCTTCAGCACGAGGGTCGCCGTGAACGTCTTGGACACGCTCCCGACGCGGAACCGCCCACCGGTGTCCGGTTTCGCCCCGCTGACGACGTCGGCGACCCCGGCGCGCCCCCGCCACCGCCCGTCCGGATCCGTGGCGACCGCGATCATCCCCACGTTCCCGGCGCGCACGGCCGCGTCCAAGGCGGCCTGCCGCGGGTCCGCCGCCGCGGTGGCGGAACCGGTGCCGGCGACCAGAAGCACGGCGCAAGCGGCGGAGACGACGAGTCGACGCATGATTCCCCCCGGTGTCTGCGGTCCCCACGACGGTAGCGCAGACCGGCCGCCGAGGTAACCGCGCCGACAGGCCGGCGTCAGCGCCCAGCGGCGTTCCGGTTGAGCTGAACGGAGTTCGCCAAGGCCGCCGCGGCCTGCTCATGGGCGTGCGAGCTGTCGACTTCGATGGTGTACGCCCCGAGCGTCCGGAACCGGCGGGCCGGAAGCGGTTCCTGGGGAACGTTTCCGGCCTGGCCGGCTCGGCTGGTCAGCGACACCGTCAGGGAGAAGCAACGGCTGTCGAGCGGGGCCATTCTCGCCTCGATGTCGGGGCAGAGCACCAGGGTGTTGGTCTCGGGCTCGCTGGTGAACGTCGCGACCTGCTGCCCCGCCGGGACCTGTACCGACTTCAGCGGCGAGTCGATCACCGGCGCGGTGGTGCGGAGCTTCGCCAGCAGGGCGAGCATTTCCGCGGACGTCACCGGTTTCGTGGTCGTCACCCGGATCCACCGGCCCGGCCCGTCCTGCCACATCACCGCCTTCGGGTGCGGGAGCTGGCCGGCATCCGACGGTTTCGCCGCCAGTGCGCCGCGCGGTGCGGTCCCGTCACGCACCTCGATCTCGAACGCGTAGCGATGCGCCTGCCCGTAGTGCACGGAAGCGAAGTGCGGCTGGACGGCCCAGAACATCAGGTCCCAGGAGCCGTCCTCCAGGCTCATCGCCGGTGCGGCCGGCGGCACCTGGCCGGCGGCCGGAGCCCCGGTCGCCGAGGCGGGCGGGGCATTCACGCGCGAGGCCGGCGGCACCGTCGCGGTGTCGCGGCCCAGCGCCGCGACTGCGCCCACTCCGAGCGCGGCCACGGCGAGCGTCACCGCGGCGACGCCGGCGATGCGGCGCCGCCGGACCCGCCGGGTGGCGGTGGCGAGGACGTCATCGGGATCGGGGGCCAGCGACTCCTGTGCGCGCAGCGTGCGGCGCAACTCGTCGAGGTCGGTCATCACACTCTCCTCCGCCCCGGGCCGTGGCCCACGGGAGAACCCTTCGAACTGCACACCCTTAAGATGCGGCTGCCGGGTGATCTGTTGCGGTCGCGCGCAAAACCCGCACCCGCCGAGAATTTCCGGCAGCGGCGCAACAGTCCGCCGGGGTCCGGGCGTCTGACTTGATGTGCACTTCGAAGAGTTCGCGCGCGACGAGCTGCCCGACCTGGTGCGGTTCGCGGCCGTCCTGACCGGCGACCGCGAACTGGCGCAGGACGTGGTGCAAGACGCGCTGGTGCGCGCGCACCAGCAGTGGCGCCGGGTGGCCGCGGCCGACCGGCCGAAGCTGTACCTGCGGAAGATGGTGGTGAACGGCTACCTCTCGTGGCGGCGCCGCTGGTACCAGCGCTCGGTGCAGACCACCTCCGACGTCACGAGGTTCGCGGAAGCGGCCGCTCCCGACCACGCGGACCGGATCGCCGACGCCGACCGGCTCGCCACCCTGCTGGCCACTCTGTCGCGGGCACAGCGGGCGGCGATCGTCCTGCGGTTCTACGAAGACCTCGACGACAGCGAGATCGCCGAGGTGCTCGGGTGCGCGGCCGGAACCGTGCGCAGCCACATCTCCCGGGGGCTCGGCGCCCTCCGCATCCGGATCGCGGACGACCGGCAGATCACGTGCTGACCGCCGCGAAGACGCCGGCGAAAGGACCCTGGTTGCGGAGAACCTTGCTGATCGCGACCGTGATCACGCCCGCCGCGCCGGCGTTCGCGGACACGCCGTCGCGGGTACCGGTGCGCGGGCTGGATGGCACCCGGTCCACCCGCGTGGTCCAGGAGGGGAAGGACACCCCGTTCAGTCCTCCAACCCGGCGTGCTCCAGGTCGAGCAGCCGCTGGATGCGCCGCCGGGTGCCGTCGGTGATCTCGCCCGCCTCGAACAGGCGGGTCAGCTCGGCCACCTCGATGTCGATCAGCTCGCGCCGCAGGGCGCGGTAGTCGATCCCGCGCACCCAGTCCGCCGCCTCCTCGCCGGTGTCGCCGCGGATGTGGTCGAGCCGGGCCTGCCAGCCCGCCCGCAGCTGGTCGACGACGAACGCCGGCGCCGATTCGGTCTCGGCCAGGTGGTCCAGGTGGGCCAGTCCGGCTTCGGCGAGCTTGCGGCGGGCGGTGCCGTATTCGGTGCGCAGGTCGGCGGGGTCGAGGGCGATCCCCGCGCGGCGGACCAGCGGGGCGAGCGTGAAGCCCTGGACCACGAGGGTCAGCACGATCACCGCGGTCGTCAGCAGCAGGACGAGGTCGCGCGCCGGCAGCGGGGAACCGTCCATTGTGGCCACCGGCAGGGACAGCGCCGCCGCCAGCGGCACCACGCCGCGCGCGCCCGCCCAGGAGACGACCGCGGGGACCTGCCAGGAGATGCGGCCGTCCTCCCGCCGTTGCCGCAGCGCCGCGAGCACGAACACCAGCAACAGCCGCGCCACGACCAGGGTCGCCGCGATGGCCAGCGCCTGCAGCAGCCACCACGGCCCACCACCGGCCACGCGGCGCACCAGCGCGGGCAGCTGCAGCCCGATCAGGCCGAACACGACGCTCTCCAGCAGGAACACCACGGTCTGGTAGACCGCGCCGACCTGCAGCCGGATCCGCGCGGTCGTCAGCCGCTCGGCCTGCGTCCCGAGGAGCACGCTCGCCACCACGACCGCGGTCACGCCCGAGCCGCCCACCGACTCCGCCGCGACGTACCCCGCGTACGGCGTGACCAAGGAGATCACCGTCTCCAGGACCGGGTCCTCGGTGCGCCGCCGGATGAGGAACGCGCCGAGCGCCGTGAGCACGCCGACCGCCACGCCGCCACCGGCCAGCAGCGCGAACTCCCCCACCGTCCGGCCCCAGGACGCGGCGCCCCCGGCGACGGCCAGGAACAGCGCCACCCGGAACAGCAGCAGGCTGGTGGCGTCGTTGAACAGGCTTTCGGCCTGGATCAGCGCCTGTACCCGCGGCGGCAGCGCGAGCCGCCGCGCCAGGGCCGTCACCGCGACCGGGTCGGTGCTCGCGAGCACCGCGCCGAGCACGAACGCCATCCCGACCGGCAGCGGCGTCACCGCGACCGCGATCCCGATCACCGCCGCGGCCGAGAGCAGCACCAGCCCCACCGACAGCACCGCGACCGGCCGCCCCACCGCGCGGAGATCCCGCCACGGCAGCTCCTCCCCCGCCGCGAACAGCAACGGCGGCAGGACGACCAGGCTGATCACCTCCGGGGTCACCTGGACCGCGGGAACACCCGGCAGCAGGCCCACGACGACACCGGCGACGACCAGCAGCGACGGCGCCGGAACCCGCAGCCGCCGGGCGAAGGTGGCCACCACGGTCGCCACGACGACGAGGAACAAGACGGTTTCGACCCCGCGCATCAGCCGGTCCTTCCGATCCGAATCCGGATGCCGACCAGACTTCCCGGCGCGCCGCGTTCAGCCTACGCGACGCGCCCGCACGACCGTGCCCACGACCGGCCGCTGCCGACGCCCGGACCGGGCCCCTCCGGCAGTGTCGTGCGAGCAGGAACACTCGCGGCGCGGCGGCCCCGCGCCGGATCACCCGCTCACCTCACGCGAACCGGCAAGCCGGTGATCGACCCCGGTGGCCCGGTCCCGCGCCACGCTCGAGACCGCCAGCCACACCAACGACCCGCCGGCCACGACGTGCACGACGCTCGTCACCGGGGTATCCGGCAGCCGCGCCGCGATCGCCAGCACCGGGAATGCGGCGGCGTACGCCGCCGCCGGGAGGCGGGGGTGGATCGCCGCTCGCAGCATCGCCGCCCCGAACAGGGCCGCGCCCGCCGCGAAGACGAGTGCGCTGCCCAGCAGCGCGATCCTCGTCGGGCCGCGCAGCAACTCGCCGACCACCTTCTCGTCGAGGAAGAACAGCGCCAGGTTCAGCGTGAACGCCGCGCCACCGAACAGGCCGAGGCCGACGGCGTTCAGCGTGTAGGCCACCGCGCCGAACGGGCCCGCCGCCGTGGCCTGGCGCAGGTGGAGCACGGTGAGCAGCGGGACGGCGAACGCCGGGGACAGGCCGAGCACGAAGCTCGTCGGCGCGCTCTCGCCGGTGAACGCCTCGATCGAGCCGGGTACCGCGATGGCGAGGCCGGCGAGCACGCCGCACCAGGCGCCCAGTCGGATCAGCATAGGATTCTCCTTGGCGGGTAACGGGTTTCCGTGCACGTTAGGAACCGCGGCCGGGCCGCCGGAAGTGCCGGGCGGCCAGTGACCGGCGGCCATCCGGCACGTGCCGTTCGGCCGGATTCGGCTCCGGAAGCGGCGAACGGCCGTAGGCTCGGGGGATGGTGACGCGGATCGTGCCGTGGGTTTCCGGTGCCGTGTACGGGATCGTGCTGCCGGCCGGGCTGTACTCCGCGCTCGCCGGCCTGAGCCCGGCGAACGTGCCGCGGCTCGCCGGGTTCGTCGCCGGGATCGGGGCGTTGTTCGCGCTGGACGCCGTCGAGCGGCGGGTGGCGCGCAGGCCCGTCGCGTTCCTCGTCGCACGGCTGGCGCTGTTCTTCGCGGTCGCCGCGCTCGACGAGTCGGGGCTGTCGCGGGTGCTGTTCGTGCTGGTGCCGTTCGCCGCCTACCTGACCTTCGGGCGCACGGCCGGGCTCGTGCTCGGCGGGCTCTGCCTCGCGTCGCTCGCCGGCGGGCTCGCGGTGGGCGTGCCCGGCTGGTACCGGGACGCCGAAGCCGTGTCCGACGTGCTCATGTTCGCCGTGGGCCTGGTGCTGGCCCTCGCGATGGCCGACGTCGCGGTCCGGGAGCGGCGGGCCGCGTCGCGGGTCGCCGAGCTCTCCGCCGCGGCCGAACGCAACCGGCTGGCCCGCGACATCCACGACAGCCTCGGCCACCACCTGACCGCCGTCTCCATCCAGCTGGAGAAGGCGGCCGCGTTCGCCGGCCGGGACCCGGACGTCGCCGGCCGGGCGCTGGCCGACGCGCGCCGCTCGGTGGGGCACGCCCTTGAGGACGTCCGGACCTCGGTCGGCACGCTGCGGGCCGGCGAGCGGTCCCTGGTCGGCGCGCTCACCGGGCTGGACGTGCCGCTCGACGTGCACGGCGAAGAACCCGACCTCGACCCCGCGACGGTGACCACGCTCTACCGGGCCGCGCAGGAGGCGGTCACGAACGCCCGCCGGCACGGCCACGCCGGCCGGGTCCGGGTTTCGGTGACCTTCGGCGCGGCGACCAGCCTGGTCGTCACCGACGACGGCCGCGGCTTCGACACCGGCGCGCCCCGGTCCGGGTTCGGGCTGCTCGGCCTGCGAGAACGCGCCGCGCTCGTCGGCGGGACCGTGACGGTGGACAGCGAGCCGGGTGCCGGCACCCGGGTCACGGTGACCGTGCCGTGAGCGTGCGGGTGCTCGTGGCCGACGACCAGCGGCTGGTCCGCGAGGGCATCGCGTCCCTGCTGGACATCCAGCCGGGGATTTCGGTGATCGGCACGGCGGCCACCGGCCGGGAGGCGATCGAACGGACCCTGGAGCTCGGGCCGGACGTGGTGCTGATGGACGTGCGGATGCCGGAGCTGGACGGGGTCGAGGCGGTCGCCGTGCTGCGCCGCCGCGCCCCGGACTGCCGGGTGGTGATGCTGACGACGTTCGACGACGAGGAATACGTCGTGCAGGCGCTGCGGGCCGGCGCAGCCGGCTACCTGCTGAAGGACCTCCCGGCCGCGGAGCTGGCCGAATCGGTCCGGCTGGCGCACGCCGGCGTCACCCAGCTCGACCGCACCGCGGCCCGGCACGTCGCCGCGGCGCTGTCGGCGCACCCGGCTTCCCCGGACGCCCTGACCAGCCGGGAAACGGAGGTGCTGCGCATGGTCGCGACCGGGGCGACGAACCGGGAGAGCGCGGCACGGCTGTTCCTCAGCGAGGGCACGGTGAAGAACCACATCTCCCGCATCCTCGGCCGGCTCGGCCTGCGCGACCGCACGCAGGCGGCCGTCTACGCCCGCGACCGGGGCCTCCTCTGAGCGGGGCCTTTCCGGAAAACTCAGTCTCTGGGGGGAGAAAAGCCGCCGGAAATCCCCGTTTTTCGCCTGAGGACAATGCGTGGCGCCACCGCGTAACGTCATTCCCGGCCACGGCGAAACGGGAGGTCCGACCATGAACGACGACCGGGAATCCGCAGTACCGGTAACGCACCGGCGGAGGGGAAGGTTCGGCACACTGCCGAAAATCGACGTCGTCGGTCTCACCATAGATCTCGCGGTGGCCACGGCGTTTCTGCTCGTCCTCGCCAAGACGACCGGCGGCCCGCGGGACGAAGCGGCCTGACGGCCCGCCCTCCCCGGCGGGCGGAACCGCCGGGGAGGGAGGGCGGTACGGCGATCAGGTACGCGCGAGCGCCACTTCGTCCGATCCGAGGATTCCCCGGCGGAGGTTCTGCACCCGCTCGGACGGCTCCAGGCCCAGCTCCCCGCGCAGCGCGTGCCGCAGCCGCTCGAAGACTTCCAGCGCTTCGACCCGGCGGTCCACGCGGTGCAGCGAGAACATCAGGTACTCGTGGAAGCGTTCGTGGTACGGGTGCTGGTGCACGAGCATCGACAGCTCGCTGACCAGTTCCCGATGCCGGCCCAGCCGCAGCTCGCTTTCGATCCGGAGTTCCCGGGTGGCCACCCGGCGCTGCTCCAGCCGGGTGATCTCCGATCTGAGCGGCAGCCCGTGGTCGATGTCCGGCAGGACCGGGCCGGTCCACAGCTTTTCGGCCCGCCGCAGCAGTTCGACGGCCTGCACGTCGTCGCCGCTTTCGGCGGCGCGCTCGCCCGCGGCGGCGAGGCCGAGGTATTCGTGGAGGTCGAAGAAGCAGTCGGCGAGCTGGAATTGATATCCCTCACTGCGCGTCACCAGCACTTCGTTGCGGACGTGGGCGGGTGGCAGGTGCAGCTCCCGGGCGAGCCGGCGGCGCAGGTTGAGGATGTACGTCTGCAGCGCGGTCCGCGCCCGCCGGGGCGGCTCGACCGGCCACAGCTCGTCGATCAGCTGGTGCACCGGGACGACACGCGCGTAGTTGAACAGCAGAAGTGCGATCACCTCACGTTCCTTGGGGGCGCTGGGCGCGGCTTCGCTGCGTGGTCGCCCGCGGATGGACAAGTTGCCCAGGATCGTGATGGTGGTGCGGTCCCCCATGTTTTCTCCTTCGCAGGAAAATGTTCTTCCGGACCAATACGAAAGTGTTACCGAACGTGACTCCGGCCCTGACGGACCGAATTGCCGGCCGCTTTCGGAGCGCATACCGGAAGAGCCGGAATCCCGCTCCGAAGATTATGCCTGCCCTGCCGCCGGCACGCCGATCGTCAACTACCCCCGAGCCCCGTATTGTACACGGTCCGGAAGTCACCATTCGCGATTAATCGCAATCGACCGACCGGTCGAAAACATCGAAAACGGCGGAAACCGGTACCCCGCCGAGCGGATCTCGTGGTGCCGGTGCCGCATCGACGCGGATTCGATCGGTGGCCTCACCCGCCCCGGGGCAGGCACACCGGGGAGTGGAACACCGGGGCCGGTGTTCCACTCCCGCACGTCAGTCCACCCCGGACGCCTGCTTCGGCGCCACGCCCGCGGAACCGGGGGAAAGGCGCACGAACGCCGCGGCCCCGGCGGCGAGCAGGTCCGCGGCGGTCACCACCAGCCGGCTCATCGCGACGACCGCCACGACGGCGGACATCGACGGCCCGGCGAGAGCGGCGTTCAGCGCCAGCCCGAGCACGGCTTCGCGCGCCCCGAGCCCGGCGGGCAGCACGACCACCAGCACGCCGGCGACCGACGCCAGCGCGAACCCGCCGACGAGCACCGCGGTCCCGGGCACCCCGCCGATCGGCAGCCCCCGGGTGAGCACCACCAGGTGCAACCCGGCGAGCAACCACCCGGCCGCCATCAGTCCCAGCGCCCCGAAGACCGCTCGCGGCCCGGGGAGGGCCACGGTCTTGCCCGTGCGCCGCCGCACGATCGCGGTGACCAGCCGGGTCAGCTGCGGGGCGCCGACGACCAGCAGGCCGGCCGCGAGCATCGGCACCACCACCCACCACACCGGCTGGGCCGCGGCCAGCGCGGGCACCGCCACCAGGCCGACCGCCAGGCCGGCGACGGTGGACACGAGCACGCTGGCGAGGAACGCGCTCGCCAGCAGGCCGGGCGGCTCCCGCAGCTTGCGCGCGAGATCGGCGTGCGCGACCGCGGGCCACAGGCCGCCGGGGAGGTAGCGGCCCAGCCCGGCGACGAAGTACACCTTCGCCGCGACCGGCGTCGCCAGCCGGCAGCCGAACGCCGTGAGCAGCGCCCGCCAGCCCGCCATGCCCAGCCACGCGCCCGCCGCCGCGGTGCGCGAACAGCTGGTACCCCAGGAAGCCGAGCACCGCGACGTAGCAGCCGGCCCGCGCCACGGCGAAGAGCCTGCGCCCGGTCACCGCCCACCGGCCAGCGAGATCCGGGTCCGCTGCAGCTCGTGGTCGGACAGCCCGGCCGGGTCGTCGAACCGGTAGTCGTGCACCCGCACGCCCGGCGTGGTCAACGTCCAGTCCAGCCGCCACAGCGGCGCGGACGCCGGCCAGGACCCCGGGTAGAGCGACGAACTCGCCCGGCCGGCGTCCACGAGCGCGCCGCGCAGGCCGTCGAGGTCGCCCATCGCCGGGCTGGTGTTGAAGTCACCCGCGACGAGCAGCGGGTTCGGGTTCGCGGCGACGTCCTCGGCGAGCCCGGCCAGCTGCGCCTTGCGCAGACCGTCCCGTGCGTGGACGTAGCTGTAGAAGCCGGGGCTGAGCGGGTTGCGGGTGACGTCGACCTGCACCGGCAGGTGGACGTTGTAGACGGTCAGGACCGACGAACCCACCTGCAGGTCGGTCCGCAGCACTTTCGCGCTCTCGAACACCTCGGTGTAGGAGGCGCTGTCGGGCACGCCGCGGTCCGGGCCCACTCTCGGCCGGTCGAGCACCGGGTAGCGCGACAACGTCAGCAGCTCGCCCCGGGCGACGAGGTGGTAGCCCGGGAACTCCGCGCGCAGCCGGGCCAGGTCGTCCGCGTCGCGCGCGCCGTCGGTGCCCACCTGGTCGACGTATTCCTGCAGCAGGTAGATGTCGGCCGGGTGGGCGTGCAGGTAGGCGTAGAACCGGTCCGGGTCGTCGGTCTGGTCCCAGTACTCGGTGTTCCAGGCGACGACGGTGGGCGCGCCCGCCGGGGCCGCGCCCTCGCCGCCGCCGAGCGCCGCCACGTTGATCCCGCTGCGTCCCGCGCCCGCCACCAGCGCCGCCACGGCCAGCACCAGCACCAGCCGGAACGCCGTCTTCGGCACGCGCCGCCGCAGCAGGCGCGGCACCGCGAGCCCGAGCGCGACCACCGCGGGGCCGACCAGGAAGGCCAGGGGCGGCAGCAGACCGGGCAGCAGCCACACCCACAGGTCGCCGGTGAACAGCACGTAGGCCACGGTGAACAGCAGCCAGGCCGCGGCGAGCCCGACCAGCACCCGGGTGGCGACGCACCACCGGGCCGGCCGCGGCGGGAGCGGCTGTTCCGGCTCTTCCAGGGTCTCCGCCGTCATGCCGGGACCTCGTCGTAGATCCGCCGGAACCGCGGCGACAGCACCCACTGCGCCGCGCCGGTCAGCACCCCGGCCGCGATGGCGACGTTGGACACCAGGTTGGTGCCGACGAAGAAGAGCCCGAACCCGAGGCCGCGGCGGCGCGCGACGAACCGGTACATCGCCCCGTCGGCCGCGATCGAGCCCAGCAGCAGGCCGGCCGGCACCACCGTCCACAGTGGTCCGGCGAGCACGGGCAGCGGCAGGGTCAGTACCGCGCCCAGCGCGGCCAGGCTGCCGGCCGCGCGGGCGGGCGACTCCGGTCCCTTGCCGAGCTTCTGCCCGCCCGCGAACAGCGGCACCCGCAGCAGTGACCGGGTGAACACCTTGCTCAGCAGCACCTTCAGCTTGTCGTCGTGGTCGTGCCTGCCCCGCACCGCGGAGGTGAGCCGGAGTTCGTAGTCCCGGCCCAGGCGGGCACCGTAGTCGGCGTCCTCGGTGTGCCGCAGCTTCGCGTTGAACGGGCCGACCGCGGCGAACACCTCGGCCCGCATGGCCATCATCGCCGGGTAGATCCCGGAGATCGGGCCCTCGCAGGCGACCTGGACGTAGTGCAGCTGGAGACTCCGGTAGCGTTCGACGGCCCCGTCGTCGATCAGCGGGTCGGCGTCGTAGATGCCGCACACCGCACCGATGCGCTCGTCGGACCGCAGCAGGGTGACCGCGTTCAGGACCGCGTCCGGCGCGAGGCCGACGTCGGAGTCGAGGAAGAAGAACACTTCGCCGGTCGCGGCTTCCGCGCCGACGTTGCGGGCACCGGCGCAGCCCATGTTGACCGGCGTGTGCACCACCTTGGCGCCGAAGGACTGCGCCACCGCGACCGAGTCGTCGGTGCTGCCGTCGTCGACGACGATCACCTCCAGGCGCGGGTACGCCTGCTCGGCCAGCGCGGCCAGGCAGAGCCGCAGGGAGCGTTCGTAGTTGTAGTTGGGGATGATCACCGATACCAGCGGGGTCCGCTCGATCATGGGAGTTCTCCGTCGATCCGTCCGGGATGGGCTTCCGTGGCGAGCACGTCAGAACAGGGCCTTCACCAGGCTCAGCGCGCCCTGGTTCCACGGGTCGCGCGAGGTGCGGCCCGCGCCGGCGGACGGCTTGCGGGACGGCCGGCGCTGCGTGCACCACCAGCGGTAGGTGTCCAGGATGGCCTGCCGGTTGGACAGCCGCGGGACGAACCCGAGGCGCTCGCGGGCCTTGTCGATGCTGACGTACGAGTCGGCCATCAGCTTGTGCAGCAACCGGCCGTAGACCGGCGACATCTTGTACCGCTGCAGTGTCCGGAGCACCGCCAGTGCCGGCTTGGCCGGCAGCGACACGACCCGCTTGCCGTGGCCGGCCGCGTCCAGGACGCACTGGAAGTCCTCGCGGATCGTGCCGAAGTCGGCCGCGCCGAGGTTGTAGGTGTCGTTGGCGACCTCCGCGTCCGCGCCGAGGGTGGTGACGACCGCGTCGACGAGGTCGTCGACGCCGAACATCTGGATCCGCACGTCGCCGCGGCCGCCCACTCGAACAACATGGCGAACAGGCCCATCCGGCCCGGCCCCAGGAACGTCTTGGGCCGCAGCATCGCCACGCACAGCCCGTCGCTGCGGAAGGACTCGCAGACCTCCTCCGCCGCCGCCTTGGCCCGGCTGTAGGAGTCGACCGGGATGCGCGGGTACGTCTCGGGTGTCGGCACGACGTCCGGCAGGCCGTAGACGGCGGTCGACGAGATGTGGACCACCCGCGGCACCGCGCGGTCCCGGCTCGCCCGCAGCACGTTGCGGGTGCCGTCGACGATGACCGAGCGGATCTCGTCGTCGCGGTAGCTGGGCAGCGCGGCCGCGCAGTGCACCACGGCGTCGACGTCGCCGACGGTCCGGTCGAGCAGCGCGGGATCGCGGATGTCGCCGCGGACCTCGGTGACCCCGGCCAGGGGTTCCCGCGGCGGGTTCAGGTCGAGGCCGACGACCTCGGCGCCGTCGGCCCGCAGCCGGCGGACGAGGTTGCCGCCCAGCATCCCGCTGCTGCCGGTGACCAGGACCCGGGTCACCACTGCGCCCTCACGCGGTCCTTGACGAACTTCGCGAGCAGCCGTGGCAGGCCCTTGGCGAGGGTCTTGCCCAGCGCGTCGAGGAACTGCTCGATCTCCTCGCGGCCGACCACCAGCGACGGCGCGACCACCAGCGGCGTGTCGCCGTTGGGGCTGAAGTAGGTCAGGATCCCGTGCTCGCGGTAGAGCTCGCTGATCACCGCGCTGGTCACGAGCTTCGTCCGGAACTTCGGGTCCTTCGCGAACCCGGACGGCGCGAGCCGGGCGGCCATGTTGAGGATGGCCGGTCCGCTGTCGAGGAAGACGCCGAACAGGGAGCCGGTGCCGGTCACCCGGGTGATGGTGTCGGGGAACTCCTTCTGGAGGCGTTCCAGGCCGGTGCCGAGCACCGCTTCGATCTCCCGCGCCCGGCGCGGGAAGTCCTCCTCCACCACGATGTTGACGGCCTCGATCGCGGTCGCCGTCTCTTCGCCGAAGCCGTAGTAGGTGGTGGTGTGCAGGATGACGTCGCCGAGCCGGTCGTAGGCCTGGCGGAACAGCGGCTCGCGCACGGTGTAGCCGGAGATCGACGCCTTGCCGCCGCCGAAGGACTTCGAGTAGGTGAGGATGTCCGGGACCAGGCCCTCGTGGCGCATGAAGTAGAACAGGCTGCCGGTCTTGCCCCAGCCCGTGTAGATCTCGTCGAAGATCAGCACGATGTCCTCGGCGGTGCAGAGCGCTCGCAGGGCACGCAGATCTTCTTCGCTCCAGTGGCGCATGGTGGACGCGCTGAACGGCTCGACGAGGATCGCGTAGACGTCGGACGTCCCGTCGGCCCGGCGGTGCGTGGCCACCAGCTCGCGCACGGCTTCGACGTCACCGAACGGATAGGAAACATTCGGGATGCCGGGGAACTCGAAACTGTTCTCGCGGGAACCGGTCAGGCTGCCGGTCGCGAGCAGCTTGCCGTGGAAGCTGATGTCCGAGCGCAGGATCGTGTTCCGCTTGCCTTCGTGGTACTTGTAGGCGAGTTTGACCGCGCCCTCGTTGGCCTCGGCTCCGGAATTGGGGAAGTAGGAGATGTTCAGGTCACCCGGCAGCACTTCGGCGACATTGTGGCTGAGCGCGGCGACATAAGGCGAAAAGAACGCCTTGTGCACCTCCATCCGGTGGAGGTCGTTGAACCGCTTTCGCGCCGCGAGGATCCGCGGGTGGTTGTGGCCGTGGTTGAGGACGCCGACCGCGCCGGTGAAGTCGAGGATGCGCTCGCCGTCCCGGGTCGTGATCCACACCCCGTCCGCGCTTTCCACCAGCCGTTTGCCGAAACCGAACGTGGACATCAGCGAGACCTGGGACCGGCTCACGTGGTCCCGGTAAAGCGCTTGCAATTGCTTGACGGTGAGGGATTCGCATTCTTCGACGGATATCAGGCTGGCCATCATGCTCCTCGTGACTGTTTTCCGGCCGACTCCGCCGAAACTACGGCAGAGCCGTCACGCGACGCTTCAGCCGACAGTCTGAGATGTCCCCTGTCTCGTTCTCCGCCAAACGAATGAGATGGCCGGACACGCACGTGCCCGGCCATCGAAAACGCTTTCTCAGGCCGACGTCAGCCGGGCGTCCCCGCCGGCGGCGAACCGTTGCGCCGGCAGGTGCACGATGCCCGACCGGTAGGCCAGCGCGACCGCCTGCGTGCGGTCCCGGACCCGCAGCTTCTGCAGCAGGTGGTAGATGTGCGACTTGATGGTGCTGGTCTGCACGACCATTTCGGCCGCGATCTCGGCCGTCGTCATCCCCTGCGAGATGTACTGCAGGACGTCCCGTTCACGCTGGGTGAGCTGGTCGAACACGGCCGGCCGCGGCTGGTCGCGCACGAGGGTGTCCAGCAGCTTCCCGGCGACCGCGGGCGGCAGGCTGGCGTGCCCGGCGGCCACCGCGCGCACGGCCCCCGCCAGTTCGAGCGCGCCGCCGGAGCGGCACACGAACCCCCGGACGCGCGGGGAGAGCAGGCGCGCGACGCGGTCGCCGTCCTCCGGATCACCGATGAGCAGCACCGGCACCGAGAGGTCGGCCAGCGCGGCTTCGTCCGTTCTGCCGAGCAGGTCGACGGCGAGCACGACGGCCGACGGCGACACCGCGCGGACGACCGCTCTCAGCGAGGCGAGCGACTCCACCTCCGCCGACACGTGCAGCGCCGGGTCCTGCTCCAGCTTCCGTCTCGTTTCGGCCCGGTTCAGCGGCCATTGCTCGGCCAGGAGAACCTCGGTCCCCGGTTCCGCCGGGCGGTGTTCGCACTCGAATGCCACATCGCTCCCCAGTCGCAAAAGTCCTGCTTCCGACTGCCGCCAGCGTGTGGACCGGCGCTCAAGGAAGGATCAAGGACCACTGCACGAGCCCGGCCACGGCGCGGGTTCCGGGAAGGCGGGCCGACCGAAGTTCAGGGCAGGGCAACCACCACCGCTCCGAGGACACGGACTAGCGCGGGCCGGCGCTGAGGTGCCGGGTGCGGTCGTACCAGTGGTCCCCGAAGCGCACGAACCGGATGCGGTCGTCGGCGAACAGGATGCGCATCATTTCGTTGCGAGTCGCTTCCCCCGGATCGCGCGCGTAGTGGAAACACAGGGCGTGTCCGCCGGGGAGGTTGCGCAGCGTCTGGCCGGCGGCGACGCCCAGGTGCGCCGTGGCGGCGTCGCGGCCGTTGCGGAAGAAGCCGTTGATCTGCGGCCCGGAGTCGATGCGGCTGGACTTGAACTCCACCCAGTAGCGGTGCTCGCGCTCCACCGCGCGCGAAGAGAGTTCCTGCTGGGTGACGGCGGGAATGGCGTAGTCCGGGATCGAGGCATCGGCTCGTCCGGTGACCAGGTGACCGTCGCGGAACGCGGGCTTGAGGTGTGGCCGGCCCGGCACGCGGGGCATGAACAGGCTCTCGGCGAGGGCGCCGCGGCTGGTCCTGGTCCAGCCCTCGTCCATGCGGGCCTCGCCTTGCGCGATCCGGTCGAATTCATCGAGGAGCCGCACTCGTTCGGTGGTGGGCAGCCGGCGGAGTTCGTCGCTGTGTTCGGCCAGATCCAGGGCCCGCAGCAGCGCGGCCCGGTGCTGGAACTCGGCTTCGCTGACCCCTCGCTCACCTCGCTCGACGGCCCGTTCCCTGGCCCTGGCGAGGAAGTTCGGCCAGCCCGGCGCCGCCGGTGCGATGTCGAGCGCGGGCGCGGTCGGCGGCCGCGGCACGCCGGCCGCGGTGAGCAGGCGGTCCAGCGAGGCCGGATCACGACGGCGGTGCAGGCCGGCCAGCAGCTCGGCTTCGGCGGCGCCGCCCCGGCGGCGGGCCGTGGCCAGTGCGGTGGTCAGCCGTTCGAGGTCCGGCACGGCGCGGGCGAGCTTGACGACGTCGTCGCTGCCGCGCTGCATGTTCAGCACGCGCAGGAACGCCCGGCGCCCATGGGTTTCGAGGAACCGCAGGGCCTGGGGCGTGCGTGCGAGAGCCTGGTAGAGCGCCACCGATCGCGGTCCGAGGTCGGCGGTGCCGAGGAGCCGCAGGAACGATGCGGTGTGCTCGGGTGGGACAGCGGCCAGGACGTGCTCCGCCGATCTCCGGCTGCGCACGATGCCGTGGGTGCCGAGGAGCCGCCTGAGCCCGGCTGCCGCGCCTGGATCGGCGGCGGCCGCCTGCTGGGCCCGGCCCAGCGCCGCCGCTGGTGCCGCGGCCTCCGCGGCCGCTGGTGCCGCGCCGGCCGGAGAGGCCGCCGCGACCGCCTCGAGCCGCCCGGCCGCGCCTTCCAGCCGGCGGATGTCTTCCGGACTGAGGCGGTCCCCTTGCCGCAACCGGGTGACGAGCCGCTCGACCTCGGCGCCCTGGGGTGACAGCGCTTCGGCCGCGCGCAGGACGCGCTGGAATTCCTCGGCGGTGTGACCGGGGAATTCGCGGGCCAGCCGCGCCGCGGCCTCGGACAGGCCTTCCCCGGTGGCACGGAGCGCGTGGCCGGGCACGAACGGCAACAGCGCGCCGATCATCATGATCCCGCGTTCCGGCTGCGAAAGCGGGTGGCCGTCGACGGTGTCGATCCCGGCCAGGGCTTCGGCCAGGTCGCTCGCGTCCCCGAGGACCGGCACGAAACCCCAGAGCAGCCTGATCACGGTTGGCCACACCGCCGCACCGCGTTCGACGGGCACCCGGTCGGAATCCAGTGGCTCCGCCTGCGCTGCCCACACCAGCATCCGGATCTCGGGCTGCACGGTGATCTCGTCGAGCACGGCTCGGGGGTTGCGCTGGGGTGACTCGGCGATGTGGGCGATCGCCCGGTCCATGAGCCGGTCGGCGATCAGGACGAGCACGCGGTGCGTCGACTCGTTTTCCCGGACCAGGCGCACGAAGTCTTCTCCTGGCGCGGACACCGACCGCAGGGTCCGGTGCCGGAAGGAGCGAAGGTCGTCGGCGAGCCGTTCGAACGGGGCCAACCGGCGGCGGAACTCCGCCTCGTCCGGCACCCGGCCGGGCTCCGGCACCCCGGCCGGGCGTCCCGCGGCGGCGTCGGCATCGACCTCCCGGCTGACCCGCGCGAAAAGCAGGATCGGCTGGAGCCGATCGGCCAGACCGGGGTCCCGCCGAATCCGCTCGGTCATCCGCCGCACGACCTCCCGCTGCAGCCGGACGAAACCGGGCGACAGCGACGGGTCCTCGAGGGACTGGTTCAGCTCGGTGAAATAGCGGTGGTAGGCGGCGAATCCCAGGCTCGTCGCCGCGGACTGCGACGGGGGCGCGGCGTCGGTCCGGCTCTGTCGCTGCACGGCCCGTCGAGCGCCCAGCAGGCGGGAGACCGCGCGGTTCCCCGCGGCGCACTGCAGCCCGAGCACACCGCGGGGACCACCGATCGCCGGCGACGCGGAGGCTGTCCGGTGCGGTTCCGCCGGCCCTTCCTGCGGTCCGGTCGCACGTCTGACAGCCATCGCCCGCCGAGTCCCTTCTTCGACACCGGCCCCGGACGATCCAGCGTGACAGGACCGGTTGCCCGGAGAAACGCCCGTACAGGCGCACTCGCGGGCAGGAACCGTTGCCTGCCGGGTCAAGCCGACGTTCGCGAAAAGCCGCCCCTCAGCAGGAAACGGCCCCGTCGTACCGGGCGAGGCCGCTCCGCCACGACGTCATCCAGCCGCCGTTCGCCTC
>NZ_MUMI01000130.1 GCF_002155975.1 Amycolatopsis kentuckyensis
AGTTCCTCACCGAGCTGACCGAGCGGACGGACTGCCGGCTGATCATCGACGTCGCGAACCTGTACGCCAACGCCCGCAACATCGGCACGGACCCGGAGGCGTTCCTGGACGGCATCCCCTGGGAGAGGCTGGCGTACGTGCACATGGCGGGCGGCGTCGAGCGCGACGGCGTCTACCACGACACGCACGCGCACCCGGTGCTGCCGGAGGTGCTTTCGCTGCTGACGGAGCTCCGCCGCCGCACGGACCCGCCGGGAGTGCTGCTGGAACGCGACGACGACTACCCGACGGACGACGAGCTGGCGGCGGAGCTGGTGGCGTTGCGGACGGCGGTGGCGGGGTGAGCCGCGCGGAGCTGGCCCGGCGCCAGGCGGAGTTGCTGCAGGCGTTGCTGGCCGACGGCCCGGCCCCGGAGGGTTTCGACCCGGCCCGGCTGCGGGTGGAGGCCGGGGTGCTGCGCCGGAAGCACGGCCGGGTGCTGGCGTACCAGCGGCCCGAGCTGGCGGAGGAACTGGGCGAGCGCTTCGGGCCGCTGTTCGCCCGGTTCAACGCGGCCCGGCCGAAGAAGGCGAGCGAGCGCTCGGGGGCGTACGCGGACGAGTTCGTCACGTGGCTGATCGAGGGCGGCCACCTGCCGAAGCCGAAGCGGCGGCTGGTGGACCGCCTGCGGCGCCGCTAGGGCGTCCAGGTCGGTTTGTCGACTCCCGGCTCCCGCGTCCCGAACTCCCAGTACGGCTGCGCGCCCGGCAGCCCGCCGGCCATCCGCACCCGCGTCAGCCGCCCGTAGCCGCTGTCCGCTTCCTCCAGCAGGTCGCCGTAGTCGACGTCCACCGCCGCCGGGTCCTTGCGGCCCAGGGAATCCAGCCACCGGCCCGTCCCGGCCAGCGACAGCCGCGCCCGCCAGGTACCCCCGTCGACCACCTGCTGCCGCAACGCCGTCATCACCGCCGCCGCGGTGAGCCAGCCCGTGGCGTGGTCCAGCGCCTGGACCGGCAGCGGCGACGGCGGATCTCCCCACGCCATGCCGCTCGACATCTGGACCAGGCTGTCGAACCCGCGCCGCCGCGCCCACGGCCCTGCCCAGCCGTACGCGCTCAGGTCCGCGACCACCAGTCCCGGCCGCAGCTCGGCCAGCTCCGCGGGCCCGAAGCCGATGCGTTCCAGCGCACCCGGGCGGAACGACTGCACCAGCACATCAGCCCGGCTGATCAGCTTCTTCAGCCGCGCCCGGCCACCCTCGGTGTCGAGCGCGACGAACGCCGACCGCTTGCCCTGGTTCGTGTCCCGCACCAGCGCCTCGACCCGCGGGAGGTGCGCGGCGCCGACATGCAGGACGTCGGCGCCGTGGGCGGCCAGGACCCGGCCGGCCACCGGCCCCGCGAGCACGTGCGTCAGCTCCAGGACCCGGATCCCGCCCAGCGGCCGGTCCGAATAGAACAGGGTCCGTTTCGGAGCCGGGCCCAGCGGCTCCAGCGCAACCAGCGGCAGCGAAGCCACCGCCGCACCCTGCGGATGCGCCGCCCAGTCCGACGGCGACCGCAGCTCGGCGGCCGCTCCCCCGGCCGACACCACGGCGTGCTCGATCTCCCGCGCGGTCCGCCCCGCCACCGCCTTCTCGACGGCCTCGCGGGATCCGGGCACGCCCAGGCCCCAGCACACCGCCGCTTCGTGCCGCGGGTAGTTGGCGTGCAGGCGGACCCAGCCGTCGGCCGTCCGGTAGTCGCCCGACAGCGGTCCCCAGACCGATTCCGCTCCGGCGCCGTCCACCTTCAGCAGCTGCTCGCTCCGGAACGCCGCCGCCGCGTGGCGCGTGTCCGCCGTGACCACGCCGGGCTCGATGTCCCGCAGCCGGAGCAGCTCGCCGGCCGCCAGGGTCGCCGCGGCCACCGAAGCCGTGGCGGCCGCCGCGACCCGGTACGGCCCGGGCAGCACGTCCTCGGTCCCGGTCAGCTCGAACGGCCCGGGCGAAGTCCCGGTCAGGGCGTCCCAGACGCCCTCGACTACGTCGCGCACTACGGGAGAGCCGCGACGAGCTCGGCGGGCGGCACGCGGGTGCCGGTGTAGAACGGGATCTCCTCGCGCACGTGCAGCCGGGCCTCGGTGCCGCGCAGGTGCCGCATGAGGTCGACGATCCGGTGCAGCTCGTCGGCCTCGAAGGCGAGGATCCACTCGTAGTCGCCCAGGGCGAACGACGCGACGGTGTTCGCGCGGACGTCCGGGTAGTCGCGGGCTTCCTTGCCGTGGTCGGCGAGCATCTTGCGGCGGTCGGCGTCCGGCAGCAGGTACCACTCGTAGGACCGCACGAACGGGTACACGCAGATGAACTTGCGGGCCTCTTCACCGGCCAGGAAGGCCGGGATGTGGCTCTTGTTGAACTCGGCGGGCCGGTGCAGCGCGGTCTGGCTCCAGACCGGCGTCGACGCCCGGCCCAGCGGCGTCCGGCGGAACCCGGCGTACGCGGCCTGGACCTGCTCGATCTCCTCGGCGTGCCACCAGATCATGAAGTCGGCGTCGGCGCGCAGCGCGGAGAGGTCGTAGACACCCCGCACGGTGACGCCCTTGGCCTCCAGGCCGTCGAGGTACTCGGCGGTCTCCCGGCCGGCGGTCCCGCGGTCCTCGCCCAGCCGGCCCGGTTCGATCCGGAAGACCGACCAGGTGGTGTAGCGGATGGTGTCGTTGAGCTCGTTGTAGTTGACCCGCGCCATGCGTCCATCCTGTCACCGTGGCGACGGCGCCGCCGCCACGGGTCAGGTGAGCGCACTCACGCGGAAAGGTGCGCCGCGATCCGCTGCGCCGCCGCCTCCGCCGTCGCCACACAGGCCGGCAGCCCGACGCCGTGCAGGGTCGCCCCGGCGATCGCCAGGCCCGGCACCTCCGCGACGGCCTTCTCGATCCGCTCCACCCGGTCGAGGTGCCCGGTGCCGTACTGCGGCAGCCCGCCGCCCCACCGCGTCACCAGCGTCTCGACCGGCGCCGCCGTCACGCCGGTCAGGCGGGCGAGGTCGTCACGGACCACGCGGACCAGCTCGACGTCGTCGAACTGCAGCGCGCCCGGTTCGCCGAACCGGCCGACCGAGCCGCGGACCAGGACCGGGCCGGTGCCGAAGTGCGCCCACTTCCGGGACGAGAACGTGAACGCCTTCGACGCGTACGGCTTGCCCGAGGCGTCGCTTTCGCCGGCGCCGATCAGGATCCCCGACGCCTCCGGCAGCGCGGTGCCGGGCGGCAGCGCCAGCGCCACGACCGCCATCGACGCCAGTTCGACCTCACCGAACGCCGCCGAGGCGGCCGGGACGAGGTCGGCCAGGAGCCGGCGGGCCGAGGGCGCGGGGACCGCGAGGACCACCGCGTCGGCTTCAAAGGTGTTGTCGGCCGGCGCGTGCGCGGTCGGCGCCGCGCCGATGCGCAGCCGCCAGCCGTCGCCGTCCCGCCCGATCTCGCACACCGGCAGGCCGGTCCGCAGCTCGGCGCCGGACGCCGTGGTGAGCCGGTCGATCACCGCGCCCAGGCCGCCCGGGACGGTGCCGAACACCGGCGCCGTCGACGGGTTCGCCGGCAGCTGGGCGGCGGCCGCCGCGGTCAGCGAGCCCGCGCCGGACGCCAGCGCGGACGCCAGGCCGGGCATGGTCGCGCGCAGGCCGAGGCCGTCAGCCCCACCCGCGTAGACGCCGCCGAGCAGCGGGTCGACCAGGCGGTCCACCAGTTCGTCGCCGAAGCGCTCGCGCAGCAGCGGCCCCAGCGGCACGTCCCCGCCGGGCAGCCGCAGCTCGGGCAGCGACGGCTCGGCCTCGACCGCCTGCCGCCCCGCCTCGGACAGCACTCCGGCCACCGACTCCGCGGACGACGGCACGCCCATCACGGTGCCGGGCGGCAGTCCGATGACGGCGCCCCCCGCGTGGATCTTCGCGCGGGCCTTCGTCGGGTGCACGACGTCGAGCCCGAGCTCCCGGACCAGCGCGAGCATTTCGGGACGACGGACGAGGAAGGCCTCGGCGCCGACGTCGTAGGGCACTCCGGCCAGCTCGGCGGTGCGCAGCTTCCCGCCCGGCGCCGTCGTCTTCTCGAAGACGGTGAGCTCGGCTTCCGCGCCGAGCAGCCGCCGCAGCCGGTACGCCGCGGTCAGGCCGGAGACGCCGCCGCCGACGACCGCGACGCGCTTCACAGCTCGTGCACCAGCTCGACCACCCGGGTCAGCACGTCCGGGTCGACGCCGGGCAGCACGCCGTGGCCGAGGTTGAAGATGTGGCCGTCGGCCGCCTTGCCCTCTTCGACGATCCGCCGGACCTCGGCTTCCAGCACCGGCCAGGACGCGTGCAGCAGCGCCGGGTCGAGGTTGCCCTGCACGATCGCGCGACCGCCCAGGCGCCGCACGGCCTCGTCGAGGGGGATCCGCCAGTCGACGCCGACGACGTCCGCGCCCGCGTCGCGCATCGCGGCCAGAAGCTCGCCCGTGCCGACGCCGAAGTGGATCCGCGGCACGCCGTACTCCGCGACACCGGCGAGGACCTTCGCCGAGTGCGGCAGGACGAACTCGCGGTAGTCCCGCTCGGACAGCGCGCCGGCCCAGGAGTCGAACAGCTGGATCGCGTCGACACCGGCGTCGAGCTGCGCGCGCAGGAACGTCAGGGCGACGTCGGCCAGCCGTGCGGCCAGCTCGTGCCAGACGTCCGGCGACGAGTGCATCAGCGCCTTGGTGTGCTCGTGGTTGCGGCTCGGGCCACCCTCGATGAGGTAGCTGGCCAGCGTGAACGGCGCACCCGCGAAGCCGATCAGCGGCGTCTCGCCCAGCCGCTCGACCAGCAGCTCGACGCCGGCCGCGACCTGCGAGACCTGGTCGGTTTCCAGCTCCGGCAGCGCTTTCACGGCGGCGAGGTCGCGCACCGGCTTCGCGACCACCGGGCCGGTGCCGGGCACGATGTCGATGTCGACCCCGGCGGCCTTGAGCGGGACCACGATGTCGCTGTACAGGATGGCCGCGTCGACGCCGTGGCGGCGGACCGGCTGCAGCGTGATCTCGGCGAGCATTTCGGGATCGAAACAGGAGTCGAGCATCGGCACGCCCTCGCGCAGCGCGCGGTACTCGGGCAGCGAACGACCGGCCTGGCGCATGAACCAGACGGGCGTGCGGGCCGGGCGTTCGCCGCGCGCGGCGGCCAGGAACGGGGCTTCGGGCAGCTCGCGGCGGGCGGCCGGGGCGGCCGGGCGCGGCAGGGGCGTGGTCTGAGACATCGCCGTCAATCGTGCCACGAGCCGAGGCGGGGCCGTTCCTCGGCGCGACCGCCTCGGCGCGCCTGCGCCCGCAACTGGGCGTGCCCGCCCTAAAGTCGAAGCGTGACCGCGATGACACCAGTGCCCGAACTCTTCCGCGAAGCAGTCGCGGCGCTGCAGTCCGTCCGGCCCCGCCGGGAGGTGCTGCTGGAGCCGATGCGCGCCCCGCAGCGGCTCGCGCCGTGGTCGTACGCGGTCAGCTGCGAAGTGTCCGGGCCCGCCGACGTGCTGGCTTCGGGCCGGCTGGTCCTGCTGCACGACCCAAACGGCCAGGACGGCTGGGACGGCGTGCTGCGCCTCGTCATGTACGTGCGCGCGGAGCTGGACCGGGAGCTGGCGACCGACCCGTTCCTGCCGGCGGTCGGCTGGTCCTGGCTCACCGACGCGCTGGAAGTGTCCGGCGCGAGCTGGACGGCCCTCGGCGGCACGGTGACGGAGACGTCGTCGGCCCGCTTCGGCGACATCTCCGGCCCGGCTCGCACCGACGACCTGGAGCTGCGGGCGTCGTGGACGCCGACGGACGCCGGACTGCTGCCGCACGGGCAGGCCTTCTGCCAGGTGATGGCGAGCGTCGTCGGCCTGCCGCCGGTCGGCGTGACCCTCTTCGAGCAGCGCCAGGGCTCCTGAGCGGCTGTCCGGGCGATCTTCGGCAACGAATCGGCAACGGCCGGTCGCCGAGCGTCGTCCCCGGATCGCCCTTTGTACGGATGTGAGCAAAATTCACGTCCGCTGAACGCCGTTCACCTCGCTCCCGGCCCCTCAGACGCCGCCTGCCGCCCGGAACGGCTCGGCTGATGTCCGGGGTACCCCGGCGGCCCGCCGCAGGCTGCGAGGCCGTTTCACGTCTCCTCGTTCGTGACTCCCCGCGGTCACGCACCGCTACAAGATCAATCCGAGGATCCGGGGTCGTCATCACCCCACGACAGACACGGACAGTCACAGTTCCGGGGCCCGGCAGGCACTCGGGAAGCCGCGCGGAGACCTCGCGGCGGAGTTGATCAAGGCCCGGCCGGAGCCACTTTCCGAGGCTCGGGGGAGCCCATCCGGCCCCTCGTCACTAGGCGCACTGGAAGCTGCACGCCCCATCTGCACGGCCATTTGGCCGCCGGTAACTCCTTAGCATCGTGTTCACTGGGCTATCCGTTAGCAACCGGCCGTGTACTAGCCCGATCGTGTTACTACGAACCCACTGAGTGACTGTTCGTTTGAGATAGATACCCATTCGATCCCCCCGCAACGGCCTCAGGACGGCTACAGTGCCTTCGACGACACCACTTTCGGTCTAAAGCTGGCGCGGCTGAACGGCCGAAGGTCCCGGTGCCGGTCGGGGGGCACGACCGACTCCAGGGAGGTAGTGACGTGGCTACCGTCGGCATTTCTCAGGCCGTCCGATCCACGCCAGCCGGCGCGTTGCCGGCGAGCATGGTTCCGCACCCGCGGGAAGAGCTTTTTTCGGTACTGGTGGTCGATGACCACCCGCTGTTGAGGGAGGCAATCGCAGCAAGACTCGCACAGATGGGTGCGGGGACCGTCCACGAAGCCGCCACGGTGGCCGAGGCGAGGGCGCGAGCACAGGCCACTGGGCCTTGTGACCTGGCGATCCTCGATCTCGGACTGCCGGACGGCAGCGGCATCGAGCTGGTTACGGAACTCCGTAGCCACGGCTGGCCGCGCGTGGTCGTACTCGCATCCTCGGACGACCCGTACGCGGTCCGCTCGGCCTTCCAGGCCGGGGCCCAGGCGTACCTGCTGAAGTCCGCGTCGCCGGTCGTGGTGACCGACGGCGTGCGGCGTGTGCTCGAGGGCGGCGTCTACGCCGACCCGAGCGTGGCTCCGGTGCTGGCCACCGGGACCCGCGTCGCGGGCACCGACAACACCCCGCGCGAGCTGTCCGCTCGTGAGGTGGAGGTGCTCCAGCTGGTCGCCGACGGACAGTCCAACAAGGAGATCGGCGAGGAGCTTTCGCTCTCCGCCCTCACCGTCAAGTCCCACCTGTCCCGGATCGGGCGCAAGCTCGGCACGGGCGACCGGGCCCAGATGGTGGCGCTGGCCATGCGAGCCGGCGTGATCCGCTGACGCAAGCGAACAGCCCTGCGGGGCGGGCAGACCAGGCGCGGTATGCCCGTCCCGTAGGGTCGTCAACCATGGGAAGCACTGAGGCCGAGGACACCGGGATGGAGATCGAGTCCACGGGCGGCCCCGTGCTGCTACGCGAACCCGCCGAGGGCACGCCCCCGGTGGTCACCGACCCCGCCGCGCTGGCCGAGGCCTGCGCGAAGCTCGCCGCGGGCACCGGCGCGGTCGCCGTCGACACCGAACGCGCGTCCGGCTACCGGTACTGGCCCAAGGCCTACCTCGTTCAGCTGCGCCGCGAAGGTTCCGGCACGGTGCTGATCGACCCGATCGCGCTGGACGGCGAACTCCAGCCGCTGCGCGACGTCCTCAACGACCTGGAGTGGGTGCTGCACGCCGCCTCCCAGGACCTCCCCTGCCTCGCCGAGCTGGACCTGCGCCCGGCGGCGCTGTTCGACACCGAGCTGGCCGGCCGGCTGGCGGGCTACGAACGCGTTGCGCTGGGCACGCTCGTCGAGCTGCTGCTGGGCTACACCCTCGAGAAGGGCCACAGCGCGGCCGACTGGTCGAAGCGGCCGCTGCCGGTCGACTGGCTGAACTACGCCGCCCTCGACGTCGAGCTGCTCGTCCAGCTGCGGGAGAAGCTGGAAGCGGAGCTGGGCGCCCAGGGCAAGCTGGAGTGGGCGCGGCAGGAGTTCGAGAACGTGCGGACGGCCCCGCCGCCGCCCCCGCGGGCCGAGCCGTGGCGCCGGACGTCCGGCGTGCACAAGATCCGCAGCCCCCGAGGCCTGGCGGCGGTCCGCGAGCTGTGGCAGGCGCGGGACGAGCTGGCCCGCAAGCGCGACCGCGCACCGAGCCGGATCCTCCCGGACAGCGCGATCGTCAACGCCGTCACGGCCGACCCGAAGACGGTCGAAGAGCTGCAGGCGCTGCCGGTGTTCAGCGGCCGCGTCCAGCGCAAGTACACGGCGAGCTGGCTGCGCCACCTCCAGGCGGCCCGGGCCCTGCCGGCCTCGGAGCTCCCGTCACCGTCCCAGCCGACGGACGGCCCGCCCCCGGTGAACCGCTGGGCGGACAAGGACCCGGACGCGGCGGCCCGCCTGTCGGCCGCACGGGCGGCGCTGACGGCCATCGCGGAGGACCGCCGGCTGCCGGTGGAGAACCTGCTGCTGCCGGACCTGGTCCGCCGCACGTGCTGGCGCCCGCCGGCCGAGACGGACGAGGACTCGGTGGCGGAGGTCCTGCGGGCCGGCGGGGCCCGGCCGTGGCAGGTGGAGCTGACCGCCGCCGCGCTCAGCAAGGCCCTGCAGAGCACCGCGTCCTGACAGATTCGGGACAATTCCCGCCTCCCTTCGGCCCCGGTCACCCGCTGCCCTAGGCTGCGCCGGAAACGCCGCACCGCCCGAAGGTTTCCGATGCCCGATTTCATGTCCGATCAGCCCGCCGTGCAGTGCTTTCTGAGCTTCACCCACGAAGATGACAGTTTCCTGAATTTCGTCACACCACTCAAGAATTCGCTGGAGAAGTTCTGCGCGTCGGCGCACGGGCGCAAGATCGAAGTGTTCGTGGATCGCGAAAGCATCGGGTGGGGCGAAGACTGGCGGATGAAGATCCAGGACGGGCTCAACGCCGCGATGGTGTTCATCCCGGTCATCTCGATGAACTACTTCTACGAAAGCGGCGCCTGCCGGGAAGAGCTGACGGCGTTCTACGCCAAGGCGAACGAGCTCGGCCTCACCCAGCTGATCCTGCCGCTGATCGTGCTGGGCCACGAGCTCATCACCGGCCAGAGCGACGACGCCAACATCCGGATCATCGAGAAGCTCCAGTACGTCGACATCAAGGAGGCGGTCCTGTCGGGAGCGGGCACCGCGGAATGGCGGCGCACCATGGACGTGGTGGCGGAGCGGCTGATCAAGGCGATCCGCTCGGCGGAAGCGACCCTGGAGGAACTCAAGCAATCCGACCGGCTGCTGCTCGAGGGCGCCACCCCGGAGAAGGACGGCCCCGGCCTCCAGGAGTACAAGGAAAACCTCACGGAGATCGGCGAGCTGCTGGAGCGGCAGTTCGACGCGATCAGCCACTCGCTGGACGAACTGGCCGAGGAAATGCGCCAGGTGACCGGGGAAATGGCCGGGCTCACCCCGGAGGCGATCAAGGCGCGGGTGGTCCGCGCCGCCGACACGATCAAACCGATGGCGGTCAACATCCAGCAGGTCGGCACGGCGTTCGAGGCGACGGTCGCGGAAACCGATTCGACGATCCGCTCGTACATGCGCCTGATGGATTCGCACATGACGCCCGCACTGCTGGACCGGGCGCGCCGGGAATACGACGAGTTCGTCGAAATGCTGAACGGGCTGATGGAGCTGGAGGTTCGGATCACCGAGTTCCTGACGCGGATTCGCCCGCTCGAGGCGATCAATGCTCCGCTGCGGGCGGCCATCCGGCCGCTGCGGGTGGGGGCTCAGTCCATGCAGCTGGGGATGCGGACGATGTGTGAGCTTTCTCGGACGATCAGTACTTTGCTGCGGGGGTGCGGGTCTCGTTAGCTTTTTCGCCACCCCGAAGCCGGCATTGTGACTACGGACGGCGGCACCTTGTCGCCGTCCGTGTTTTGGCTTCGGATCGGGGTTG
>NZ_MUMI01000131.1 GCF_002155975.1 Amycolatopsis kentuckyensis
GCGCGCTGGAACGGTGCTCCCGGAATGCGGACGCGCATTCCGCCGTTCGGGTGCGGCGATGACGCGGGGTGATCTCCGCTACAGCGCGGCGGCTTCCGCGGCCAGCTTCTCGATCGTGGCGGGGTCGAGCGAGGCCGTCAGCCACGAACCGCCGATGCAGCCGACGTTCGGCAGCGCCAGGTACGACGGCGCCGAGGCCACCGTGATCCCGCCGGTCGGGCAGAACTTCAGCGACGGCAGCGGACCCGCGATCGACTTCAGGTACGCGACGCCGCCGGACGCCTCCGCCGGGAAGAACTTCAGCGCCGTGAGCCCGCGCTCGGCCAGCCGCATCGCCTCGGACACCGTGCTCGCGCCGGGCAGGAACGGCAGCCCGGACTCGAAGCACGCGTCGACGACGGCGTCCGTGCAGCCCGGCGTCACGAGGAACTTCGCGCCCGCGTCGGCCGCCTGCTTCGCCTGGTCCGGCGAGACGACCGTGCCCGCGCCGATGACGATGTCCGGCACCTCCGCGGCGACGCGCTCGATCGCGGACAACGCCGCCGGGGTGCGCAGGGTCAGCTCGATGACCCCGATCCCGCCGGCGAGCAGGGCCCGGGCCGTGGGCACCGCGTCGTCGGCGTCGTCGATCACCACGACGGGCATCACGGGGGACAGCTCGAGCAGGTCCTGACCGGTGGTCACTGACCGACCTCCTGGATTTCCAGAGTGGGCATTCCGAAGTGCTCCGGCGTCAACGGGCCGAACACGGAAGCGCCCTGGTCAGCGGGGCCGACGGCACGGCGCAACGCGGCGAACAGCTCTCGGCCGGTGCCGGTCCAGGATGCTTCGGACGGCGGCGAGTCCACAAGTTCACGGCGGGCGAGTTCTTCGTCACCGACGAGCACGTCGAGGGAGCCCGAAGCGGCGTCGAGCCGGATGACGTCGCCGTCGGCGATGCGCGCGATGACCCCGCCCGCCGCGGCTTCCGGCGTCACCTGGATGGCCGCCGGGATCTTGCCCGACGCGCCCGACATGCGACCGTCGGTGACCAGCGCCACGGCGTGCCCGCGGTCCATCAGCACGCCCAGCGCCGGCGTCAGGCCGTGCAGTTCCGGCATGCCGTTGGCCTGCGGGCCCTGCTGCCGGAGCACGACGACGACGTCGCGGTCCAGCTCGCCGGCCTCGAACGCGGCCTTGAAGTCCTCCTGCGTGGTGAACACCCGCGCCGGCGCCTGGACGACGCGGTGCTCGGGCGCCACCGCGGACACCTTGACCACGCCGCGGCCGAGGTTGCCCTCGACCATCCGCAGCCCGCCGTCGGCGGCGAAGGGGCGCCAGACCGGGCGCAGGACGTCTTCGTCGAGGCTGCGGGTGGGCACGTCGCGCCAGACCAGCTCGCCGTCGGACAGGATCGGCTCGGCGCGGTAGCGGTGCAGCCCGAACCCGGCCACCGTGTGGACGTCTTCGTGCAGGAACCCCGCGTCGAGCAGCGTGCCGACCAGGAACTGGATGCCGCCGGCGGCGTGGAAGTGGTTGATGTCGGCGCTGCCGTTCGGGTACACCCGCGCCAGCAGCGGCACGGCGGCCGACAGGTCGGAGAAGTCGTCCCAGGTCAGCTGGATGCCCGCGGCCGCGGCGATCGCCACGAGGTGCATCGTGTGGTTGGTCGAGCCGCCCGTGGCGAGCAGCGCGACGACGCCGTTGACGAACGCCTTCTCGTCGAGGATCCGCGAGACCGGCGTGTACTCCTCGCCGCGGGACAGAGCGACGACCCGCCGCCCGGCTTCCTCGGTCAGCGCCTGGCGCAAAGAAGAACCCGGCTGCACGAAGCTGGCGCCCGGCAGGTGCAGGCCCATCACCTCGACGACCATCTGGTTCGAGTTGGCCGTGCCGTAGAAGGTGCAGGTGCCGGCCGAGTGGTACGACGCCGCTTCGGCGTCGAGGAGGTCTTCGCGGGTCGCGAGGCCCTCGGCGTAGAGCTGCCGGACGCGCGCCTTCTCCTTGTTCGGCAGCCCGGAGTTCATCGGGCCCGCCGGGATCAGCAACACCGGCAGGTGCCCGAACGACAGGGCGCCGATCAGCAGGCCGGGAACGATCTTGTCGCAGACGCCCAGCAGCAGCGCGGCGTCGAACATGTCGTGCGACAGCGCGATCGCCGTCGACATCGCGATGACCTCGCGGCTGAACAGCGACAGCTCCATGCCCGCGCGGCCCTGCGTGATCCCGTCGCACATCGCGGGCACGCCGCCGGCGAACTGCGCGACGCCGCCGGCGGACCGCACGGACTTCTTCAGCCAGGCCGGGTACTCCTGCATCGGCTGGTGCGCCGACAGCATGTCGTTGTAGGACGACACGATCGCGACGCCGGGGGCGCGCGCGGCGCGCAGCGCTTCCTTGTCGACGCCGTCCATCGCGGCGAAACCGTGGGCGAGGTTGCTGCACGCGAGGCCGCGGCGGACCGGGCCTTCTTCGTGGGCGGCGGCCATGCGGTCGAGGTAGGCCGTGCGGGTCGCGGCACTGCGCGCGGCGATGCGGGCGGTGACTTCGGCGATGACGGGGTGCAACGATGTGGTGGGGGTCGGGCTCATGTCCGGCTCCGGATCACTGGTGTGGGGTGGTCCGCGGGACGGCAGCGCTGACGCCTCAGGGTCGTGACTCTGGCCACACTACCTCGGGAAAACGCCGAATCAAAATCGATTCAGAAGATCGACCCGCGTGACCCCGATCACCTCCAGAACCGTTAGTGTGCTAGTTGTCACACTGCACGACGCGTGGCACAGCCGTAGCCGGTTCCCTGCCAGCCCCACCACACGGGAGGCATGATGTCCACCTCCGAGATCGCCGAGCTGCGGCGAACCATCGGCCAGCTCCGGCAGTGCGTCGGCGCACTGCGCTCTCGCTACGGCGACGCGTCGGCGGTGCGCCGGCTCGCCAATGACGTCGAGCGCCTCGACATCGACACCGCGGACCTCGACGGTGTGCCCCTCGCGGTGCCCGCGCAGGCGAAGGCCGCGGAGCGCGTTCCCGTCCCCGACACCCCCTACGACCCGGCGCTGTGGCACGGCGCCGATGACGAAGGCGTCGGCGGCTACAAGCGCGACCAGCGGTGAGCGCTCCCGCTGACAACGGCGTCGGCACCGGCGTCCGGGCCCCCAAGCGGGCCCGGATCGCCGAGCGCACCCTCCGCACGGACCGGTGGTGGCTCCAGCCGCTGCTGACCGTGCTCGGACTGTCGGCGTTCATCATCTACGCGACGGTCCGGTCGTTCGTGCGCACCGCCTACTGGGTGCCCGACTACCACTACCTGACGCCGTTCTACTCGCCCTGCCTGTCCACTTCCTGCGTCGAGGGCTCGAGCCACTTCGGCCACTGGTTCGGCGACCTGCCCGGGTTCATCCCGCTCGGCTTCGTCGTGCTGCCGTTCCTGCTCGGGTTCCGCCTGACCTGCTACTACTACCGCAAGGCCTACTACCGGTCGGTGTGGTTCTCCCCGCCCGCCTGCGCCGTCGCGGAACCGCACGCCAAGTACACCGGCGAGACGCGGCTGCCGCTGATCATCCAGAACATCCACCGCTACTTCTTCTACGTGGCGCTGATCGTCTCGTTGGTCAACACCTACGACGCCATCACGGCCTTCCACGGCAAGACCGGCGGCTTCGGCTTCGGGCTCGGCAACATCGTCCTGCTGGGCAACGTGATCCTGCTCTGGGCGTACACGCTGTCCTGCCACTCCTGCCGGCACGTGACCGGCGGCCGGCTGAAGCACTTCTCCAAGCATCCGGTGCGCTACTGGATCTGGACCAAGGTCTCGAAGCTCAACACCCGCCACATGACGCTGGCCTGGACGACGCTCGGCACGCTGGTGCTGACCGACTTCTACGTCATGCTCGTCGCCAGCGGCGCGATCTCGGACCTGAGATTCGTCAACTAGCGTCCCGCTCTCCCAACAACAGACGTCCCCAGTTCCGAGGTGGAATCTCTTCATGACCGAGGTCGAACGGCACAGCTACGACGTGGTGGTGATCGGTGCCGGTGGCGCCGGTCTGCGCGCCGTGATCGAAGCCCGCGAACGCGGCTTCCGCGTCGCCGTCGTGTGCAAGTCCCTGTTCGGCAAGGCGCACACGGTGATGGCCGAGGGCGGGTGCGCCGCCTCGATGGGCAACGCGAACTCGAACGACAACTGGCAGGTCCACTTCCGCGACACCATGCGCGGCGGGAAGTTCCTCAACAACTGGCGGATGGCCGAGCTGCACGCCAAGGAGGCGCCGGACCGCGTCTGGGAGCTCGAGACGTACGGCGCGCTGTTCGACCGCACCGCCGACGGCCGGATCAGCCAGCGCAACTTCGGCGGGCACACGTACCCGCGGCTGGCGCACGTCGGTGACCGCACCGGGCTCGAGCTGATCCGCACGATGCAGCAGAAGATCGTCTCGCTGCAGCAGGAGGACTTCGCCGAGACCGGGGACTACGAAGCGAAGATCAAGGTCTTCGCCGAGTGCACGGTCACCGAGCTGCTCACCACCGAGGGCCGCATCGCCGGCGCGTTCGGCTACTGGCGCGAGAGCGGGCGGTTCGTCCTCTTCGAGGCGCCCGCGGTCGTGCTCGCCACCGGCGGCATCGGCAAGTCGTTCAAGGTGACGTCGAACTCGTGGGAGTACACCGGTGACGGCCACGCGCTGGCCCTGCGGGCGGGCGCGAAGCTGATCAACATGGAGTTCGTCCAGTTCCACCCGACCGGGATGGTCTGGCCGCCGAGCGTCAAGGGCATCCTCGTCACCGAGGGCGTGCGCGGCGACGGCGGTGTGCTGAAGAACTCCGACGGCAAGCGGTTCATGTTCGAGTACGTGCCCGACGTCTTCAAGGGCCAGTACGCCGAAAGCGAAGAGGAAGCCGACCGCTGGTACTCCGACCAGGAGAACAACCGGCGCACGCCCGACCTGCTGCCCCGCGACGAGGTCGCCCGCGCGATCAACTCCGAGGTCAAGGAGGGCCGCGGCTCCCCGCACGGCGGCGTCTTCCTCGACATCGCCAGCCGGCTGCCGGCCGAGGAGATCCGCAAGCGGCTGCCGTCGATGTACCACCAGTTCAAGGAGCTGGCGGACGTCGACATCACCGCGGAGCCGATGGAGGTCGGCCCGACCTGCCACTACGTCATGGGCGGCATCGAAGTCGACCCGGACACGGCCGCGGCGAGCGTGCCCGGCCTGTTCGCGGCCGGCGAGTGCTCGGGCGGCATGCACGGGTCCAACCGGCTCGGCGGGAACTCGCTGTCCGACCTGCTGGTGTTCGGCCGGCGCGCGGGGCTGGGCGCCGCCGAGTACGTGCAGGGGCTCGACGGCAGGCCCGTAGTCAAGGAGTCCGATGTGGACGCCGCGGCGAAGATGGCGCTGGCGCCGTTCGACCCGCCCGAGGGCGGTTCGGGGGAGAACCCGTACACCCTGCACACCGAGCTGCAGCAGTCGATGAACGACCTGGTCGGCATCATCCGCAAGGCGGAGGAGATGGCGCAGGCGCTGGCGAAGCTCGACGAGCTGCGGCAGCGGATCCTGCGCGTCACCGTCGAAGGCCACCGGCAGTTCAACCCCGGCTGGCACCTCGCGATCGACCTGCGCAACATGCTGATGGTCAGCGAGTGCGTCGCGAAGGCGGCGCTGACGCGGACCGAAAGCCGCGGCGGGCACACGCGCGACGACTACCCGGGCATGGAAGCGGACTGGCGCAACAAGCTGCTCGTGTGCTCGGCGTCCCCGGGCGACAACCCGGTGGTGCCGGACGTCGGCGTCGAGGTGAAGGAGCAGGTGCCGCTGCGGCAGGACCTGCTGGAGCTGTTCGAGTTCGGCGAACTCGGGAAGTACTACACCGATGCGGAGCTCGAGACGCACCCCGGGAGCAAGGCATGAGCTACAAGGCGAGTTTCCGGGTCTGGCGCGGCGACGCCGACGGCGGCGGGCTGCAGGACTTCACGGTGGAGGTGAACGAGGGCGAGGTCGTCCTCGACATCATCCACCGGCTGCAGGCGACCCAGGCCGCGGACCTCGCCGTCCGCTGGAACTGCAAGGCGGGCAAGTGCGGCTCGTGCTCGGCGGAGATCAACGGCCGCCCGCGCCTGCTGTGCATGACGCGGATGTCGACGTTCACCGAGGACGAGGTGATCACGGTGACGCCGATGCGGACGTTCCCGGTGATCCGCGACCTCGTCACCGACGTGTCGTTCAACTACACGAAGGCGCGCGAGATCCCGTCGTTCACGCCGCCGGCGGACCTGAAACCGGGCGAGTACCGGATGCAGCAGGTGGACGTCGAGCGGTCGCAGGAGTTCCGCAAGTGCATCGAGTGCTTCCTGTGCCAGAACACCTGCCACGTGGTGCGTGACCACGAGGAGAACAAGGAAGCCTTCGCCGGGCCGCGGTACCTGATGCGCATCGCCGAGCTGGAGATGCACCCGCTGGACGTGGCGGACCGCCGTGATGCGGCCCAGGACGAGCACGGGCTCGGGTACTGCAACATCACGAAGTGCTGTTCGGAGGTGTGCCCGGAGGGGATCCACATCACCGACAACGCGCTCATCCCGATGAAGGAGCGCGTCGCGGACCGCAAGTACGACCCGATCGTGTGGCTGGGCAACAAGCTCTTCCGCCGGGACAAGTAGGGCTTTTCTCCTCGACGCTCGCGAACCGCGCCTCGGGCCGGTTCGCGAGCGTCTTCACGTCTGTGCCCCGCCCGGGTCGGCGACGCGCTTCCCGTCGTGCCAGACCGCCCGGGTCCGCCCGGGCAGGTCGGTCACGTCGAGATCCGTGCCGTCCAGCAGCACGAGGTCGGCGCGCAGCCCCGGCTCGATGCGGCCGCGGTCGTCGTCGAGGCGGAGCAGCCGCGCTGCTTCGGACGTGGCCGCCTTCAGGGCGGCCGCCTCGCCGAGCACCGCGGCCAGCAGCCGCAGCTCGGTCGTCAAGTCGACATGGGGACGCGGGGCGAGGTCCGAACCGGCGGCGATGCGGACACCCGCGTCCGCCGCGAGCCGGACCGAACGACGGTGGGTCCCGGCGAACTCGCTGTCGCTGATCGGCGAGAGCGTCGGCACGTACCAAGCGCCGGCCAAGGCCGCGACAGCGGTGTCGTCGAGGAAGGTGCCGTGTTCGATGCTGCGCGCCCCGGCGCGGGCGGCCGAGACGACGGCGGCGGACGTGTGCGCGTGGGCCAGGACGTCCCGGCCGCAGCGGCGGGCCTCGTCGACCAGCGCGGCGAGTTCGTCGTCGGTCGGCCGGACGTCGGTTCCCGTGCGCACCGCCCGCATCGCCCCGCTCGCGCCGACCTTGATCCAGTCGGCGCCCGCCCGCACCATCCGGCGGACCGCCGCGCGCGCCGCGTCCGGCCCGTCGAACAGCGGGTCGGGCAGCGACGGGTCACCGTAGTGGTCGACGGCGCCCGCGGGCGGCTCCCAGCTGTCGCCGAGCCCGCCGGTCGGCCCCAGCTGACGCAGGCTGACCAGCAGGTCGGGGCCGGTGATCCACCCTTCGCGCAGGGCGTGCTTGAACCCGGCGTCGGCGCCCCAGGCGTCGCGGACCGTGGTGATCCCGCGCGCCAGCAGCTCGCGCAGCACCGGCACGGCTTCGAGGATCCGCGCACTGCGCGGCAACGGCTCGGGCCGCGGAAAGGCCACGTGCACGTGGCAGTCGATGAGCCCGGGGATCAGCAAACCCCCGGAGCAGTCGACCTGTTCGCCCTCCAGTCCCCGGCCGACCTCGGCGATCCGGTCGCCGTCCAGCCGTACGTCCGCGCGGGTCGTCTCCCCGGTTTCGGGATCGAACACCCGCGCTCCGGCGAGCACTGTCACGCGAACCCCCTGCGGTCGCACGGCGTGGCCGGCGGCGGCGCGAGGCGCGGGTGGTCCTCGGCGAGGTCGGCGCGGCGCGTCACGCGGTAACCGAGTCGATCGCCACGGCTCCAGCGGACGGCGGCAGCAGCTCGATCTCCATGACGCCATCCTGCCGTGCGCCGAACGGAAGCCGAAACGGGCTGCCCCTCGCTGCTGCTTCGCGACCTCTGCGCCGCACGCCTCCTTGCCGCGAAGCCGCTCGGTCGTGACTCGATCACTCTCTCAGGCGTTCGTACTCGTTCGCGAACCGGATGAGCCAGTCCCGCGAGCGTCCCTCGGACAGCGCCACTTGCTCCAGGCGGGTGGTGAGGAGGTAGAACGCCTCCACGGCGATGCGGTCGTCCACGAACAAGCCCGCGGTGTGGGTCTCTTCGTAGACGACCGGTGGGTGCTCGGGGAATTCCATGACCGTGAAGGTCGTGCTCAGTACGCGGAACGTGGGGTCCGACTCCGGGACCACCCGGATGACGCAGTGCGGCAGGTTCGTGGCCAGCACGAGGTTCTGCAGCTGTTCGTGCATGAGCGCCGGGCCGCCCACAACCGAGCGCAGCGCGCGCTCGTGCACGAAGAAGGTGCAGCTCGGCGGGTCGTGGCGTTGGAGCAGCCGCTGCCGTTCCACGCGGGCCCGCGTCAGCGTGTCGAGCCTGTCGGCGGTGTAGCGGCCGGTGAGTTCGAAACAGGCGTGGACGTATTCCTCCGTCTGCAGCATCCCGGGGATGGCGGCCGGGCTGTAGTAGACCATCGAACGCGCCAGGTTTTCCTGGATGACGAGCGATTTCGTCGGGTCGACGAGCTTGTCGAAGTACGGCCGTACCCAGTAGAGGTCGCCGGACGGCTTGGCCAGCTCGAGGAGCCGCGCGCGTTCGGCGGCCCCGGTCCCGCAGTGGGCGAGGTAGATGGCGGCGTCGACCGCCGAGATGCGGCGGCCGTTCTCCCAGGCCGACACCTTCGACGCCGACCAGTCCGCGCGGCGGGCCACCTCGCGCAGGGTCATCCGCTTCAGCTCGCGCTGGCCTCTGAGCTCGTAGGCCATTTCGCGCGTGCGCACCGTGCTCTTTTCGGTCATGGCACGGACGTTAGAGGGGACCTCCGACAAAACGACGTACGCCGCGCGCGGATTCACCGCAAGGAGGTCGCTGTTCCGCCTGTGTGACAACGGGATGCGGCACGCGAAGCGCGGCGAAGGTGCTTCGCGCGGCGAAGGCGCTTCGCGCTTTCTTAAACGATATATGATGCTGTGGATAATGTGGTCACGGGTTCGGGAGAATGGTGACGGAGGGGGAACCGGTGCCCGGAATCGAATCGGATTCCGACGGTGGCGGGAGCGGGTTGTTCGTCCACAAAGGACTTGGCTTGGCGATGGCCGGTCGGGCGCGGAGAGGCCCCGCATGGCACCTTCCAGTACTTGATGACCGACGACGAGGACGCCTGCACGCTGACTGACCTCGATGGCTTCGGCTTCCTCGCCTGTGACATCGGCGGGATCCTTGCGCTGGCAGGGATCTAGGGCCTGTACCGAGGTCGGTCTCGAGCAAGTTGAGCTGGGAGTTGGTGTTGCCGGGCAGCCCGAGCGGTCCTGTCCGGCCGAGCTACTGCCGTCGCCAAGGCCGGCGATGGTCACGTGGAACGGATCCGCCTGTTCAAGCTCGCCAAAGCCTCGGCCATCAAGTCACGGGCGCAGGTGATCAACCACCTCAAGGCGACCCTCGTCGGCGCCGACACCGCCGCAGCTCTGCGCCTGGCAGCCGGCGACAACTCACACCGGCTCACCAATGAAGCGTCTTTCGCGGCACTCTGCGGAGCAAGTCCCGCCGAGATGGCTTCCGGCAAGGCGCAACGACGCAGGCTCAACCGAGGCGGCGACCGTCAAGCCAACTTCGCCCTTTACATGATCGTCATCGCGCGACTCCGCTGGGACCCGCGCCTACATCGACCGACGCGTCCGCGAAGGCAAGACCAAGCGCGAAGCGATCCGCTGCCTGAAACGCTACGTCGCGCGAGAGCTCTACAACCTCATCGCTCAGCCCACGCAGGACACCAGTCTGCCGGCGTTCGCCGTTCGCTGCGAAGCCATCGTCCACATCGACGCGATCAACGAAGGGCCCTAGCCGAGCGAGCGGCCGCCGTCGACCAGGAGGCGCTGGCCGGTCACGAATCCCGCCTCCTCCGAGGCGAAGAAACTCACCGCGGCCGCCACTTCCTCCGGTGTTCCCAGGCGCCCGGCCGGGACCGAGGCGCGGTACTCCTCGCGCTCGGCCTCCGGGACCTCCGCGTGCCGCTCCACCGGGATGAAGCCGGGCGCCACCGTGTTGACCGTGATGCCGTCCGCGGCCAGTTCGCGCGCCCATGCCCGGACCAGGCCGATCTGGGCACTCTTGGCCGTCGCGTACGCCGAGCGGCCGGGGGGCGGGCGGTCCGCCACCTCCGAGTCGACGTGCACGATGCGGCCGTGGCCGCGGGCGCGCATGCCCGGCAGCACCGCGTGCCCGAGCAGCACCGGCGACCGGACGAAGAAGTCCAGCTGGGCCAGGTGATCCGGCCAGTCGACCGCGGACAGCGGCGCCTCCGGCTGGGGACCGGTGGCGTTGAGCACCAGCACGCCGATCGGGCCGAGCAGCGCCGTGACCGCGTCGACCAGGTCGCCGGCCTGGCGCCGGTCGGTGACGTCCGCGACGAACGCCGCCGCGCGGCCGCCTTCGGCGAGGATGCCCTCCGCCGCCGTCTTCAGGTCGGCGTCGTCGTGGCGGCCGTTGACCGCGACGGCGAACCCGTCTCTGGCCAGCCGGCGAGCGATCACGCGGCCGAGACCCCGGGAACTGCCGGTCACCAGTGCGACACCCATGCGCCCGACGCTAGGCGACACCTCGTGCCACGACAAGGCCCCCGGGAC
>NZ_MUMI01000132.1 GCF_002155975.1 Amycolatopsis kentuckyensis
CCGGCCTCAATCACGCGAGTCACGGGTCTGATCACGCGAGTTACGGGGCTGGTCACGTGGGGGTGGGGTCAGGTGGGGCGGGTGGCGCCGGTTACTGCCCAGTTTCCGGAGCGCCAGCGGGCCAGGACCGCGGCGAGGCGGAGGACCATGAAGAGGGACAGGCCGGTCCAGATGCCCGTGAGGCCCCAGCCGAAGCCGAGGGACGCCCAGATCAGCGGGAGGAAGCCGAGGGCCGCGCTGCCGAGCGTCGCGTTGCGGAGGAACGCCGCGTCGCCCGCTCCCAGCAGGACGCCGTCCAGGGCGAAGACGACCCCCGCGATCGGCTGCAGGGCCACGAAGAACCACCACGCGTGCGGGATCTCCGCCAGCACGCCCGGGTCGGACGTGAACGCGTGCGGCAGCACCCAGGACAACGCCGCGAACAGCACGCACAGGAAGCACCCCAGCAGCAGCCCGTACCCGGTGATCTGCGACGCCACCCCGCGCGCCTGGCGCGCCGAGTTCGCCCCCAGGGCCGCCCCGACCAGCGACTGCGCGGCGATCGCCACCGAGTCCAGCACCAGCGCGAGGAACGTCCACAGCTGCAGCACCACCTGGTGCGCCCCGACCGCCTCGGTCGACGTCCGGGCCGCGACGGCCGCCGCCGAGACGAAGCACGCCTGGAACGCCATGCTCCGCAGCACCAGGTCGCGGCCGAGGCCGAGCTGGGCGCGCATCACCTTGAAGTCCGGCCGCAGGCCGACCTTCTCGCGAGCCAGCGCCGCGAAGAACAGCGACGCCGAGATCACCTGCGCGGCGACGTTCGCGATCGCCGACCCCTCCAGCCCCAGCCCGGCCCAGTACACGAGCACCGGGCACAGCACGGCCGAGATCCCGTTGCCGGCCAGCACGTACCGCAACGGCTTCGCGGCGTCCTGCACCCCGCGCATCCAGCCGTTGCCGGCCATGGTGACCAGGATCAGCGGCGCCCCGAACAGCGCGATCCGCAGCCACGACACGGCGGCCGCGGCGATCTCGTCACTGCCCGACAGCACCCGCGCGATCGGCCAGGCCAGCAGCTGCCCCGCGGCCAGCACGACGAGCCCGACGAACACCGCGAGCCACGTCGCCTGCACGCCTTCGCGCACCGCGTCGGCCCGGCGGCCGGCGCCGTGCAGCCGGGCGGTGCGGGACGTCGTGCCGTAGGACAGGAACGTCAGCTGGCTCGACACCTGGGCCAGCACGACCCCGCCGAGCGCGAGCCCGGCCAGCGACAGCGCGTCGAGGTGACCGACCACGGCCGTGTCGACCAGCACGTACAACGGCTCGGCGGCCAGCACCCCCAAAGCGGGCACCGCCAAGCCCAGCACGCGCTTCGCCGGGACCCGCTCGATCTCCTCCACGTTCACCACGAACCGGACTCTAACCGCCGCCACCGACAGTTCTGACCGGCGGGAACCCGGGAACTTTCCGGCCCCGCCATCCGACGCGCTACAGCAGCGGCGCCCGCTCCAGTGCCTCGCGCAGACCCGCGACGACCTCGTCGGCGGAGCCCGCGATGGTGCAGCCCGCGGCCTGCCGGTGCCCGCCGCCGCCGAACTCCGCCGCCACCGCCGAGACGTCGATGCCGATGCTGCGCAACGAAATCTGCCACTGCCCGGGCTGCGCCGGGTCCTGCTTGAGCACCGCCGCGACGGCCGCCTCGCGCACCGAGCGCACGACGTCGATGACCGACTCGACCTCCTCGCCGCGGACCGTCCGCGCCGCGTCGAGCGGGACCACCGCGTGCACGAATCCCCGGCCCTGCGCGGCTTCCGGCTCCAGCCGGGCCTCGCGCAGCACCGACGAGAGCATCGGCAGCCAGGCGAACGGGCGCTCGTCGACGATCCGCCGCACGATGACTTCCGGATCGGCCCCGGCTTCGAGCAGCCGGGCCGCCATCCGGTGCGTCTCCGGGCTCGCCCGGCGGAACCCGCTCGTGTCGGTGACGATCCCCGCGTACAGCCCGCGCGCGATCGGCTCGTCCGGCTCGACGCCCAGTTCGTCCAGGACGCGGAACACCAGGACCGCGCTGGCCTCGGCGCGCTCGTCGACGACGTGACAGGTGCCGTAGAAGGTGTTGGTCGCGTGGTGGTCGATCACCAGCACCGCGCCGGCCAGCTCGACGCGCCCGGCGAGCCGGCCGAGCCGCTTCGGTGTCGGCGTGTCGACACACACGAGCAGCGCCTCGGAGTCCGGGAGGTCGTCCGGGTGGGTGAGCAGGCCGTCCTCGTCGAGCCAGCGCAGCGTCTCCGGGGCCTCGTCCGGCTCGCCGAAGGAGACGCGCACGCGGGCGCCGCGCTGCCGCAGGGCCCGGCCGAGGGCCAGTGCGCTGCCCAGCGCGTCCGCGTCCGGCCGCACGTGGCCGAGGATCGTCACGTCGGTGGCCGCGGCGAGCAGTGCCGCGGCGTCCCGGATGTCCTGCGCCGAAGTAGGGGTCACGGTGCGTCACGCTACGCTCTGCGGGATGCCTGAGTACGCGATGCTGGTCTACCCCTCGGCCAACCGGGTCTACGCCGCCTCCTCCCCCACGCTGCTGCGTGCCGAGCTGGCGGTGTTCGGCGCGGCCCTGGCGGCCGAGCTGTCCGCGATCGAGGAGGTCGAGCTCGGCGGCGTCGGCTACGTGCGCTTCACCAGCTCGGCGCCCCTCGGCGAGAGCGACCTCGCGCTCCTGTCGAACGTCTCGTCGCTGTACGCGCTGTTCGAGCTGGGTGACGGCGTCCTCCGTCCGGTGCCCGTGACACCGCTGGCGAAGGCCGATTCGGACTTGCTGACCATCCAGAAGTACGCGGGCAAGACGAACGAGCTGTTCACCAAGCTGCTGGTGAACGTCACGCTGCTGGCTACGGCGGACCCGTTCTCGGACCGGCCGAAGTACCTGCTCGACCCGCTGTGCGGCCGCGGCACCACGCTCAACCAGGCGATGATGTACGGCCTGCACGCGACCGGCCTGGACGTCGACGCCAAGGATTTCGAGGCCTACGAGGCGTTCATCAAGACCTGGCTGCGGAACAAGCGCGTGAAGCACACCGCGGAATCCGGCCAGCTGCGGCGCAACAAGGTCCGCCTGGGCCGGCGCCTCGACATCGAGTACGCCTGGGACAAGGAAGCGTACAAAGCGGGCGACACGCGCAAACTCACCTACTTCAGCGCCGACACCCTCACGACCGACGAGGTGCTGCGCGCGAACTCCTGCGACGTGATCGTCACCGACGCGCCGTACGGCGTCCAGCACGGCAGCCACCGCGAGGCCGGCCTCCAGCGCAGCCCGCGCGACCTGCTCGCCGCCGCCGTTCCCGTGTGGACGCGGGTGCTGAAGCCCGGCGGGGCGCTCGGCATCTCCTGGAACACGACCGTGCTGCCGCGGGAAGAGCTCGTCGAGGTGCTGCGCAAGGCCGGGCTGGACGTCCGCGAGGGCGGGCCGTGGGACGAGTTCGCCCACCGCGTCGACCAGGCCATCCTGCGCGACCTGGTCGTCGCGGTGAAACCCGCTTCCTGAATCGGCAAGCGGCTACTGGGTGAGTTCCGGCTTGGTCACCTGACCGTTCGCTGCCGGCGCAGGGACAGGTGACGCCGGCGGGGTGCTCAGGCCGCGCTTCACCGAGTCCAGGATGGACAGTCCCTGGCCGACGAGCCCGGCGGCCATCTCACCGAGGCCGTCGGCGCCGTTGAGGATGTTGACGTTCGCCCCCGCCAGCCCGCGCCCGGCTTCCTTGACGATCTGCGGCAGCTGGTCGATGAGCATCCGGTCGAGCGCGACCCGGTTGTGCGACGCGGCCGCCTCGGCCTGGATGCGCATCTTCTCCGCCTCGGCGACCGCCAGGATGCGGATCCGCTCGGCCTCGGCGTCGGCGGGCTTGATGACCTCGGCGACCAGCTGCTGCTGCCGCAGCTCGGCTTCGCGCTGGGCCAGCTCGGTGCGTGCGTCGATGACCTCCTGCTGCGCCCTCGCCTGCGCGAGCGGACCGGCCTGGGCCGCCTGGGCCTGCGCCGCCTCGACCTCGGCGCGGTACCGCGCCTGCACGACGGACGTCTGCCGGGCGTACTCGGCCTGCGTCCGCTGTGACTCCTGTTCGGCCTCCGCCGCGGTTTTGTTCGCCACGGCCTGGGCGATCTGGGCGTCCCGCTGGATGGCGGCGTTGTGCGGCGCGGCCATCGCGGCGATGTAGCCGAGCTTCATGTCGTCGATCGACTGGATCTGCAGGGCGTCCACGGTGAGGCCGATCTTCGCCATCTCCACCGCCGAGCCGTCCAGCACCTCGGTCGCGAGCTTCTGCCGCTCGGTGATGATCTCCTCGACGGTCATCGATCCGATGATGGACCGCAGGTGCCCGGCGAAGATCCGGCCGGTCAGCACCGACATCTGGTCCTGGTCGGAGAGGAACCGCTGGCCGGCGTTGACGATGCTCTCGGTGTCGTTGCCGACCTTGAACGCGATCACCGCCCGGACGGTGAGGGCGATGGCCTGCTTGGTGACGCACACTTCGGTCACTTCGGCCTCGCACATGGAAAGCGTGAGGAACCGGACCTTCCGGAAAACCGGCATGACGAACGCGCCGTGTCCGGTGACGACCCGGAACGGCGACGCGCCCTTGCTGTTCTTGCCCCCGGAGATCAGCATCGCCTCGTTGGGGGCCGGCACGCGATAACCGAACATCGGCAGTCCTTCTGCGAACGCTAAGAAGCGGGATCCGAGACGTCCCACGCCACGACGTCGACCGTGCGCCGTCCCCGGGATTCCACGACCAGGACGGTCGTGCCCTTCGGCAGCTCCGTGTCGGACCAGGCAAGGAAGGTTTCCAGGCCGCCCCTGATCCTGATCAGCACCTCCCCGGGACCCCGCTGCCCGCGGGTGCCGACCAGGAGGACTCCGGTGCGGCCGGACGGGGAGAGGTCGGAGTGCACAGGTACCGACCTCCCCTCGGTGGCCGTCTCGGTGCGGGTTGACCCCCGCTACCCCATTGTGCTCCCGGTGGGCGTGCGCGGTGGGCACTGTGAGGTTCCGATCAGCAGGCAACCGGGCGGGCCGCCCGGGCGTACGCGGCTATAATCGCGGACCGTGACCGTCGAGCATCGTCCCCTGCGCGCGGACGCCCGGCGTAACCGGGAAGCACTCGTCGCGGCGGCGCGGGAAGTGTTCGGCGCCAAGGGGGTCGACGCCCCGCTCGACGAGATCGCGCGGCGCGCCGAAGTCGCCATCGGCACCCTCTACAACCGGTTCCCGACGCGGGCGGACCTCGTCGAAGCCGCGTTCCTGCCGACGCTGGAAGAAGCTCAGGCGGTACTGGACGAGGCCCTCGCGCGCGAGGACCCCTGGGCGGGTTTCGTCCTGTTCGTCGAGCGTTCGGTGCAGATGCAGGTCTCCGACCGCGGCTTCACCGAAGTGTGCTCGCGGACGTTCGACCCGGCGTCGGCGCTGGAGAAAGCCAAGGAAGCCAACGGTTCCCGGATGAACCGGATCATCGAGCGAGCCCGGGAGGCCGGGTGCTTGCGGCCGGACTTCCGCGGCGAGGACCTGGCGGTGGTGTTCGCCGGGGCGTCCGCGGCGCAGGACTGGCGACGCGGCCTCGCCCTGGTGCTGGACGGGATACGCTCGCGGGCATGACCTGGCTCGCGGACACCGCCTCGTCCTACGACACGGTGGCCGAAAGCTACGCGGAGTTCGTCTCGGACGCACTCGAAAAGGAGCCGTACCTCAAGGCGGCGCTGACGCTGTTCGCGACGCAGCTCGACGGGCCGGCGGTGGACGTCGGCTGCGGCCCCGGGCACTTCACCGCGTACCTGGCTTCGCTGGGCGTCGACGCGTCCGGCGTCGACCTCTCGCCGGGGATGATCGACCTCGCCCGCCGGTCGCACCCGGAGCTGCGGTTCGAGGTGGGGTCGATGACGGACCTCGCGCTGCCCGACGCCTCGGTCGCGGGCGTGCTGGCGTCCTGGTCGCTGATCCACGTCCCGGACGAGGCGGTGCCGGCGGCGCTGGGCCACTTCCACCGCGTCCTGCGGCCGGGCGGGCTGCTGATGATCGGCTACCACGTCGGCGCGGGCACCCGGCTGAAGACCGAGGGCTACGGCGGGCACCCGATGCGGGTCCGCGTCCACCTCCGGCAGCCTTGGTGGCTGGCCCGGCGGGTGCGGGGAGCCGGCTTCACCGTGGACGCGGAATGGCTGCTGAACCCCGAGGCCGAGGTTTCGCAGGGGATTCTCTTCGCTTCGAAATAGTGCGTCCATGAGTTACGCTCCCACCATGTTGATGGGGGTTTTCCGCCGAATCGGCGTTTTCGTTACTGTCGTGCTTTCCGTGCTCGCCTCGACGCTGCTGCTCGGCGCGTCCGCCGCGCACGCCGCGCCGCCGCCGCTGGGCAAGCAGAACTGGGTGGTCAGCGTCGCCGGGTTCACCGACGCCGCCGGCAGCAACTACCTGCGGCTCGGCTACCTCGTGTTCGACCCGTCGAGCAACGCCGTCCAGCACAACTTCTGGACGTGGAGCCAGCGCGATTACCCCGTTCCGGTGAACAGCGGGGACGTCTACTACTGCGGTGAGTTCCAGCCGGGCACCAACCCGCGGAACAACTGCGCGATCAAGACCGCGCCCGGGTTCACCGGTGACCCGAACGGCCACTTCACCGGCACCTACGCCTACGACTCGACGTCCGGCCAGGTGACGATCACCTGGACGAGCAGCACGATCAACGGCTCGACGACCGCGGTGAACCTCGGCGAGACCTGGGCGGTCTCCGAGCTGCACCCGGGCCTGGGCCGGATGCAGCTGGTGACCGACACGTACTCGATCACCGGCGGCTACGCATACGGGAGCAATGCTTCGCTGGCCCAGACGAGCAAGGCGTCGATGAGCGCCGTCCGCGCCACGCAGCGCTCGTACAAGTACGAGGCGCAGAGCTGGAACAAGCTGAAGGTCACCACCGTGGCCCGCGGGTCGGGCGGCAGCTTCACGGTGGGTCCCACCTGGAACGCCTGCACGGACGGTTCGTGCCTCGGGTACGTGCAGCGGAACGCGGGTTGTGACGCGGCGTCCTGCTGCCCGAACCCGGGAACCCCGGAGTACGACGCGTGCGTGAAGAAGCTCGCCGACAGCGGCGACCGGCGGTTCTACTACCTGACCGGCGACTTCGGCGGCCGGCGCAACAGCTACGAGTTCTGGTGCGAGTGCCTGTCGTACAACGGGTGCTACCTGGGGAACAGCCACGTGCGGCCGCTGTTGCAGGTGATCGACGACGCCGGAGCGTTCCAAGGCTGGGTGGGCGCCGAGGTCAGCCCCGACCGCAACGACCGGGACATGAGCAGCGAGTACTACGCCGCGTTCGCGATGGTGTCCTAGGCGAAGGCCTGCTCGGCGAAGCTGAGTCCCCCGCGCTCGGCCATGGTGAGGACCTGCCGGTCGACGTGCCGTGGCCGGGCGCGGAAGTACTGCCGGAAGCCCCGCGCCCGGAACCTCAGGTCGAACTCGTGTCCTTCGACGTGCCACGCGGGGTACGGCTTGTCGTCGGGCGGGTCGAGGCGGTGCAGGTCCGCGATCTCCAGGCTGCCGTGCAGGGGTCCGATGTCGCCGGTGATGTCCCAGGCTTCGTCGAACACCAGCGTCGCCGGGGCGACCCAGAACGTGAAGTGCTTCGGCCGCCGGGCGGGCTCGACCCAGCAGACGAGGTAGTCCAGGTCGAGCAGGAGCCGGCCCGGCGGCGGGTCGTCGTCCTCGAGGAAGCTGAGCGCGTGGACGCGGCTGTCGTGCCAGCCCATCTGCGGGAAGTCGGCGTCGGTCCAGACGGCCTTGGACAGGCCGGACGGGTCGGTCATGACAGGCGCTCCCCCACGAACTTCACGATCTCCGGCAGTACGCCCCGCCAGTATTCGTCATCGTGCCCGCCCGGCGAGAACCGGGACACTTCGGGCGAAACCGCCTTCACCAGCCGGCGGTCCGCGCCCCGGAAGGGGTCCGACTCACCACACCACACGCCGAGGCCCGCGGGGCGCAGATCGGCAGTGTGCAGCAGGGGTTCCTCCGCGCGCCAGTTCGTTTCGTCCGCGAACACCTTGCGGCTGCGGGCGTCCGGCCAGCTGACGAACAGCGCCGCGCTCGCCGTGGCCACCGCCTTCAGGTCCGGGTGGGCGCGGGCGAACCGCAACGCGCCGAAGCCGCCCATCGAAATGCCGAACACCGCCGACGCCGGACGCAGGTCGCGGGCGGCCAGCCAGCCCGGGACTTCCTCGGTGAGCATGCGCTGCGGGTCGTCGTCGCCACCGACGTTCACCCAATAGTGGTCACCGTCGAGGGCCGCGATGGCGAACGGCGGGGTTCCGGCGCGGACGGCCGCCGTCAGGAAGGCCGGGACGCCGAGGGAGAGGAAGGTTCGTGCCTGGGCGCCGCGGCCGTGCAGGGCCAGGCACACCGGCAGGCCCGAGGCCGGGACACCTTCGGGCGTGATCAGCACCAGGTCGACGTCGGTGCCGCGGGCCGCCGAGTGCATGCGCTGGACCGTCACCGGCTCGCGCGGTGCCGACGGCCGAGCCGGCTCCGGCACCGGGGCCGGTCCGGGAGGGGGCGGGGAAGACGAGCAGCCCGCCAGCAGCGCCAGTGCGCTGCCGGCGAGCAGGCCGCGGCGGGAGAGCACGGGTCAGCCCCGGCTCTCCTCCTCCGCGAACTCGTCGTCTTCGGCGTCTTCGCTCTCGCGAGGAGCCTTGTACGGGTCGGCTTCGCCCGCGTGCTGGGCGCCGGTCGCCCGGCGCGCCACCTCCGCGTCGGCCTCACGGGCCTTGGCGAGCAGGTCCTCGATCCGCTTCGACTCCTCGGGAATCGTGTCGGCGACGAACGTCAGCGTCGGCGTGTAGCGGACGCCGGTGCCCTGCCCGACCTTCGTGCGCAGTACCCCGCGCGCCGATTCGAGCGCGGCCGCCGCACCGGCGAAGTCCGGCACGGAGTCCAGCTTCTCGCCGAGGACCGTGTAGTACACCGTCGCGTCGTGCAGGTCGCCGGTGACCTTCGTGTCCGTGATGGTCACGTAGTCGAGCCGGGGATCCTTGACCTCGTGTTCGATCGCCGACGCGACGATCTGCGAGATCCGCTTGGCGAGCTTGCGAGCCCGAGCAGGATCGGCCATGTCGTTCTCCTAGGGAAATCTAATCGTCTGGGCCGAGCAGCCGCCGACGTGCGGAGAGCAGTTCGAACTCCGGCCGGCTCGCCACGTACCGCTCACACGAGTCGAGCACGTCGCGGACGTGCTCGCCACCTTCGGCGACCACGGCCACCCCGATGAGGGTCCGGCGGTGCAGGTCGGTGTGCCCGGCTTCGGCCACCGACACGGCGAAGCGCTTGCGCACCTCGGCCAGCACCGGACGGACCACGGATCGCTTCTGCTTCAGCGAATGGACGTCGCCGAGCAGGATGTCGAGCTCGAGAGCTCCGACGAACATAGGCAGTTTGGGTGTGTAGTAGGGATGAGCCGGGTGCGCGCGGAACTTTCCCCGCGCACCCGGCCCCGAGCGATTACGCGCGAGGCTTCTCGCGCTGCTCGTACGTCTCGATCTGGTCGCCGACCTTGAGGTCGCCGTACGAACCGAGCGTCAGACCGCACTCGTAGCCCTCGCGGACCTCGACCACGTCGTCCTTGAACCGCCGCAGCGAGCTGATCGGCAGGTTCTCCGCCACGACGGTGCCGTCGCGGAGCAGACGGGCCCGGGCGTTGCGCCGGATCTCGCCGGACATGACCAGGCAACCCGCGATCGTGCCGATCTTGGAGGACTTGAAGACCTCGCGCACCTCCGCGCGGCCCAGCTCGACCTCTTCGTACTCCGGCTTGAGCATGCCCTTGAGGGCCTGCTCGATCTCGTCGATCGCCTGGTAGATGACCGTGTAGTACCGGACGTCGACGCCCTCGCGGGTGGCCCGCTCGGTCGCCTTGCCCTGGGCACGGACGTTGAACCCGAGGACGATCGCGTCGGACGCGGTCGCCAGGTCGATGTCCGACTCGGTCACGCCACCGACACCGCGGTGGACCACGTTCAGCTCGACCTCGTCGCCGACGTCCAGCTGGAGCAGCGAGGCTTCGAGGGCCTCGACCGTACCCGAGTTGTCACCCTTGATGATCAGGTTGAGGCTGTTCGTCTCCTTCAAGGCGGAGTCGAGGTCCTCGAGGCTGACCCGCTTGCGGCGCGACGCGTTGAGCGCGTTGCGCGTACGAGCGGAGCGGCGCTCGGCGATCTGCCGGGCGACGCGGTCCTCGTCGACCACCAGGAAGGTGTCGCCCGCACCCGGCACCGAGGTGAACCCGATGACCTGGACGGGACGCGACGGCAGCGCCTCGGTGACGTCGACGTTGTGCTCGTCGACCATCCGGCGGACGCGGCCGTAGGCGTCACCCGCCACGACCGAGTCACCGACGCGCAGCGTGCCGCGCTGGACCAGGACGGTGGCCACCGGGCCGCGGCCGCGGTCGAGGTGCGCCTCGATCGCGACACCCTGGGCCTCCATGTCCGGGTTGGCCCGGAGGTCCAGAGCGGCGTCCGCGGTCAGCAGGATCGCCTCGAGCAGGCCGTCGATGTTGATGTTCTGCCGCGCGGAGATCTCGACGAACATCGTGTCGCCGCCGTACTCCTCGGCCACGAGGTTGTACTCGGTCAGCTGCTGCCGGATCTTGTCCGGGTTCGCGCCTTCCTTGTCGATCTTGTTGATCGCGACCACGATCGGGGCCTTGGCGGCCTGCGCGTGGTTGATCGCCTCGACCGTCTGCGGCATCACACCGTCGTCGGCCGCCACCACGATCACCGCGATGTCGGTCGAGTTCGCACCACGGGCACGCATGGCGGTGAACGCCTCGTGACCCGGGGTGTCGATGAAGGTGATCAGGCGCGGGTTGCCCTCGAGCTCGGTCTCGATCTGGTACGCACCGATGTGCTGCGTGATGCCGCCGGCCTCGCTCTCGCGGACCTTCGTCTTCCGGATCGTGTCGAGCAGGCGGGTCTTACCGTGGTCGACGTGACCCATGATGGTCACGACGGGCGGCCGGACCTGCAGGTCCTCTTCCTCGCCGGAGTCTTCGCCATACGTGATGTCGAAGGTCTCCAGGAGCTCGCGGTCCTCCTCCTCGGGGCTGACGACCTGAACGTTGTAGTTCATTTCGCCGCCGAGCAGCTCGAGGATGTCGTCCGACACGGACTGCGTCGCGGTGACCATCTCGCCGAGGTGGAAGAGCACCTGCACCAGCGAAGCCGGGTTGGCGTCGATCTTCTCGGCGAAGTCGGTCAGCGAGGCACCACGCGGCAGCCGGATCGTCTCGCCCTGGCCCTTGGGCAGGCGGACGCCGCCGACGCTGGGCGCCTGCATGTTGTCCATGTACTCCTGGCGCTTCTGCCGCTTCGACTTGCGGCCCTTGCGCGAGGGACCACCGGGACGCCCGAAGGCACCCGCGGTACCGCCGCGGCCACCGGGGCCGCCACGACCGCCGCCGCCACCGCGGAAGCCGCCGCCACCGGCCGGGGCACCGCCGCCGCCACCGGGACCGCCGCCACCCGGGCGGAAGCCGCCGCCACCGCCGCCGCCACCGGGGCCGCCGCGGAAGCCACCGCCGCCGCCACCGCCACCGGGACCGCCGCGGAAACCGCCGCCGCCACCACCGGGACGACCGCCGCCGCCACCGCCGGGGCCGCCACGGCCGCCGCCACCGGGACCACCGCGGGCGCCGCCACCGGGACCACCGCGGGCGCCGCCACCGGGACCGGCGGGACGCTGCGTGCGGCCCGGCATCATGCCGGGGTTCGGCCGCGGGGGCATGTTGCCCGGGCTCGGCCGGTTGCCACCGGCGCCACCACCCGGCCGCGGGGCCGGACGGTCACCGCCGGCGCCACCGCCGGGACGCGGGGGCCGGTTGTCGCCGCCCTGGCCGCCACCGGGGCGCGGAGCCTGCGGACGCGGGGCCGGAGCGCCGGAACCGACGCCGAACGGGTTGTTGCCGACGCGCGGGGTGCGCGGGCCGGGCTTGGGACCGCCGGGCTTGGGGCCCTGCGGCTTCGGCGGGACGACCGAACCGGTGCCGCCCGCGGCGGGCGCGGCCGGGGTGTCCTGCTTGGGAGCGGCCGGAGCGTCCGCCTTCGCGGCCGGGACCTGCTCCTGGGGTGGGGGTGCGGCAGGCTGCTGACGCGGGCCGGGCCGGGGGCCGGGGCGCTGCCCCGGGGT
>NZ_MUMI01000133.1 GCF_002155975.1 Amycolatopsis kentuckyensis
CCAATCACGCCAGTCCCGCCCCCAATCACGCGAGTCCCGCCTTCGATCACGCGAGTCCCGGGCCCGATCCCGCGCACCGAGCCTCCGGGCACGCGAGCCGAGCCTCCCGGTACGCGTGTCGTCCACCCAGGTACGCGAGTTCGCCGTTCCGGTACACCGCACTCGCGTGATCGGAACCGGAACTCGCGTGATTGAGCACGGAACTCGCGTGACCAGAGGCGGAACTCGCGGGTTAGGTGAGGGCGGCTGTTACGTCGAGCTCGATCAGCTGGCCGGGGTAGCCCAGCTGGGCTACTCCCAGCAGGGTGCTTGCCGAGGTGAAGGCCTTTGCGATCGGGGAGGCGTTCAGGTGGGTCCAGACCGAGGACAGCAGCGTGCGGTCCTCCGTCACCACGTAGATCACCGTGCGGACCACGTCGGATGGTGACGCGCCGGCGAACTCGAGGGCCGCCGCCGTGTTGGCCACCACCTGGTCCACCTGGGCGAGGATGTCGCCGCTGACCAGGGAACCGTCCGGGGTCAGCGGGCACTGGCCCGCCAAGTACAGCGTGCGGGGTGCCGATGTCACCGTCACGTGGTGGTAGCCCGGCGGTGTGTGCAGGCCCGGCGGGTTCTGCCGTTCAATGGTCACACCCCATCTTCACCGGCCGGGCAAGCCAAAAACCGAGGAGGGCTCGTGCGCAGGACCATCGACTGGGCCGACGGCGCCATCGTCATCATCGACCAGACCGCGCTGCCCGGCGAGTTCCGGCTGCTCGAGCTGAGAACCGTCAGCGAACTCGTCGACGCCGTCAAGCGGCTCGCCGTCCGGGGCGCGCCCGCGCTCGGGGCCGCCGGGGCGCTCGGCGTCGCCCTGTCCGCCCACCAGAACGGTGACGTGCACCACGACGCCGACCGCATCGCCCACGCGCGCCCCACCGCCGTCAACCTCGCCTGGGGTGTCGAGCGCGCGCTGAAGGAACTGCCAAATGGCCCCCACGCCGTCCTCGCCGAAGCACTCGCCCTGCTCGACGAAGACGAGCGGCTCAACAAGGCCGCCTCCCGCCACGCCGCCGAGATCGTGCTCGCCGAGTGCCCGCGACGTCCCCTGCGGCTCCTCACCCACTGCAACGCCGGGCGCCTCGCCACCGTCGGCTGGGGCAGCGCCCTCGGCGTCGTCTGGCACCTGCACGCGCGCGGGCTCGTCGAAGAAGTCCTGGTCGACGAGACGCGCCCGCTGCTCCAAGGCGCCCGGCTGACGGCGTGGGAGCTCGCCCAGGAGAACGTCCCCTACCGCGTCCAGCCCGACTCGGCCGCCGCGGCCGCCATGGCCCGGGGGATGGTCGACTGCGTTCTCGTCGGCGCCGACCGGATCGCCGCGAACGGCGACGTCGCCAACAAGATCGGCACCTACGGCCTCGCCATCGCCGCGAAACACCACGGTGTGCCGTTCGTCGTGGTCGCCCCCTCGTCCACTGTGGACGGCAAGCTCGCGGACGGCACCGGCATCACCATCGAGGAACGCGACGCCGGCGAGCTCACCGGATCCACCCCGGCGGACGCGCCGGTCTTCAACCCCGCCTTCGACGTCACCCCGTTCGACCTGATCACGGCCGTGGTCACCGAGCACGGACCCCTCAGGGACGCGGGCCGATCTCCCGGCCGCCGTCGGTGACCGTGATCGCCATGGCCGGGCAGGAGTCCGCCACGTCCAGGACCGTCTCGTCGGCCTCCACCGACGGCGTCACCGGGTGGGCCACCGCCCCGTCGAGGCTGAACACCTCCGGCATCAGGGCCGCGCACATCCCCGATCCGATGCAGGTGTGTTCGTCGACCTTCACGTCCCAGCTCATCATCACCATCCGATCGGCATCGACCGCGGTCCGCGGACGAGCATCTGCGTCTTCCACACGATATCGCCGGCGAGGTGCAACCCCGGCATCTCGGTGACCAACGCGCGCAGCGCCTCCTGCAGCTCCAGCCGGGCCAGCGGCGCGCCCAGGCAGTGGTGGACGCCGTGGCCGAAGCCCAGGTGGTGGTTCTCCGGGCGGTCGAACCGAAGCGTCTCCGCGTCGCCGAACTGGAGGCCGTCGCGGTTGGCCGCGCCGATCGCCACCAGTACCGGTTCACCCGCCCGGACGAGCACGCCGCCGACCGGCACATCCTCCGTGGCGTAGCGCGCGAAGCCCGCGCCGGCGCCCAGCGGCACGAACCGCAGCAGTTCCTCGACCGCGGCCGGGATCAGGTCCGGGTCCGCGCACAGCCGCTCCCACTGCTCGTGCTGGTCCAGCAGCGCGTAGACGAAGTTCGGGATCTGGCTCGCGGTCGTCTCGTGCCCGGCGACGAGGATGCCGACGCACAGGTCGACCAGCTCCAGCTCGGTCAGCCGGTCGCGGACGTCGCGGGCCTCGATCAGCGCCGTCATCAGGTCGTCCTGCGGCGCCGAGCGGTGCTCGGCGATCAGGCCGCGCATGTAGTCGCGCAGGTCTTCCTGGTTGCGCTCGAACTCCTCGGGCGTCAGCCCGCTGGTGGACAGCGCCGCGTCGCTCCACACGCGGAACTTCGGCCGGTCGGCGACCGGGACGCCGAGCAGCTCGCAGATCACCGCGACCGGGATCGGCAACGCGTAGGCGTCGACCAGGTCGGCGGGCGGGCCGGCCGCCTTCATGCCGGCGATCAGCTCGGACGCCAGCGAAGCGACGCGCGGCCGGATCAGCTCGACGCGGCGCATGGTGAACGCCTTCGCGACCAGCGTCCGCAGCCGCGTGTGGTCGGGCGGGTCCATCTGCAGGATGCCGCCCTCGCGCACCGCCGGCGATCGGCGTGGCGCGTCCTTCTCCTTCTCCATCGCCCGCGAAAACCGGCGGTCGCCCAGCACCAGCCGGGCGTCGGCGTAGCGAGTGGCCAGCCACGCCGGCTCGCCGTAGGTCATCTTCACCCGGACCATGCCGTCGGCGTCCCGGGCGGCCGCGTACGCCTCGTTCAGGTCGAGCCCGGCCTCCTCGTTGAACGGGTAGGCGAGCGGTTCGGTGTGGGTGGCGGTCATGCGGGAACCCCCGTGCTCCAGGTTTGTAAGCAGCTGCTTACAACGCTACACAGTTTCTTCCCACCTGTCACGATCCGCCATTGCCCGGTCACCGAATCCTAGGTTACGGTGACCTAGGTGTGGATCGAAATCCTCCTGCTGTCGAAGCTGGCCGTCGAGCCGATGCACGGCTACGAACTGCGCAAGGCGGTGGAGGCATCGACCGGCCACACCTTGTCGAACAACTCGCTCTACCCGACCCTGCGGCGCTTCGTCGACGCGGGCGCGGTGAGCCGCAGCGCCGAGGAGCAGGAGGCCAAGCCGCCGCGGCACGTCTACACGATCACCGAGGTCGGACGGGAACTGCTGCACGACATGCTCGCGGACTTCCCGGCCGACCTGGCGCTCAACGAACCGGAGTTCCTGGCCCGCGTGGGGAACTTCGCCTGGCTGCGCCCGGGCGAACGAGCCCGGGTGCTCGAAATCCGCCGAACCGCACTGACCGCCGAACAGGCGCGGCTCACCGGACTCGCCGCCGGGCAGGCCGATCCGTGGAGCCGCGCCGCGCTGCACCACGTGCTCGGGAAGTTCGACGCCGAGCTCCGCTGGCTCGCCGCTCTCACCACCGATCCGAGGGAAGACGCATGACCACCACCGAAGAGACGCCCCGCCTCCCCTTCGCCCGCGCGGACGCGCTCGCCATCGCCCCGGATTACGCCGTCCTCCGCCGGCAGGCGCCGGTGAGCCGGGTGCTCACCCCGGCCGGCGACCCGGCCTGGCTGGTGACGTCCTACGAGGGGGCCAAGGAGGTCTTCCGCGACCGCCGCTTCGGCCGCTCGCACCCGGCGCCGGAGCAGGCGTCGCGGATCTCCTACGCCGCGGTGCAGGACGGCCCGAGCGGTGACTTCGAGAACGAGGAGCGCGAGCACAAGCGGATGCGCCGGATGCTGGCGCCCGCGTTCTCCGCGCCCCGGATGCGCGCCCTCGGCGACCACATCGCGGAGCTGACCGACCGCTGCCTCGACGACATGGAAGCCGCGCGCGAGGCCGGGCCGGTCGACCTGACCGACTTCCTCGCCTTTCCCCTGCCGGTGCTGGTGATCTGCGAACTGCTCGGCGTGCCGTACGCCGACCGCGCGCACTTCCGCGGCCTGTCCGAGCGGATCGCGCTGATGGACGGCGGCGCAGACGCCCAGGCGGCGATGGCGGAGTTCATGGCGTACATGACGGAACTCGCCGACGCCAAGCGCGCGGACCCGCAGCCCGACGTCATCTCCGACCTGGTCGCGTTCCAGGCCGAAGACCCGACCTTCACGAGCGAGGACCTCGCCCGGATGGGCGCCGGGCTGCTGTTCGCCGGCCACGAGACGACGTCGACGCGCATCGCGATGGGCACCCTGTTCCTGCTCGCCGACACCGCCCGCCGCGACCGCTTCGCCGCCGACCCCGAGGGCCAGGTCAACCAGACCGTCGAAGAAATCCTGCGGCTGACCGCGACCAGCGGCACCGGCCTGCTCCGCTACGCGCACGAGGACGTCGAGATCGCCGGGACGCGGATCATGCGCGGCGACGCCGTGCTCGTCTCCAGCGACGCGGCCAACCGGGACGCGTCGGTGTTCGCCGACCCCGACGGGTTCGACCCGGACCGCACGCCGAACGTGCACCTGGCCTTCGGCACCGGCGCCCACGTCTGCATCGGCGCCAACCTCGCCCGCACCGAGCTGCGGACGGTGTTCCCGAAGCTGTTCCGCCGCTTCCCCGGCCTGCGCCTGGCCGTCGGGATCGACGAGATCCCGGTGCGCACCAACCGCGTGGCCGGCGGTGTCGAGCGCGTCCCCGTGGAGTGGTGAGCCGATGAAGATCACCGTCGACGCGGGCAGCTGCGTCTCGTCCGGCCAGTGCGTCCTGCTCGCCCCGGAGACGTTCGACCAGAACGAGGACGACGGCACGGTCGTCCTGCTCACCGAAGAGCCGTCCGCGGCCGAGCAGGACGCGGTCCGGCAGGCCGAGCTGACCTGCCCGGCCGCCGCGATCCGCCTCTCCGGCGCCTGAGGGGCCGGAGCGCCCGCGTCCGGTTTGCCGGTTAGCCTGCTCCGATGACTGAGCAGCCTGGCCGCAAGCGGGACGCGGCCGCAACGCGGCTGGCGTTGCTCGACGCCGCCGAGAAGCTGTTCGCCGAGCGCGGGTTCGATCGGACGACCGTGCGGGACATCGCCAAGCTGGCGGGGGCGAACCAGTCGCTGCTGTTCCGCTACTTCGGCAGCAAGGAAGCGCTGTTCGAGGCGGTCATCGCCCGGTCGGGGCGGGAGCAGCTCGCCGCCACCCCGCCCGAGCGGCTCTTCAGCACGTCCCTGCGCAGCATGCTGGAGCCCGGACGGCAGAACCGGGCGCTGGAGACGTACCTGCGCTCGTCGGGCAGCGACGGCGTCGCGGCCGCCATCCGGCAGGAGGTCGGCCGCGAGTACGCCGAGGTGCTCGCCACGCTGACCGACGCCCCGGACGCCGAGCTGCGCGCCGACCTCGCGCTCGCCTGGCTGATGGGCATCGCGCTCGTCCGCGAGGTCACCGGGAAGGAACCCCTGGCCGGCGCCGATCCCGAGCACATCTGCCGGCTCGTCCTGACCGGCATCAAGACGCTGCTCGAACGCAGCGAATAGTCACGGGAGCGCGCGGCGCAGCAGTTCCGCCAGGTGCACCGGGGTCCGGCCCGACTCCTGGGCGATCTGCGTCCGGCAGCTGAAGCCGTCCGACACCACCACGGTCTCCGGGGACGCCGCGCGGATCGCCGGCAGCATCCGGTCCTCCGCCACCGCCTTCGAGACGTCGTAGTGGCCGCGCTCGAAGCCGAAGTTGCCGGCCAAGCCGCAGCACCCCGAGTCCAGCGTGGTGTTCCGGACGCCCGCCGCCGCCAGCGCCGACTCGTCGGCGCCGAAGCCGAGGACCGCGTGCTGGTGGCAGTGCACCTGGGTGATCGCGTCGACGTCGAGCGCCGCGAACGGGATCGGCGCCCGCTCCAGCAGCTCGGCGAACGTGAACGTTCGCGAAGCCAGCAATGAAGCACGCGCGTCGCCCGGCATCAGCGCGGGCAGGTCGCCGCGGAACAACGCCGTGCAGCTCGGCTCCAGGCCCGCCACCTCGTAGCCGTCTTCCAGGTACGGCGCCAGCACGGACAGCGTCCGGTCCAGGACGCGCCGGGCGACGCCGAGCTGGCCCGTCGACACCCAGGTCAGTCCACAACAGACTCCGCGGTCCGGCAGCACGACGTCGTACCCGGCCGCGGTGAGCACCTCGAAGGCGGCCTCGAGCACCGACGGCGTCAGGTAGTTGTTGAACGAGTCCGGCCACAGCACCACCTTGCGCTCCCCCGAGGCCCTCCGCCGGAGATCCGCGCGTGCCGAGGTGAAAGGGGAAGCCGCGAAGGAAGGCAGCGAACGTTCCGGTGCGATCCCGCCGAGCCGTTTCACCAAGCCCGCCAGGCGGGACCGCCCGACGGCGTTGGCCAGTCGCGGAGCGACAGCGCTGAGCCGCAGCCACAGCGGCAGCCAGCCCATCGAGTAGTGCGACGCCGGGCGCAGCCGCCGCCGGTAGTGCTGGTGCAGGAACTCGGCCTTGTACGTGGCCATGTCGACGTCGACCGGGCAGTCCGAGAGGCAGCCCTTGCAGGACAGGCACAAATCCAGCGCGTCGCGGACTTCGGCCGAGCGCCAGCCGTCGGTGATCACTTCGCCGTTGATCATCTCCGCGAGCAGGTGGGCCCGGCCGCGCGTCGAGTGCTGTTCCTCGCGGGTGGCCCGGTAACTCGGGCACATCACGCCGCCGCCGCTGGTGTTGCGGCACTTCCCCACGCCGACGCAGCGCCGCATCGCCTGCCCGAAGTTGCCGCGGTCCTCCGGGTAGCCGAGGAAGACACTGTCCTCGAAGGACTTCGAGGTGGACCGCACCCGCAAGTCGGCGTCGATCGGCCGCGGCGCGACCAGGATCCCGGGGTTCATCCGCCCGGCCGGGTCGAAGATCGCCTTGAACCGCGCGAAGACGTCCAGCATCTCCGGGCTGTACATACGGGACAGCAGCTCGGAGCGCGCCTGGCCGTCGCCGTGCTCGCCGGACAGCGAGCCGCCGTGCGCCGCGACGAGGTCCGCGGCCTCCTCCAGGAACCGCCGGAAGTCCGCGACCCCGCCCGAAGACAGCAGGTCGAAGTCCAGCCGCAGGTGCAGGCAGCCTTCGCCGTAGTGGCCGTAGACGACACTGCGGCGCCCGTGCGAGCGCATGAGCTCCTTGAACTCGCGCAGGTACGCGCCGAGCCGCTCGGGCGGGACAGCGGCGTCCTCCCAGCCCGGCCAGGCCTCCGAGCCGTCGGCGAGCCGGGTCGCGAGCCCGGCGCCTTCCTCGCGGATGCGCCAGAGCCCGCGTTGCGCGGCCGGGTCGTCGAGGATCGCGAACCCCGTCAGGTCCAGCGACGCGGCCAGGTCCCGGGCCCGCGCAGCCGGGTCGTCCCCGGCCAGCTCGACGAACAGCCACGCCCCGCCCGGCGGCAGGTCGCCGGCCCGGCCGGGGAGCATCGCGACGAGCTCGGCGTCCACGCCTTCGACGGTCAGCGGCGACCACGGCAGGATCGACGGCACCGCGTCGGCCGCCGCGATGTCGGAGGGGAAGCCCAGGACGGCGAGCACCTTGTGGTCCGGGAGCCGGGCGAGCGAAACCGTCGCCTCCAGGATGGTCACGCAGGTGCCTTCCGAGCCGACCAGCGCCTTGGCGACGTCGAAGCCGTTCTCCGGCAGCAGGTGTTCGAGCCCGTAGCCGGACACGCGACGCGGCCACGTCGAGAGTTCCTTGCGCAGCAAGGCCAGGTTGTCCCGCACCAGCGCGCGCAGCTCGTCGAAGATCCGGCCTTCGGTGGGCTCGTCCGGACCGACCCGCAGCCGTGTGCCGTCGTAGAGCAGGACCTCCAGCGAGCGGACGACGTCGACCGTGCGCCCCCACGCCACCGAGTGCGAGCCGCACGCGTTGTTGCCGATCATCCCGCCGAGCGTGCACCGGCTGTGCGTCGAGGGGTCCGGGCCGAACCGCAGGCCGTGCGGGGCCGCGACCGCCTGCAGGTCGTCGAGCACCGTGCCGGGCAGCACCCGCGCGAGCCGGGCGTCCGGATCCAGCGAGAGCACCCCACCGAGGTGGCGCGAGGTGTCGATCACCAGGCCCGGCCCGCAGGCGTTCCCGGCGACGCTCGTGCCACCGCCGCGGGCGATCACCGGCAGGTCGCGATCGCGCGCCGCAGCGACCGCGGCGACGACGTCGTCGACGGTCCTCGGCAGCACCACGCCGCGGGGCACGTGGCGGTAGTTGGACGCGTCGGTCGTGTACAGCGCGAGCGTGGCGGCGTCGGTGAGGATCTCCACACCCCCATTCAAGTCGACCGGAGCCCCTCGTACCTCTCCAGCCGGGTATGTCCGGAACCACACCCGGTGTGCCATCGTGATCGAGTGACGGCAAAGGAGCACGTTGCCGAGTACAGCGCGGTGCTGGGCGAGCTGCTGCGCGAGCGCGAGAAGCTGCTCGGCACGCTCGACCGGGTCGCCGCGCTGCACGGGACCGCGCGCCTGATCCGGGAGACGGTCGGCGCGAAGGCCGGGTTCGTCGCCGAGCTCGACCGGCCCGAGCTGGCCGTGATCCGCTGGATGTCCGGCACCCGGACGAATGCGCTGCAGGACCTCGAAGTGCCCGTCGGCCAGGGCATCGGCGGGCGGGTGCTGGCGCTGGGCCGTCCGGTGAAGGTCACCGACTACGTCAGCTCGCCGGCGATCACCCACCAGTTCGACGCCCAGGTCCGCGGCGAGGGCCTGGCCGCGATGCTCGCCGTCCCGATCGTCGCGCGCGGCGAGACCGTCGCCATCGCCTACGCGGCCATGCGCGAGCCGGCCGACTTCGGCGACGACGCCGTCCGGCGGATGGAAGAGGTCGCGCGCGAGGCCGGGACGGCGTTGCACCTGGCGAAGGTCGCCGAAACCGACCGCACGGCCGCGGTGGCCGGCGAGCGCCTGCGCATGCAGAGCGCGCTGCACGACTCCGTCGGCGCGCTGCTGTTCTCCATCGGCGTCCAGGTGCGAGACCTGCACGAGGACCTCCACGGAAACCCCGGCCTGGAGGCACGGCTGCGGCGGCTGGAAGGCGACGTCTCGGCGGCCGCGGGCGCGTTGCGGGAGTCGCTGCTGGCGTTGTCGGAATGCAGCCCGGAGCGGGCGCTGCCGGTGGAGCTGGCCGAGCACTGCCGCTCGTTCCAGGCACGCTGCGGCGTCCCGGCGCGGTTCGTGCAGCTCGCGGCCGTGCCGCCGCTGGACGCCGAACGCACCGCGCTGCTGGTGGCCGCGGTCCGCGAGGGCCTGCTCAACGTCGAGAAGCACGCCCGGGCGTCCTCGGTGATCGTCAGCCTGCTGCCCAGCGACGACGGCGTCCAGGTGGTCGTCGCGGACGACGGCACGGGCACCGACACGGTTCCCGGCACCGGCATGGGCCTGCGGACGCTCACCGGGCGCGCCGCGCGGCTCGGCGGCCGGGTCAGCCTGGTCCGCGACGACGACGACGGCTGCACCCTGCGCGCGTGGGTGCCGCTGGTGCGGCCGTGACCCCCGCCAGCGTCTTCGTCGTCGACGACCACCCGGTCGTCCGCGACGGCGTGACGCTGCTGCTGCGCTCGGACCCGTGCCTGACCGTCGTCGGCTCGGCGGAGTCGGGACGGCTGGCGATCGAGCGGGTGGCGGCACTGGCCCCGGACCTGATCCTGCTCGACCTGCGGCTGCCGGACATGCTCGCGCCGGAGGTCGTCACCGAGCTGCGCCGGGTGCACCCCGAGGGCAAGATCGTCGTCTTCACCGCGCACGGTGACCACCAGGGCGTGCTGGCGGCCCTGGAGTCGGGTGCGCACGGCTGCCTGCTCAAGGACGCCGCCGGGGCGCAGCTGGTGACCGAACTGCGCCGGGTCCTGCGCGGCGAGCGCGTCGTCGACCCGCGGATCCTCCCCGACGCCGGGCAGCGGTCGGACGCGCTCGCCCGCAGCGGCCTGACCCGCCGCGAGTACGAGGTCCTGCGGCTGGCCGCGCAGGGCCAGACGAACCCGGAGATCGCGGAGTCGACCGGGCTGGCCCGCAACACCGTGAAGACGTACCTGCAGTCGGCGCTGCACAAGCTGGGCGCGCGCAATCGCGTCGAGGCCATCGGGAAGGCCAGCGAAGCCGGGTTGCTGTGAGATCCTCGGCCGGGTGACGATCGACCTGCACGCGCACAGCACGGCCTCCGACGGGACGACGCCGCCCGCTTCGCTGCCGCAGCTGGCCGCCGAAGCCGGGCTGACGGTGCTCGCCCTCACCGACCACGACACCTTCGCGGGCCTGGCCGCGGCTTCCGCGGCCGCCTCCGGGGTCGAGCTCGTCCCCGGCGTCGAGATCTCCTGCCGACTCGACGACGCGGAAGTGCACCTGCTCGGCCTCTTCGTCGATCCGGGGCACGAGCCACTGGCCGCCGAGCTGGAGCTGATCCGCACCGACCGCGTCCGCCGCGGAGTGCGGATGGTGGAGCGCTGCCGGGAACTCGGGGCACCGATCACGCTGGCGCAGGTGGCGGCGATCGCCGCGGGCGCGCCGCTGGGCCGGCCGCACATCGCCGCGGCACTGGCCGCGGTGGGCATCACCGACGCCTTCACGCCCGACTGGATCGCCGACGGCGGCCGGGCCGACGTCCCGAAGCACGTCCTGTCCACTGTGGACGCGATCGCGCTGGTCCGCGCGGCCGGTGGCGTGGCGGTGCTGGCCCACCCGCGCTCGGTCAAGCGGCGCGCTTCGGTCTCGGACACGCAGCTGGCCGCCCTCGCCGAGGCCGGGCTCACCGGGGTCGAAGCCGACCACCCGGAGCAGCCCCCCGAGGTCCGGGACCGGCTCCGGGAAGTGGCCGCCGACCTGGGGTTGCTCGCGACCGGCTCGAGCGACTTCCACGGTGACCGCAAGCCGGTCCGCCTCGGCGAGCACACCACTTCGCCCGTGGTCTTCGCGGCTCTCCGGGAGTCTGCCGTGTCCGTTTCGTAGCCCCTTACCTCTCCACGTGGGGGTATCGGATCACTCCCGCCGAACGCAGGATGACCGCCACCGACCGTGACTCACGTCACACGAGTGGAGGAGGCCCCTTGCGTCCCGGAGTGAGTTCGTGCTGACCGTGCGTGGCCTGCGGGTGCGGTACGGCCGGTCGACGGCCGCCCTGCACGGGATCGATCTCGACGTCTCCGCCGACGGCGTGCTGGCCGTGCTGGGCAGCAACGGAGCCGGGAAGTCCACTTTGCTCCGGGCCGTTTCCGGCACCCTCCGGATGCACCGGGGCGCGATCGACGACGGCGAGATCCGCTACGACGGCCACGCGCTCGGCAAGCTCGACCCCGCCCGGATCGTGGGGCTCGGCGTCGTCGGCGTGCCCGAGGGACGGCAGGTGTTCGCGCGGATGACCGTCGAGGAAAACCTGCGGGCCGGCGGCATCGGCGCCCGCACCGCCGCGGACCGGACCGCCGCCCGCAAACGGGTCGGCGAGCTGTTCCCGGTGCTCACCGAACGCGCCAAGCAGCGCGCGGGCCTGCTGTCCGGCGGCGAGCAGCAGATGCTGGCCATCGGCCGGGCGCTGATGTCCGCGCCGAAGCTGCTGCTGCTCGACGAGCCGTCGCTGGGCCTCGCACCGAAGATCGTCGAGCAGATCGGGCAGACCATCCGGGAGATCCACGACCAGGGCACCGCCGTGGTGCTGGTCGAGCAGAACGCCGTGATGGCGCTGAACGTCGCCGACCACGCCGTGGTCCTCGAAGTGGGCCGGGTGGCGCTGGCCGGGACGGCGGCCGAGCTCGCCGCCAGCCAGGACGTCCAGCGGCTCTACCTCGGCGGGCACGCCGAGTCGCAGGAAACCGCCGACGCCGAAGCCGAGCAGGCGCGCCGGCGCCTGGCCGGCCGGACGCTGTCGAGGTGGGCCGGATGACGCCGCCGGAGTTGCGGGTCGAGAACGTCTCGCTGCGGTTCGGCGGGATCCGGGCCCTCGACGAAGTGAGCTTCACCGTCGCCCCCGGTTCGCTGCACGCGCTGATCGGGCCGAACGGCGCCGGGAAGTCCAGCTGCTTCAACGTGATCAGCGGCCTCTACCGCGCCAACACCGGCCGGGTCCGGCTCGGGGACACCGACCTCACCGGGCTCGCCCCGCACAAGCTCGCCGGCCTCGGCGTCGGGCGGTCGTTCCAGAACGCCGCGCTGTCCCCCGGCTCGACCGTGCTGGACAACGTCATGCTGGGCCGGCACGCGCTCACCCGCGGCGGGTTCCTCGAAGTCGGGCTGCGGCTGCCGTGGACGGTCCGCGCCGAACGGCGGCACGCCGAACGCGCCCGGGAGATCTGCGCGTTCCTCGGGCTCGGCGCGGTCGTCGACGCCCCGGCCGGCGCGCTGCCCTACGGCGTCGTCAAGCGCGTCGACCTCGCCCGCGCGCTCGCCGTCGAACCGGTGCTGCTCCTGCTCGACGAGCCGGCGGCCGGGATGAACGCGGCCGAGACCGCCGAGCTGGCCGGCACCATCAGCGGGATCCGCGCCGAGCTCGGCATCTCGATCCTGCTCGTCGAACACGACATGGGCCTGGTGATGGGCATCGCCGACCGCGTCACGGTGCTCGACTTCGGCAGGCGCATCGCCGACGGCACCCCGGCGCAGGTGCAGTCCGACCCGGACGTCATCAAGGCCTACCTGGGCACGGAGGCAGTGTGAACACATTTCTGCAGCTCGTGGTGAACGGCCTCGGCAAGGGCGCCGTGTTCGCGTTGCTGGCGCTGGGCTTCGTGATCATCTTCAAGGCCACCGAGGTGGTCAACTTCGCGCACGGCTCGCTCGTGCTCTTCGGCGGTTACCTCGTCGTGGTGTCGAAGGACGCGCTGGGCTGGGCCGGCGCGTCGCTCGTCGGCATCGTCTCGGCCGGGCTGCTCGGCCTGCTGGTGGAACGGCTGCTGCTGTCGCGCTCCCGGCACGCCGACGCGAACAGCCTGGCCCTGCTCACCATCGGCGTCGACGTCATCGTCACCGAGGAGATCGTGCGCCGCCTCGGCGTCACGCTCCCCTTCCTCGGCGACGCCTGGGACGCGAAGCCGTTCCGGCTCGGCGGGATCACGCTGTTCCGCACGCACCTGGTCGCGCTCGGGGTCGCCGCGGTGCTGATCACGGCGTTCTGGCTGGCCTTCAAGTACTCGAACTGGGGCGTGGCGATGCGTGCCCAGGCGGAGAACCGCGAGGCCGCCGCGCTGATGGGCATCCGCAGCTCGCGCGTCACGGCGACCGCGTGGCTGGTCGCCGGGCTGCTGGCCGGGGTGGCCGTGCTGTTCATCGCGACGCAGGACTTCTCCGGCGCCGGGCTTTCGCGCGGGACGCACTCGATCGCGCTGGCCGCCTTCCCCGCCGCGATCCTCGGCGGCCTCGACTCGACGGCGGGCGCGGTCGTCGGCGGCCTGGTCGTCGGGATCGTCGAAGCGCTGTCGGCGCAGTACGTCTCGTTCGACTTCTCCAAGAGCGCGGTGTTCCTGGTGATGCTGGTGGTCCTGGTGGTGCGGCCTTCGGGGCTGTTCGGCACGAGGGAGCGAACACGTGTCTGACCAAGCCGTGTCCGAAGTGGACAGCCCGTCCGAAGCGGCCGCGCCGCCGCGCCCGCGTCGCAGCCCGGCGCGGCTGGTCCGCCAGGCCGCGTGGCTCGCGCTGCTCGTCGTCCTGCTCGCCCTGCCGCTGTACCTCGACGCGGCCTGGCTCAAGGCC
>NZ_MUMI01000134.1 GCF_002155975.1 Amycolatopsis kentuckyensis
GTCGGGCAGGCGGCCCGACGGGAGCTCGACCACCAGGTCGTCGACGGCGACCCCGCTGCCGCGCTCGACGACGTCCACGCTGAGGATGTCGGCGCCTACCGTGCCGAGCGCCGTGGCGACCGCGCCGAGGGTCCCCGGGCTGTCCGGAAGGAGGACCCGGATCAGGAACGACACCACGCGCCCCTCTCACCTCTGGCGTCCCAGCCTTGCCGTGGGACGCTCGATGCCGGTCGCCGATTGTGACAGACCCACCCGGCTCGCGGGACCTGCTGTCCGCCGGGCGGGATGTGAGCGTCGCCGGACGGCAGCCGGCTTGCGCCGGGCGTAACCCAGTCGAGTCCGCCCACGCCGTCACCATAGACTTGCAGCTTCCGAGACAACCCGCACAGCACAACCCGGGAGTCACCCGCGTGCCCAACATTTCCCGAGACGAGGTCGCGCACCTCGCGAAGCTGGCCAGGCTGGCCGTGACCGACGACGAACTCGACGTCTTCGCCGGCCAGCTCGACCAGATCCTGGACTCGGTGGCCAAGGTGAGCGAGGTCGCCGCCGCCGACGTGCCGCCCACGTCGCACGCCGTGCCGCTGACGAACGTCTTCCGACAGGACGTCGTCGTCCCCGGGCTCACGCAGCAGCAGGCGCTGGCCGGTGCGCCGGCCGCCGAAGAAGGCCGTTTCCGGGTGCCGCGGATTCTGGGGGAAGAGCAGTGACCGAGCTCATCAAGCTGACCGCCGCGGAGCTGGCGGAGAAGATCCACTCGCGCGAGGTGTCCGCGGTCGAGGTCACACAGGCCCACCTGGACCGGATCGCCGAGGTCGACGACCACATCCACGCGTTCCTGCACGTCGACACCGACGGCGCGCTGGCCGCGGCCAAGAAGGTCGACGAGGGCCTCGCGGACGGCAAGGCGCCCGCGTCGCCGCTGGCCGGCGTGCCGCTCGCGCTCAAGGACGTGCTGACCACCGAGGGCGTGCCGACGACCTGTGGTTCGAAGACGCTCGAAGGCTGGCTGCCGCCGTACGACGCGACCGTGACGCGCAAGCTGCGCGAGGCCGGCGTCGTCATCCTCGGCAAGACGAACATGGATGAGTTCGCCATGGGGTCGTCGACCGAGAACTCCGCTTACGGCCCGACGCACAACCCGTGGGACCACGCCCGCATCCCGGGCGGGTCGGGCGGTGGCTCGTCGGCGTCGATCGCGGCGTTCGAGGCCGCCATCGCCATCGGCACCGACACCGGTGGGTCGATCCGGCAGCCCGGGTCCGTCACCGGCACCGTCGGGGTCAAGCCGACCTACGGCGGGGTGTCGCGCTACGGCCTCGTCGCCTTCTCGTCCTCGCTCGACCAGGCCGGTCCCTGCGCGCGGACGGTGCTCGACGCCGCCCTGCTGCACGAGGTCATCGCCGGCTACGACCCGCGGGACTCGACGTCCATCGACGCGCCGGTGCCGCCGGTCGTCGCCGCTGCGCGCCAGGGCGCGAACGGTGACCTGAAGGGTGTCAAGGTCGGCGTCGTGAAGGAGTTCGGCGGCGACGGCTACCAGCCGGGCGTGCTGCGGTCGTTCCAGGCCGCGGTCGAGCAGCTGCGGGCGCTCGGCGCCGAGGTCGTCGAGGTGTCTTGTCCGCATTTCGTCTACGCGCTGCCCGCGTACTACCTGATCGCGCCGAGCGAGTGCTCGTCGAACCTCGCGCGGTTCGACGCCATGCGCTACGGCCTGCGCGTCGCCGACGACGGCACGCACAGCGCCGAAGAGGTCATGTCGCTGACGCGGGAGAAGGGCTTCGGCGCCGAGGTCAAGCGGCGGATCATGCTGGGCACCTACGCGTTGTCGTCCGGCTACTACGACGCCTACTACGGCTCGGCGCAGAAGGTGCGCACGCTCATCACGCGGGACTTCGACGCCGCCTTCGAGCAGGTCGATGTCCTCGTTTCGCCTACGACGCCGACCACGGCGTTCAAGATCGGCGAGCGCGTCGACGACCCCATGGCGATGTACCTCGCCGACCTGTGCACGATCCCGTCGAACCTCGCCGGCAACGCCGCCATGAGCGTGCCGAGCGGGCTGTCCGACGAGGACGGCCTGCCGGTCGGGCTGCAGATCATGGCCCCGGCGCTCGCCGACGACCGGCTCTACCGGGTCGGCGCCGCCTACGAGGCCGCCCGTGACGCCGCCGCCGGTGGGGCTCTCATCCACAAGGTCCCGGAGCTGGGAGGAACGAAGTGACTGCCGTGGCCGAGTTGATGGACTACGCCGACGTCGTCGAGCGGTTCGACCCGGTGCTCGGGCTCGAGGTGCACGTCGAGCTCAGCACGAACACCAAGATGTTCTGCGGCTGCGCCAACGAGTTCGGCGGCGAGCCGAACACGAAGGTGTGCCCGACCTGCCTGGGCCTGCCCGGTGCGCTGCCGGCCCTCAACGGCAAGGCCGTCGAGGGGGCGATCCGGATCGGGCTCGCGCTCAACTGCGAGATCGCCGAGTGGTGCCGGTTCGCGCGGAAGAACTACTTCTACCCGGACATGCCGAAGAACTTCCAGACGTCGCAGTACGACGAGCCGATCGCCTTCAACGGCTACCTCGACGTCACGCTCGACGACGGCGAGGTCGTGCGCGTGGAGATCGAGCGCGCGCACATGGAGGAGGACACCGGCAAGTCGCTGCACGTCGGCGGCGCCACCGGGCGGATCCACGGTGCCGAGCACTCGCTGCTCGACTACAACCGGGCCGGCGTACCCTTGATCGAAATTGTGACGAAGCCGATCGAAGGCACCGGTGAGCGGGCGCCCGAGGTCGCACGGGCCTACGTGAGCGCGCTGCGTGACCTGCTCCGCGCCCTCGACGTGTCCGACGTCCGGATGGATCAGGGCTCGCTGCGGTGCGACGCGAACGTCTCGCTGATGGCGAAGGACGCGACCGAGTTCGGCACGCGGACCGAGACGAAGAACGTCAACTCGCTGCGCAGCGTCGAGCGCGCTGTCCGCTACGAGATGACGCGGCAGGCGGCGATCCTCGCCGAGGGCGGTTCGATCAAGCAGGAGACGCGGCACTTCCAGGAGGCCGACGGCACCACCTCGTCGGGCCGGACGAAGGAGACCGCCGAGGACTATCGGTACTTCCCGGAGCCCGACCTGGTCCCGATCGCGCCGTCGCGCGAATGGGTCGAGGAGCTGCGCGGGACGCTGCCGGAGATGCCTTCGGAGCGGCGGAAGCGGATCCAGCAGGAATGGTCGCTTTCCGACGAGGCCCTGCGTGACCTGCTGAACGTCGGCGCGGTCGACCTCGTCGCGGCCACGGTCGAGGCCGGCGCGTCGCCGGACGAGGCCCGCGGGTGGTGGGTCAACACCCTCGCCCAGGAGGCCAACGCCCGCGAGGTCGAGCTGGCCGAGCTGGCGATCACCCCGGCCCAGGTGGCCGAGGTGATCGGGCTGGTCACGTCCGGCGAACTGACGAACAAGCTGGCGAAGGAAGTCGTCCAGGGTGTGCTCGCCGGTGAGGGCGAGCCGCGGGACGTCGTCGAGAAGCGCGGGCTGAAGGTCGTCTCCGACGACTCGGCGCTGCTTGCGGCGATCGACGAGGCCCTGGCGGCGCAGCCGGACGTCGCGGACAAGATCCGCGGCGGGAAGGTCGCCGCGGCGGGCGCCATCGTCGGCGCGGTCATGAAGGCGACCAAGGGGCAGGCCGACGCCAAGCGCGTGCGCGAGCTGATCATCGAGCGCGTCGGTTCCTGACGTTGCCGGGATTCGTCAAAAGCGTTACCTGGCGCGAGTGGCTCGGCCTGGCGGCCGGGCTGCTCGCGCTGGGTTCGACGTTCCTGCCGTGGACCACGCTGACCGCCACCAAACCGGACATCGAAGACATCCTCGCGCAGCTGCCCCACGATGACGTCGTCCGCGACGCGTGGCACTCGAGCTTCTTCGCCTGGTGCCCGCCGCTGCCGTTGCTGCTGGCGGGACTGGTCGTGGTCGTTTTCGGGCGAATCCGGACCCTGCGCGTCAGCGGCCTGCCTCAGCTGTGGCTGGTCGTCGCCGCGGCGTCGCTGCTGCTGATGGTGCTGGGCTGTTTCACCCTGGACTGGGAGTTCGACGCCGACCAGCGCGGCATCTTCGAGGCCGCCGGGGTCGCCATCGGGCCTGGCCTGGGCCGGTTCCTCGGGGTGTTCGCGGCGCTGGTGTCCGGCGTTGGCGCTTTCCTGGACATGCGGGCGATGCGGGCCGAGAGCCGGCAGCCGCGGAAGTCCCGCAGCAAGAGCGGCTGATCTTCGCGTCCCCTTCGGTAAGGTTCCTGCCGCTGGAGAATTTTCGACCGGGTACGGGAGTCGTCCGACCGGTGGATCGCGATCGTTGACAACGTTGACATCGTGGTCGGCCGTTGCGTGAGAAAGCGCTTTCTGGAACGGTCGGAGAGGCGCAGCCCGGCCGCGGAGATCGCCGCCCCCGCGGCGGGACGGGCGGCGCGGATCGGCGCTGCTGGGGCGCCGGAGCCGTGGAGGGAGACCCGGGTTGGCTCAGGGAAAGCGCTTACGGGTGGCCGTCATCGGGACCGGGGCCATCGCGGAGAGCCACCGGACCGCTTTCGAGGCCCACCACGAAGACGTCGACATCGTGGCCGCCGCCGACGTCGACGAGGCGCGGGTCGCCGCGTTCTGCGCCGGGACCGGGCACGCCAAGCCCTACCACGACCTGGGCACCCTGCTGGCCGAGCAGGAACCGGACCTCGTCTCGATCTGCACGCCGCCGGGCCTGCACGTCGAGCAGGCGAAGAAGGCGCTCGAGAGCGGCGCCTGGGTCTGGTGCGAAAAGCCGCCTTGCCGGTCGCTCGCCGAGTTCGACGAGATGACCGTCGCCGAGCGGGATGGGGGGCCGTACGCCGCCTTCGTCTACCAGCAGCGGTCCGGCTCGGGGGCCGCGCACTTCCGGGAGCTGCTCGCCAGTGGGGAGCTGGGGCGTCCGCTCGTCGCGCACTGCCAGACCACCTGGTACCGCGATGCCGCCTACTACGCGGTGCCGTGGCGCGGGCGCTGGGAGACCGAGGGTGGCGGGCCGGCCATGGGCCACGGCATCCACCAGATGGATCTGCTCCTCCACCTGCTCGGCGACTGGGCCGAGGTGCGGGCGATGACCGCGCGGCTCGTGCACGACGTCGAGACCGAGGACGTCTCCACCGCGCTCGTCCGATTCGAGTCGGGGGCGCTGGCGACCGTCGTCAACAGCGTCCTCTCGCCGGATGAGGTGAGCCGGATCCGGATCGACTGCGAGCACGCCACCGCGGAGCTCAGTCACCTCTACGGGTACGGCGTCAAGGACTGGCGCTACACACCCGCGCCGCACGTCGGCGGGGAGGTTGTCGAGCGGTGGCACACGCCGGCTGCCGATGTCGACAGTTCGCACGCCGCCGCGTTCGCGCCGATCCTCGCCGCCTACCGGGCCGGGCGGCGGCCGCCGTGCAGCGGGGATGACGGGCGGCAGGTGCTGGAGTTCGTCGCCGCGCTCTACAAGTCCGCCTCCACCGGGCTCGGCGTGCGCCGCGGGGAGATCGGGCCGGGTGATCCCTTCTACCGCTCGATGGCGGGCGACCAGGCAGGAGGACGTGGATGAGCGCGACGATCACGGTGACCCACCGGTACGGCGAGCGCGTGTCCGTCGAGGCGGGCGGCGTCGAGCTGATGTCCTATGTGTACAAGCCCGACCCGGTGGCCTTCGAATCGCGCAAGCCCTACGCCCACCCGCTGCGGACCCTCGGCGGCCGGCACGTCAGCGGGTACCGGCCCGCCGACCACCGGTGGCACAAGGGCCTGCAGATGACGTCGAGCCACCTGTCCGGGCAGAACTTCTGGGGCGGCCACACCTACGTCCCCGGCGACTGGTACCAGGAGCTGCCCGACCGCATCGGCTCCATGCGGCACGACGGGTTCGCCCGCTTCACCGTCGAGCGCGATCGGCTCGGCTTCACCGAGGACCTCACCTGGGTCGCCAACGGCGGGGACGAGTGGGCGCGGGAGCGACGGGACATCGTCGTCCACTCGGTCGAACCGGACGACGGGTCCTGGGCGCTCGACTGGGCGATCGACCTGACCAACATCCGCGACACCCCGCTCGTGTTCGGCAGCCCGACCACCGCCGGCCGCGAGCAAGCCGGGTACACCGGCCTGCACTGGCGGGGTCCCCGGGACTTCGGCGGCGGCCGGGTCCTGGGCCCCGGCGACCTCGAGGGCGAAGCGATGATGGGCGCGCAGGCGCCGTGGCTCGCGTTCGTCGGCGAGCACGACGACGTCGACGGGCATTCGACGCTCCTGTTCGCCCACGCACCCGAGAACGACAAGGCCATCCACGAGTCGCACTGGTTCGTCCGGGCCCAGGAAGCGCCCATGGTCGCCTTCTCGTGGGCGTTTTTCGACGAGTTCGAGCTGGCGCCGGGCGAGAGCTTCGCCTACCGGTACCGGATCGTCGTCGCCGACGGGGCGTGGGACCGCGACCGGGTGACCCGCTACCTCGACGGGCACGGGTGGTCATGAACGATTTTCCGCTCCCGGGTGGCATCGGCGTCTCGCACCTGCGCGCTTACGACTGGACGGCCGAGGACGGCGTCTGCGGGGGCAGCCCGCACGTCCACCTCGCCTGCACCGAGGCCTACGTCGTCACCGGAGGCCGCGGGGCCGTCCAGACGCTGAGCGCCGGCGGCTACGCGGAGACGCCCCTGGAGCCCGGCGTGATCGCGTGGTTCTCGCCCGGCACCGTGCACCGGATGGTGCAGGACGACGGCCTGCGCGTCACGGTCCTCATGCAGAACAGCGGGCTGCCGGAGGCCGGGGACGCCGTCTTCACCTTCCCGCCCGACGTGCTCGCCGACCCGGCCGCCTACGCCAGGGCCGCGGCGTTGCCGAAAAGCGACAACGCCGCGCGGCAACGCCGTGACCTGGCCGTTCGCGGATATCTGCCGTTGCGCGACGCCCTGCGGGACGGCGACGCCGGACCGTTGCGGGCGTTCCACCGGGCGGCCGTCGCGCTCGTCGCGCCGAAGGTCGCAGAGTGGGTACCGCGCTGGCAGGCCGGGGCGTTGCGGGCCGCCGAACTGACCGGGGCGCATCTCAAGGCGCTCGCCGACGGCGACGGGAGCCATCTCGACCGGTCCGGCCTGCGGGTCGCGACGCCGTCGAACCCGGACGGCTACGGCATGTGCGGGCGCCGGGCCGAATACGACATCCCATGGGACGGATCCGACCAGGAAGGCTTGCAGTGATGAACCAGTCCAGCATCGGAGTGCTGCTCAACGGGGTGACGGGCCGGATGGGCTACCGGCAGCACCTGCTGCGGTCGGTCCTGGCGATCCGCGAACAGGGTGGCGTCGCCCTGCCGGACGGCAGCCGCGTGCAGCTCGAGCCGATCCTCGCCGGGCGCAACGCCGCGAAGCTCAAGGACCTCGCCGACCGGCACGGCCTGACGGCGTGGACCACCGACGCCGATTCCGCGCTGCAGGACGTCGACGTCTACTTCGACGCGCAGCTGACCTCGGCGCGCGAGCCGTCGGTGCGGGCGGCGATCGCCGCGGGCAAGCACGTCTACGCCGAAAAGCCCCTCGCCGAGACGCTCCCGGCCGCGATGGAGCTCGCCGGGCTCGCGCGGGACGCCGGGATCTGCCACGGCGTCGTGCACGACAAGCTGTTCCTGCCCGGGCTGCTCAAGCTGCGGCGGCTGGTCGACGGCGGGTTCTTCGGGCGGATCCTGTCCGTGCGCGGCGAGTTCGGCTACTGGGTCTTCGAGGGGGACTGGCAGGATGCGCAGCGCCCGAGCTGGAACTACCGGGCCGAGGACGGCGGCGGGATCGTGCTCGACATGTTCTGCCACTGGAACTACGTGCTCGAGAACCTCTTCGGCCGCGTCTCGGCGGTGACGGCGAAGGCGGTGACGCACATCCCGCGTCGCTGGGACGAGCAGGGCGAGGCGTACGCGGCGACGGCGGACGACGCCGCGTACGGCATCTTCGAGCTGGAGTCGGGGGTCATCGCGCAGATCAACTCGTCGTGGTCCACCCGGGTTTTCCGCGACGAGCTGGTCGAGTTCCAGGTCGACGGCACCGAGGGCAGCGCGGTCGCGGGGCTGCGGCGCTGCCGCGTCCAGCACCGGTCGGCGACGCCGAAGCCCGTCTGGAACCCGGACCTGCCGGCCACCGAGCCCTTCCGCGACCAGTGGCAGGAAGTGCCGGACAACGCCGAGTTCGACAACGGCTTCAAGGCGCAGTGGGAGGAGTTCGTGCGGGACGTCGTCGCCGGGCGGCAGCACCGCTACGACTTCTTCTCGGCCGCCCGGGGGCTGCAGGTCGCGGAGGCCGGGCTGACGTCGTCGGCCGAGGGACGGCGGGTGGAGCTGAAGCCGCTGAGCTGACCGGCTGCCGGACAAGGCGGCCGGCCGGTCGGGAGACGGTCGGCCGCCACGGCTCCGGCGCGGGTCTTCGGCGCCGAGAACCCACGCCGAGGTATCGGCGAAGGCGCCCCACCGGCCGTGGTCGAATATCGGCGACGGCGGAAACCCGCAGGTCAGTCCCGGCCGTTGCCGCCGCCGGACGTGGCCGGGGTGATCAGCACGACGCGGTCGTCGCTGGAGACCGGGGTGCCGCCGTCCTTGTTGACCGTGCCCGCCACCGCCAGCTGCGGGTTGATCATGCTCATGCCGGCCAGCCGCCCGTAGGTCACCGGCGGCTTGCCGGTCTTGCCGTCGAGGCTCACCGTCGGCTTGCCGCTGATCGCGCCCTCCGGGGTCACCGGCAGGTTCTGCAGGTTGCCCGCCAGCGACGTGCCGACCGACAGGGAGCCGTTGGCGTCGACGAAGTCGGCGCAGCCCGCGACACCCGGCTTGTCCGGCCAGGTCCACGCCGGCGTCGTCAGCGGCCGGCCGTCCTGGACCCGGTAGAGGACGTCCTTGTCGGCGAGGTGGTCGGTGACCCAGACGCGGCCGCCGTCGGCGGACGCGCACACGCCGCCCGGTGCGTGCAGGCCGTTCGCCACCACGAGCGCGCCGTTCGGGTTGCCCGCCGCGGCCTTGCCGGAGGTGTCGATCCGCAGCAGCTTCCCGGCGAGGGAGTTCGGGTCGGCCGCGGCGCCCGGGTTGCCCGCGTCGCCGGTCGCGACCAGCAGCGCGCCCCGGTTGTCGGTGCCGATCGTGCCGCGGTTGCCGGACGCGCCCTTCGGGATGCCGGTGAGCACCGGCTTCGGCGCCTGGCCCTTGGCGAAGCGCACGACGCGGTTGTCGGTCGCGGTCGTGACGTAGGCGAAGACCAGCTGGTCCTCGACGTACGACGGCGACAGCGCGAGGCCGGTCAGGCCGCCGTCGCCGGCCGCCTGGACGTCGAGCTTCGCGAAGTCCGTCGCGTCCTTGCCGGCCGTGGCCAGCAGGACGCGGCCGCTCTTGCGCTCGCCGGCCAGCGCGCTCGGCGTGAAGCCGTCGCCGGGCAGGCCGGCCACCGCGGCGACGGTGTCCAGGCACGTCGCGATCACCGACGGGTCGAAGTCCTTGCAGCCCTGCGGCGGCGGCACGGGGGCGGCCGACTGGCCGGGCCGCGCCTGCTTGCCGTCGCTCCCGGAATCCGCGCCGGGGCCCTGGACCTCGGGCGGCGACTCGGGGCTCGGCACGGGAGCGGGGCTGAACGTCTGGCCCGCCGCGGTGTCGTCGAACCGCGCGCACCCCGCGGGCAGCAGGACGCCGCAGGCCACGATCGCCAGCAAGGCCGAGCGGTACCGGGTGCGCATGATCCCCCAGCCTAGGGGCCGGTGCGTGAACCATGGGTGAGTACTCCTCGATTACGTTGGGGATCATGACGCTGACCGTGCTGGTGCCCGACGACGAGGGCATGAACGTGCTCGCCGAGGTCCCGCGGGTCCTGCCCGTGCGCTACCAGTGGGGCGAGCCGGTGCCGCCCGAGGCCGCGAAAGCCGAGGTCCTCATCCCCGGCAAGCACCCGCCGGGCGAGCAGCTGTGGCGCACGCTGCCGAACCTGAAGCTGATCCAGCTGCTGTCCGCCGGCGCCGAGGACTGGGTCGGCAAGGTGCCCGACGGCGTCCTGCTCTCCACCTGCCGCGGCGCGCACGGCGGGAGCACGGCCGAATGGGTGGTGGCCGCGCTGCTGTCGATGTACCGGAAGCTGGACGTCTTCGCCGCGGCGCAGCGGGACGGCCGGTGGGAGCGGCAGACGGCGGACACGCTGCAGGGCAAGCGCGTGCTCGTCATCGGCGCCGGCGACCTCGGGCGGCACCTGCGGCGCCGGCTCGAGCCGTTCGACGCGCGCTGCACGATGGTCGGGATGACGGCGCGGGAGGGCGTGCACGGCGTGCGCGAGCTGCCCGTGCTGCTCGAACTGCACGACGTCGTGGTGCTGATGGTGCCGCTGACCTCCCGGACGCGGGGGATGGTCGACGCCGAGTTCCTGGCCCGGATGCGTGACGGGGCGGTGCTGGTGAACGTCTCGCGCGGCGCCGTCGTGGACACCGATGCTTTGGTCGCCGAATTGACCACGGGCCGGTTGCGGGCGGCCCTCGACGTCACCGATCCCGAGCCACCGCCCGCCGGGCACCCGCTGTGGACGGTGCCGGGGCTGCTGCTGACGCCGCACGTCGGCGGGGCCGTGCGCGGGGTGCGGGGTCGTTCGTACGCCGTGGCCGCGGCCGAGATCGCCCGGTACGCCGGTGGGGAGCTGCCGGACAACCTCGTCCACGGCGAATACTGAGCTCGCCAGGCCCGCGCGATTCTTCTAACCTTCGCGGGTGAGCAGTGGAGACGACTTTTCGCAGCAGCCCACCAGCCTCCTGTCGGGCGTCGAGGACGATGGGTCGGACGACACGCCGCGCCAGGGCGGGCTCGGCCTCGGCCTGCTGGTCCTGCGGCTGGCGCTCGGGGTGACCATGGGCGCGCACGGCCTGCAGCACCTGTTCGGCCTGTTCGGCGGGCCGGGCATCGGCGGGTTCGCGCGGGTGCTGGAGACGTACGGCTACCACAAGCAGACGACGCTGCTGTCGTGGATCACCGGCATCACCGAGCTGGCCGGCGGGGTGCTGGTGATCGTCGGGCTGTTCACGCCGCTGGCCGCGGCCGGGCTGCTCGGGGTGGCGGCCAACGCGGTGTACGCGAAGTTCCACGGCGGGTTCTTCGAGGGCTCGGGGCAGGGGTTCGAGTTCGAGCTGCTGCTGGCGGCCTCGGCGTTGAGCCTGCTGTTCACCGGATCCGGGCCGATTTCGCTGGAGCGGAACACCCCGTGGCGGAAGCGGCCGTTGCCGTTGGGGCTGGTTTCGCTGCTGCTGGCCGCCGCGGCGGCCGTGGTGGTCATCGTCTTGACCCGGTGAAGCTGGGGACAACCCCGGTTCCGAGGCCCGGAAATGTCGGTGCCTTCCGGTAACGTTGAAACCGGGGGTCCCCCTCGCGGCCGGGGTGGGTTTACTTGTTCACGTCCCGGACCGCGCCCGTGTCCGCCGACGTGGCCATCCGGGCGTACGCGCGCAGAGCCGCCGTCACCGGGCGCTGGCGCTCCTTCGGCTGCCACGGCCGCTCCGACGCCTCCATCTTCGCGCGGCGCTCGGCCAGGATCGCGTCGTCCACCAGCAGCTCGAGCCGGCGCTCGTGGATGTCCAGCAGGATCCTGTCGCCGTTCTCCACCAGGCCGATCAGGCCGCCCGCGGCCGCCTCGGGGGAGATGTGACCCACCGAGATGCCCGAGGAGCCGCCCGAGAAGCGGCCGTCCGTGATCAACGCGCACTTCTTGCCGAGGCCCGATCCCTTGAGGAACGCCGTCGGGTGCAGCATCTCCTGCATGCCCGGGCCGCCCGCCGGGCCCTCGTAGCGGATCACCAGGACCTCGCCCGGCTGGATCTCCTTCTTCAAGATCGCCGACACCGCTTCCTCCTGGCTCTCCAGGACCCGCGCCGGGCCCTCGAAGTGCCACAGGTCCTCGTCGATGCCCGCGGCCTTGATCACCGCGCCGTTCTCCGCCAGGTTGCCCCGGAGGATCGCCAGGCCGCCGTCCTTCGTGTACGCGTGCTCGACGTCGCGGATGCAGCCGCCCGCCGCGTCGGTGTCCAGGGACGACCAGCGGTTCGACGTCGAGAACGCCTGCGTCGTGCGGACTCCGCCCGGCGCCGCGTGGAACAGCTCGACCGCGGTGTCGGAAGGCGAAGCGGCGCGGATGTCCCACGCGCCCAGCCACGACTCCAGATCACGCGAGTGCACCGACCAGACGTCGGTGTTGAGCAGGCCGCCGCGGTACAGCTCGCCGAGGATCGCCGGGATTCCGCCCGCCCGGTGGACGTCCTCCATGTGGTAGTCGGAGTTCGGCGCCACCTTCGACAGGCACGGCACGCGGCGGCCGATCGCGTCGATGTCGGCGATCGTGAAGTCGACCTCGCCCTCCTGGGCGGCCGCGAGGATGTGCAGCACCGTGTTCGTCGAACCGCCCATGGCCATGTCGAGCGCCATCGCGTTCTCGAACGCCGCCTTCGACGCGATCGAGCGCGGCAGGACCGACGCGTCGTCCTCCTCGTACCAGCGGCGGCACAGCTCGACGACCGTGCGGCCGGCCTCCTCGAACAGCGCCCGGCGCGCGGCGTGCGTCGCCAGCGTCGAGCCGTTGCCCGGCAGCGAAAGCCCCAGCGCTTCGGTGAGGCAGTTCATCGAGTTCGCGGTGAACATGCCCGAGCACGAGCCGCAGGTCGGACAGGCCGAGCGCTCGACGATGTCGAGGCCGTCGTCGTCGACCTCGGTGCTCGCGGACGCCGCGATCGCCGTGATCAGGTCGGTCGGGGCCTGCGCGACGCCGCCGACGACGACCGCCTTGCCGGCCTCCATCGGGCCGCCGGAGACGAAGACCACCGGGATGTTCAGGCGCATCGCCGCGTTGAGCATGCCCGGGGTGATCTTGTCGCAGTTGGAGATGCACACCAGCGCGTCGGCCTGGTGCGCGTTGACCATGTACTCCACCGAGTCGGCGATGATCTCGCGCGAGGGCAGCGAATAGAGCATGCCGGAGTGGCCCATGGCGATGCCGTCGTCGACGGCGATCGTGTGGAACTCGCGCGCGACGCCGCCGGCTTCCTTGACCGCGCCCGCGACGATCTCGCCGAGGTCCTTCAGGTGCACGTGCCCCGGCACGAACTGCGTGTAGGAGTTGGCGATCGCGACGATCGGCTTGCCGAAGTCGCTGTCGGTCATGCCCGTGGCGCGCCAGAGCGAGCGCGCGCCCGCCGCGTTGCGGCCGTGGGTGGTGGTCCGGGAACGGAGAGGCGGCACGGGAAACTCCCAGGTCAAAGGGTGGCCGGCGAAACTGGTAGGACCAATTTACGCCGTCGGCCACACTGAGCCCGCCGCGGGGTTACTCGCTCGGTGCCGTCCCGGGCTTGACGTCCTCGGCGTCGAGCACCCCGCTCGGGTCCGCGACGAGCCCCTCGCTGACCAGCGACAGCACGGGCAGGTGCCGGGTGCGCACGGTCGGCAGCGGCACCTTCGTGTCGTCCTGCAGCACCGCTTGCACGCGCGCCCGCTTCGTGATCGCGAGCCCCTTCAGCGCCGACCACGGGATGTCGCGGTGGCCGAACATCGTGCGGACCGCCAGGCCCGAGCGCGTCGCGATCGTGCGGTGGCGGACCACGAACACCGCCAGCGCGATCGGGAAGATGTAGAGCCACTGCAGGTACGGGATCTCCCCGAGCGCGATCGGCGTCACGCAGATCGTCAGGAGGGCGATCGCCATGAAGGACGTGCGGGGGACGCGGAAGACGGCCTTCCGGCCTTCGTCCTGCTGTTTTTCGGCCACGCGGAAATGGTGCACCGCGCGCACGACCGGCTCGAACCCGGGTCGGACGCCAGTGACGTGCGCCGCTGCCGTGTCCACGATGCGGACTCACCATCCCGCAGAGTTGACACCCGCATGGCGTTCGGTCTAGCGTCATCGCCGTGACACCGCTGACCGGCCTCGTACTTCCCAAGCGCGTCGACGCTTAGGGAAGACTTTCCGCTGCGTCGACGCGCGAACCCTCGTGCGACCTTACGGTCGGCGAGGGTTTTTTGTTGCCCTAGGGAAGCAATTCCCCGCCCCACCGCACAAAACCGACCCGAACGAGTGACACCGAGACCCACGAGGCAGATCCGATGACCAGTGCGACGTCGCGCAGCGACGCGAAGCCCGGGCCGACGCCCGGAACGCCCGGAGCACGTCCGAAGCCGGCACCTCCGGCGGGAACGCCGGTGCGCGTCACCGGCGCCCAGTCCCTCGTGCGCTCGCTCGAGGCCGTCGGCGCCGAGGTGGTCTTCGGGATTCCGGGCGGCACCATCCTGCCCGCCTACGACCCGCTCCTCGACTCGACGAAGGTCCGGCACGTCCTGGTCCGCCACGAACAGGGCGCCGGGCACGCCGCCACCGGCTACGCGCAGGCCACCGGCAAGGTCGGCGTCTGCATGGCCACCTCGGGCCCGGGCGCGACCAACCTGGTCACCCCGCTCGCCGACGCGAACATGGACTCGGTCCCGGTCGTGGCCATCACCGGCCAGCAGTCCCGCGCGCTGATCGGCACCGACGCGTTCCAGGAAGCCGACATCTGCGGCATCACCATGCCGATCACCAAGCACAACTTCCTCGTCACCGACCCCGCGGACATCCCGCGGACCATCGCCGAGGCGTTCCACCTGGCGAGCACCGGCCGACCCGGCCCGGTCCTGGTGGACATCCCCAAGGACGTGCTGCAGGAGATGACCTCGTTCTCCTGGCCGACGGAGCTGCGGCTGCCGGGCTACCGCCCCACGCTGCGCCCGCACGGCAAGCAGGTCCGCGAAGCCGCGAAGCTGATCGCGAAGTCGCGGCGCCCGGTGCTCTACGTCGGCGGCGGCGTCATCAAGGCCGAAGCGCACGAGCAGCTGAAGCAGCTCGCCGAGCTGACGAACATCCCCGTCGTCACCACGCTGATGGCGCGCGGCGCGTTCCCCGACTCGCACCCGCAGCACCTCGGCATGCCGGGCATGCACGGCTCGGTCGCCGCGGTCGCCGCCATGCAGCGCGCCGACCTGCTGATCGCGCTCGGCGCCCGGTTCGACGACCGCGTCACCGGCCAGCTGGAGTCGTTCGCGCCGGACGCCGCGGTCGTGCACGCCGACATCGACCCGGCCGAGATCTCCAAGAACCGCAAGGCCGACGTCCCGATCGTGGGCGACTGCAAGGAGATCATCGGCGAGCTGATCACCGCCGTGAAGGCGGAGTTCGACCACGGCGGGCAGCCGGACCTGGCCGACTGGTGGACCCAGGCCGACGACTGGCGCAAGACCTACCCGGCCGGTTACGAGTGGCCCGACGACGGTTCGCTGTCGCCGCAGTACGTCATCGAGCGGATCGGCGAGCTCGTCGGCCCGGACGCCGTCTACGCCGCCGGTGTCGGCCAGCACCAGATGTGGGCCGCGCAGTTCGTCAAGTACGAGAACCCGCGCACCTGGATCAACTCCGGCGGCCTCGGCACCATGGGCTACGCGGTGCCCGCCGCGATGGGCGCGCAGTTCGGCGTCCCGGACAAGGCCGTCTGGGCGATCGACGGCGACGGCTGCTTCCAGATGACCAACCAGGAGCTGGCCACCTGCGCCATCGAGGGCGCGCCGATCAAGGTCGCCGTGATCAACAACGGCAACCTGGGCATGGTCCGGCAGTGGCAGAACCTCTTCTACTCGGAGCGGTACTCCAACACCGACCTGGGGACGCACAAGCACCGCATCCCGGACTTCGTGCTGCTGGCCGAGGCGCTGGGCTGCGCCGGCCTGCGGTGCGAGACGCGCGAGGACGTCGACGCCACCATCCGCCGCGCGATGGAAATCAACGACCGCCCCGTCGTGATCGACTTCGTGGTGGGGAAGGATGCCCAGGTGTGGCCGATGGTCGCGGCCGGCACCGGCAACGACGAGATCATGGCGGTCCGGGGCATCCGGCCGCTGTTCGACGACGACGAGGTTTCGGTGGAGACCACGGAAGCCGCCGCGGAAGGTGGCGAGCACTGAGATGACCGTTCACACGCTGAGTGTCCTGGTCGAGAACAAGCCCGGTGTGCTCGCGCGCGTCTCGGGCCTGTTCTCCCGCCGCGGGTTCAACATCGAGTCCCTCGCCGTCGGGCCCACGGAAAACCCCGAGGTGTCCCGCATGACGATCGTGGTCGCCGTGGAAGAGCTACCGCTCGAACAGGTGACGAAGCAGCTCAACAAGCTGGTCAACGTGATCAAGATCGTCGAGCTGGAGCAGTCGACCGCCGTGCAGCGTGAACTGCTGCTGGTGAAGGTTCGCGCCGACAACACTGTGCGCAGCCAGGTCCTCGAAACCGTCCAGCTCTTCCGGGCCAAGGTGGTGGACGTCTCTCCCGAGGCACTCACCGTCGAGGCCACCGGGACGTCCGACAAGATCGGTGCGCTGCTGCGGATGCTGGAGCCTTATGGCATCCGCGAGCTCGTGCAGTCCGGCATGGTCGCGGTGGGTCGCGGAGCGCGCTCGATCACCGCTACTTCGCCCCGCTAGAAACTTTGTAAGTCAGGAAAGGAAGCAGTAACCCCCATGGCAGTGGAAATCTTCTACGACGACGACGCCGACCTCTCGATCATCCAGGGGCGCAAGGTCGCTGTCATCGGCTACGGCAGCCAGGGCCACGCCCACTCGCTGAGCCTGCGCGACTCCGGCGTCGACGTCCGCATCGGCCTGCCCGAGGGGTCCAAGTCGCGGGCGAAGGCCGAGGAGCAGGGCCTGCGCGTGCTCACCCCGGCCGAGGCGTCGGCCGAGGCCGACCTGATCATGATCCTGGCGCCGGACACGAAGCAGCGCTTCATCTACGAGCAGGACATCGCGCCGAACCTCAAGGATGGCGACGCGCTCTTCTTCGGGCACGGCTTCAACATCCGCTACGACCTGATCAAGCCGCCGTCCAACGTGGACGTCGCCATGGTCGCCCCGAAGGGCCCGGGCCACCTGGTCCGCCGCCAGTTCGTCGACGGCAAGGGCGTCCCGGCGCTCATCGCGGTCGAGCAGGACGCCTCCGGCAACGCCCAGGCGCTCGCCCTCTCCTACGCGGCCGCCATCGGTGGCGCCCGCGCCGGTGTCATCAAGACGACGTTCACCGAGGAGACCGAGACCGACCTCTTCGGCGAGCAGGCCGTGCTCTGCGGTGGCGCGTCCGCGCTGGTGCAGACCGGGTTCGAGGTGCTCACCGAGGCCGGCTACGCCCCGGAGATCGCCTACTTCGAGGTGCTGCACGAGCTGAAGCTGATCGTCGACCTCATGTACGAGGGCGGCATCGCGCGCCAGCGCTACTCGATCTCCGACACCGCCGAGTACGGCGACCTGACCCGCGGCCCGCGCGTCATCTCGCCGGCGGTCAAGGAAGAGATGAAGAAGATCCTCGGCGAGATCCAGGACGGCACGTTCGCCCGCGAGTGGGTCGCCGAGGACGAGGCCGGCCGGCCGAACTTCACCAAGCTCGAGGAGCAGGGCAACCAGCACCCGATCGAGGCGACCGGCAAGAAGCTGCGCGACCTGATGTCGTGGGTGGACCGGCCGATCACCGAGACCGCCTGACGTTTTGCCCGTCACCGAAGGGGACGCTCGCTGCCGGGCGTCCCCTTCGGTGTCTCGTTACGCTGGCCGCATGACCGATGACAAGGAGCACATCCGGCACCACCTCGACCTTTCGCGGGCCGAGTGGATCCGGGGTGAACCTGCGGGCGTCACCCTCGACGAGGTCGTCGAGTACGCCTTCGTGCCGCACACCGACGGCGTGACCTACGTCGCGATGCGGAAGTCGACGGATCCCGGCGGGGTGGTTCTGGTCTTCACCCCGTCGGAATGGGACGCGTTCCTCAAGGGCGTCCGGGACGGCGAGTTCGACCTGCCCGAGACCTAGCGGAGTTTCGCGGCCAGTTCGGGAATCCGCCCGAGGTCGCCGGCGATGCCGAGGTGGTCGCCGTAGTCGCGGGATTCGACGATCAAGCCGCCGGAGATCCGCATGACGAAGATGTTCGCGATCCGCACCGGTTTCCCGCCGTGGCTGCCCTGGTAGGCGAATTCGCCGATCAGCACTTCCGGATCGGTGCCCTGGTAGGTGACCAGGTCCGCGACCGAGAACCCCGGGTTCAGCGCCTTGCCCGCCGCGAAGTGCGCCCGCAGCTCGTCTCGGGTGCGCACGACCTCGGAGCCCGGCTGGAACGGGTGCGTGACGTGCGTTTCTTCCGCGTACAGCTCCGGCAGCTCCTCCCAGCGCCCGGCCGCGACGCCGTGCACGAGGCGCTCGAACACCGTGTCCGAGCTCTCCGGCGTGACCGGGGACAGTTCGCGCGGCGGCGCCTGCTCGTAGGCCTCGACCAGCTGGTCGACGCCGTCTCGGATGACCGCGAGCCGCAGGTAGTCGTGGTAGTCGCGGGAGTGGACGATCAGGCCGTCCCGCACGCGCAGCACCTGGATGTTGGCCGTCGGGATGGTCCGCCCGGTCGCCACGGATTCGGCGTCGTAGTCGTACTCGGCGACGATCACCTCGGGATCCGTCGTCTCGTGCACGACGACGTTCCGGCGCTTGAGCCGCAGGGCGCCGGCGAGGGCGCCGGTGAACCGTTCGTGGACCGTCGCGCGGCCGGTGATGCGGGTGGGCCGCGGCACGGCCTGGGGGTGTTCGACGACGGTGTCTTCGGCGTAGAGCGCGGAAAGCTCCTCCCACCTCCCTTCGCTGATGCCGTCGGACAGCGCGGCGAACACCTCGCGGGGTGAGTTCATGAGGTCCTCCCAGTGAGCAAAACGGAGTCGATAGTCCGCCTACGACGATACGGACTACCGACTCCGGTTGTCTACCGGAGCAGGTCCTGCGCGGCCGGCTGCCCGCACACCTCCGCCCACGTCGCGGGGGTGCTGCCGAAGATCGCGTCCCGCGCGCCGCGGTCGGCGCCGTTTTCGACGAGGACGCGGATGACGTCGAGGTGCCCGGACTGGGCGGCGAGGTGCAGGGCCGTGACGCGCTCGCCGTGGTTCGGGCCGCCGAAAGTGCCGGGGAAGTTCACGTCGGCGCCGAGGTCGAGGAGCGTCCGGACGGCGTCGAGCTTGCCCGACGCTGCCGCCCAGGCCAGCGCCGTGCCGCGGTAGACGTCGGCGTCCACGTCGGCGCCCCTCGCGACGAGCACCCTGAGTGCGTCGGCGCGATCGTTGCGGGCCGCCCAGGAGAGGGCTTCGTCCCGGACTTCGGCGGGGTCGTCCGTCGGCTGCCAGGCCGGGAAACCGCTGTGGGGACGGTAAAAGCCGCGGTGGGCGCCGCCGCGGCCCGACCTCAGGAGTTCCTCGACGGCATCGAGGTCGCCGAGCCCGGCCGCGACCCGCAGGTTGCCCGGCGCGCGGCTGTGCACCGCCAGTTTCCCGGCGGCCTCGCGGTGGCCCCAGAACAGGGCGACGACCAGGGGAGTGCCGCCGTCGCCGCGAGCCGAGACGTCGACGGGGGCGCCGTGCCGCAGGAGCAGGTCGAGCAGGAGCGGCAGGTTGCTGTAGGCGGCCTGGTGCAGGGGTGTCCAGCCGTGGACGTTGCCGCGGGCCGGGTCGGCGCCGTGGTCGAGGAGGATCCGGCTGAGCCGCTCGTCGTGCGTGGCGCCGGCCATGCCGAGCAGGTCGTTGCCGTTGGTGCCGCGGGCGTCGACGAGCCCGGGGAACTCGTCCAGGAGCGTTTCGAGCCGCCCGGGGTCCCGGTCCTCGATCGCCCGGTACGCGCGGGCGAACGGCTCGCCACTGTCCACAAGGGACTTGACGTGGTCGCGGAGTGCTTTCCAGGAACCGAAACCGTGCTCACGGGCGACGACCGCCCGGGCGCCGTCCCGGGTGAGCGGCTGGTTCCAGCGGGCGAACGGCTCCTTCGCGCCGGGCGTGTCGTCCTCGGCCGAGGCGAGCAGGCCGAGCGCGCGCTCGGCGTAGTAGCCGACGTCCTGGTGGTACGGGTGCTGCAGGTGCTCGCCGTGTTCGGTGACGCGCCGGACGTACGCCCGGAGTTTCGGCCAGCTCGGGAAGCCGTGGTCCCGCGCGATCCGGAACTGCGCCTCGGCGAGTTTGACGCCCTCGGCGCGCGCGAGTTCCTTCGCGCGCTTGCGCAACTGGTCCAGGCTGGGTTTCGCGGGCAGCGTGCCCATGGTGCCTCCTTCCCTCGTCGCCCGTGGTCCGCCGGCACCGGGCAGGAAAGAAGGTGCGGAGCTGGTGGTGCGGTGAAGCGGGGGTGGGCTCGGCCCTTTCCGCGGACGGGACGCGGCCCCTGCCGCGCCCCGCCAGCGTACCCCGGTCAGGGCAGCAGATCGGCCAGCCTGCGGTAGGACTTCTCCGTGCGCGCCAGGACCTGGACGCAGACGTGGTCGGCGCCGGCGTCGAGGTGGGCCCGGATCCGGTCCGCGATCGCCTGTTCCCCGGTCACCACGATGGCGTCGACCAGGCGGTCGCTGCCGCCGTCGGCGAGGTCGTCGTCGGTGAACCCGAGCCGGCGCAGGTTCTCCTGGTGGTGCCGCGCGAGCCGCACGTACCCGTCGACGTGCTCCCGGGCCACCTCGGGCGCCGGGTCGAGCAGGACCGCCTGCTCGACGGCGAGATACTTGCCCGGCCCGAGCCGCTCGCGCGCCATCGCGGTGTGCTCCGGCGGCACGAAGTACGGGTGGGCGCCGTCGGCGCGTTCGGCCGCCAGGTCCAGCAGCTTCGGGCCCAGCGCCGCGAGCACCCGCCGTGGCCGCGGCGACGGCTGGGGGAGGCCCGGCAGCTCGGCCGCGTCCATCCCGTCGAGGTATTCGCGCAGCGCCGTCAGCGGCCGCGCGCCCGGCCGGTGCCCGCCCAGACCGGCGATGAACCGGCCCGGGTACGCCTCGCCCAGCGCCCGGATGGCGCCTTCCGCGGCGAGCGGGGAGCGCTGGTCGAACCGCGCCACCCCGGTGGCGACGGTGAGCCGGGACGTCGCCGCGAGCAGCAGTGCCGCCTGGGTGAACGCTTCCCGGCCGGCGTACTCGCCGAACCAGATCGCGTCGAAGCCGAGTTCCTCCACCTCGGCGGCCGTTTCGCGGAGCGCGCCGACCGGGGCGCCGTCGAAGAACCGCCAGATCCCGACGCTCATCGGGTCACCTCCGGAGCCAGTTCGAGCAGGGTTTCCACAGTGGACTCGAACGCGGGAGCGGACGGCGTCAGCAGCACGTGGTCCGCGCCCGCGTCGAGGAGTTCGCCGAGGCGCTTCGCGATGGTCGCCGCGTCACCCCAGAGAACGAGGTCGTCGACGAACCGGTCGCTCGGCCCGGCGATGTCGGCATCCGTGTAGCCGAGCCGTTTCCAGCCCGCCAGGTAGACGGTGATGGCGTACTGGCGCGACTGCGCCACCCGGCGGCGGACGCTTTCGCGAGCGTCCTCGCGCGTACCGAGCAGGACGGTCTGCTGCGGGATCAGCAGCTTGTCCGGCCCGAGGATCTCGCGGGCGTAGGGCGTGTGCGAGACCGGCTGGGCGAACGGGTGCGCGCCGTCCGCGTGGTCGCGGGAGAGGGCCAGCATCTTCGGCCCGACGGCGGCCAGGACCCGGGGAAACGGGACGGGAGCGGGGTTTTCGGCGGCCGTGGCGTCCATTTCGGACAGATAGGCGCGCATCCGGTCGATCGGGCGGTAGTCCTCGCCGAGCTTCGCCGCCTGGACCGCGTGCCCGGCGCCGATGCCGAGCACGAACCGGCCCGGGTGGGCCTGGGCGAGCGTCGCGCCGCCTTTCTGCGCGGTCGTCCCGCGCCGGGCCCACAGGTTCGCGATACCGGTGCCGAGCACGACGTCCGGCACGGTGGCCAGGAGGTCGCCGAAGTGGGCGAACACCTCCCTCGTGCCGGGTCCTTCGCCGCTCCAGACCGAGCGGTAGCCGGCGTCGGCGAGCCGTCGCGTCGCCGCGCGCTCGACGTCCGGTGGCGGGGCCAGTGGCGCGCTCGGCAGCCAGGCGCCGATCGCGCCGAGCCGCGCCCGGGTGTCTTCGATCAAGGTCATCCTCGAGTTCCCTCCAGTAAGCTGAGGCAGCCTCCGGTTAATATACGGAGGCTGCCTCCGATTGGCTACCCGGTAGGGTCGGGAGTGCGATGACCGACGTCAAACCGATGCGCGCGGACGCCCGCCGCAACTACGAGCGCCTCCTCGAAGAGGCCCAGCGCGCCTTCGCCGAGCACGGCGTCGAGGCGTCCCTGGAAGACATCGCGCGCCGCGCCGGGGTCGGCATCGGCACGCTCTACCGGCACTTCCCGACCCGGGACGCGCTGCTCGAGACGCTGCTGCGCGCCCGGTTCGACGCCCACGCCGAGCGGGCTCGCGAACTGCTCACCCACCCCGAGCCGCTGAACGCCCTGCACTCGTGGCTCGCCGGGCTCGGGGACGCCACCGGGACCTTCCGCGGCCTGGTCGAGCTCACCGCCGACGCGCTGAACGACGAATCGTCCCGGTTGTACGAATCCTGCCATGCGATGCGCGAGGTCGGTTCCCAGCTGGTGGAACGCGCGAAGCACGCGGGCGAACTGCGTCCGGACGTCACCGCGGAGGAGCTGCTTCTGTTGCTGCACGCCGCATCCTGGGCGGGCGGGCACCTGTCCGGCGGAGGGGGCATGCAACGCCTGCTGGCTCTTGTTTTCGAAGGATTACGGGCGAGTTAACACCGGGGGACGCCACGGGGCGCACCTGCGCGTTAAACTCCGGCTCGACCGGGGCACAACGACGTGCAATGACCGTTTGTCGACACAGAGCGTCCTGGAAATGACCAGATAGTGGGAGCCGCATCGTGAGCAAGCCCAGCAAACCCGTCGTCCTCATCGCGGAGAAGCTCGCCCCCTCCGTGCTGAGTGTCTTCGGTGACGAGGTGGAGGTCCGGCACGTCGACGGCACGGACCGGTCCGCGCTGCTCGAGGCGGTGAAGAGCGCCGACGCGCTCCTGGTCCGCTCCGCCACCCAGGTGAACGCCGAGGTCTTCGCGGCCACCACGCAGCTGAAGGTCGTCGCGCGCGCCGGTGTCGGCCTCGACAACGTCGAGGTGCCCGCCGCGACCGAGCGCGGCGTCCTGGTCGTCAACGCGCCGACGTCGAACATCGTCTCCGCCGCCGAGCACGCCGTCGCCCTGCTGCTGGCGGTCGCGCGCCGCGTGCCGGCCGCCGACCAGAGCCTCCGCGGCGGCGAGTGGAAGCGCAGCTCGTTCTCCGGCGTCGAGCTGCAGGGCAAGACCATCGGTGTGGTCGGCCTCGGCAAGATCGGCCAGCTGTTCGCCCAGCGCCTCGCCGCCTTCGACACGCACCTCATCGCCTACGACCCCTACGTCTCGGCCGCCCGCGCCGCGCAGCTGGGCATCGAGCTCGTCACCCTCGACGAGCTGCTGACCCGCGCCGACGCCATCTCCATCCACCTGCCGAAGACGCCGGAGACCAAGGGCCTCATCGACGCCGAGGCGCTGAAGAAGACCAAGCCGGGCGTCATCATCGTGAACGCCGCCCGCGGCGGGCTGATCGTCGAGCAGGACCTGGCCGACGCGCTGCGCTCGGGCCACGTCGGCGGGGCCGGTGTCGACGTCTTCGTCACCGAGCCGACCACGTCCAGCCCGCTGTTCGAGCTGGAGAACGTCGTCGTGACGCCGCACCTGGGCGCCTCCACGGCCGAGGCCCAGGACCGCGCGGGCACCGACGTCGCGAAGTCGGTGCTGCTGGCCCTGCGCGGCGACTTCGTGCCGGACGCGGTGAACGTCTCCGGCGGCGGCGCGGTCGGCGAGCACGTCCGCCCGTACCTGTCGCTGGTGCAGAAGCTGGGCCAGCTGCTGACGGCGCTCAACCCGACGTCGCCGACGTCGGTGACCGTGCAGGTCAAGGGCGAGATCTCGAACGAGGACACCGGGGTGCTGCAGCTGGCGGCGCTGCGCGGGGTGTTCACCGGCGTGGTCGAGGACCAGGTCACGTTCGTCAACGCGCCGCAGCTGGCGGAGAAGCTGGGCGTGCAGGTCGAGCTGGAGACCGAGCCGGAGAGCCCCAAGTTCCGCAGCCTGGTCACGGTGCGCGCGGTGCACTCGGACGGCTCGGTGCTGAGCGTGTCGGGGTCGGTCACCGGCCTGGACGAGGTCGAGAAGCTGGTCGAGGTCAACGGCCGCGGCTTCGACCTGCGGGCCGAGGGCACCGTGCTGCTGGTCGAGTACCCGGACCGCCCGGGCGTGATGGGCCGGGTCGGGACGCTGCTGGGCGAGGCGGGCATCAACATCGAGGCCGCGCAGATCAGCCAGACCACCGACGGTTCGGACGCGGTGATGCTGCTGCGCGTCGACCGCCACATCGACGCGCACCTCCTGGAGCCGATCGGGGCTTCGGTCGGGGCGCACACGATCCGTGCCGTCGACTTCAACTGACGTAACACTTTCGAAGGCCCCCTGTCACCCGGCAGGGGGCCTTCGAGCGCAATCACAACTACATAACGGAGTCCTTTGCCTACGTAAGTAGGTGTTTTGGGGCATTAGGTTCTCTGCGCGAGGTCGAACCACGCGTCGTCGAGGGCACGGCGCTGTGCCGCGCTTCACCGTCGGGGGTGTCAGGAGCGGCAGGCAGGTTCGGGTCCAGACCTCGAGTAAGGGGCCGACTCATGAGCAGATCCCGCCTCCCCGCGCGCGCCACGACGGCGGCCTTCGCCGTCGTTCTGGCGGCCGCGCTCGGGGCGCCGGTCGCGAGCGCAGCGGATGCTCCTCTCGCCGACGGCGTCGCACCCGTCAAGATCGACGACGCGAAGCTGCAGGGGAAGCTGTCGCCGCGTCTGGGGGCCGCGCAGGGCCGGGTCACCGCGTTCGTCGAGCTGGCCAAGAAGCCGGCCGTCGACGCGTTCGCCGCCGCGCAGCCGCAGGGCAAGGAACAGGCCAAGCGGGCCGCCAAGGCCGCCAAGGCCGACACCGCCGCCGCCGTGGACTCCGTCGTCGGCCAGCTGCGCGCGGGCGACGCCAAGCCGCAGGTCGTCACGCAGACCGCCAACGCCGTTCCCGGTGTGGTCGTCACCGCCGACGCCGCGAAGCTGCGCGAGGTCGCGAAGCGGGCGGACGTCGTCGCGGTGCGCACGGTCGTGCCGAAGACCCGCACCAACGCCAGCGCCGAGCAGCTGACCAACACCCTCGCCGCCTGGCAGCAGACCGGCCGGTTCGGCGACGGCGTCCGCGTCGGTGTCATCGACGACGGCATCGACTACACCCACGCCGACTTCGGCGGCCCCGGCACGCAGGCCGCCTACAAGAGCGTCGACTCCACCAAGCCGACCCCGCTCTTCCCGAGCGCCAAGGTCGTCGGCGGCACCGACCTCGTCGGCGACGACTACGACGCCGCGACGGCCGGCAAGACCACCCCGAAGCCGGACCCGAACCCGCTCGCCTGCGGTGAGCACGGCACGCACGTCGCCGGCACCATCGGCGGCTTCGGCGTCACCGCCGACGGCAAGACCTTCAAGGGCGACTACAAGAAGCTGGACGCCAAGAAGGTCGACGCGATGCAGATCGGCCCGGGCACGGCGCCGAAGTCGCTGCTCTACGCGATCAAGGTGTTCGGCTGCGCGGGTTCGACGAACGTCACCTCGCAGGCGCTGGACTGGGCGCTCGACCCGGACGGCGACGGCGACTTCACCGACCACCTCGACATCGTCAACCTCTCGCTCGGTTCCGACTTCGGCGCGCCGGACGACCCGGACTCGCTGTTCGTGCGCAAGCTCGCCGCGAACAACGTGCTCCCGGTGATCTCCGCGGGCAACGGCGGCGACATCAACGACATCGCCGGCTCCCCGGGCAACACCCCCGAGGCGCTCACCGTCGCCAGCACGCGCGACGCGGGCATCCTGCGCGACGCCGCCGAGGTCAAGGCGCCCTCGACGGCCGCGGGCCAGAAGACCGGCCAGTACAGCCAGAACTACACCGGCTACGACACCCTGGACCTGACCGCGCCGGTCGTCGCCCTGTCGGCGGCGAACGCCGCGGGCTGCGCGCCGTACTCGGCCGAGGACAAGGCGAAGGCGGCCGGCAAGTTCGTGTTCCTGGAGTGGGACGACAACGACTCGACCCGCGCCTGCGGTTCGGCGGCCCGCGCGAACAACGCGCAGGCGGCCGGGGCGAAGGGTGCGCTGCTGTCGTCCACTTTGGAGCACTTCAGCGCCGGCATCGCGGGCAACGCGGCGATCCCGATGTTCCAGTTCACCGGCTCCGCCACGAAGACGGTGCGCGCGGCGCTGACCGCGGGCACGCTGCAGGTCCGGCTCTACGGCACCGGCCGCGCCTCGATCCAGACCTACGACAAGAAGATCGTGGACACGCCGAGCTCGTTCACCTCGCGCGGCACCCGCGGCCCGGCGCTCAAGCCGGACGTCGCCGCACCCGGTGACACGATCACCTCGGCCTTCCGCGGCAGCGGCAACGGCCGCACCGTGCTGAGCGGCACGTCGATGGCCGCCCCGCACACCGCGGGCATCACCGCGCTGATCCGCCAGTCGCACCCCGACTGGTCGGTCGAAGAGGTCAAGGCGTCGGTCATCGACACCGCCGGCCACGACGTCTCCGACGGCGCGGGCCACACCTACGCGCCGCAGCGCGTCGGCAGCGGCCGGATCGACGCGAAGGCGGCGCTGGACAACCAGGTGCTCGCCTACGTCGTCGACGACCCGGGCGCGGTCAGCGTCAGCTTCGGCACGGTCGAGGCGTCCGGTCCGGTGACGCTGTCGAAGACGCTCAAGCTGGTCAACAAGGGCGTCACGCCCGCCGAGTACTCGGTGGCCTACCAGGCGGTCAACGCGCTGCCGGGCGTCGAGTACACAGTGGACAAGCCGTCGGTCAAGCTGACCCCGCGCGGCACCGCCAAGGTCAAGGTGACGCTGAAGATCACCGACCCCAAGGCGCTGCGCAAGGTGATGGACCCGACCATGCAGGCCACCCAGGCCGGCCTGGCCCGCCAGTTCGTCGCCGACGCCTCCGGGCGCGTCGCCTTCACCCCGGTCAGCGGGGCCAAGGTGCCGCTGCGGGTGTCGGTCTACGCCGCCCCGAAGCCGGTATCGACGATTTCGACGCCGCCGTCGGTGAAGTTCGCCCCGGACGCCACCCAGGCCGTGCTCAACCTGACCGGCAAGGGCGTCGACCAGGGCACCGGCGCGCAGCGGTACCGCTCGCTGATCAGCGTGCTCGAGCTGCAGGCGGAGTCCCCGCAGCTGCCCGAGTGCGACGCGGACGTGGTCACCGACTGCACGCTGAACAAGACGGCCAAGGGCGGCGACCTCCGCTACATCGGCGCGGCTTCGACCGCTCCGCTGGCGAAGGCCCAGGGCGAGCCGGAGAACGCGATCCTCGCGTTCGGCCTGTCCACCTGGGGTGACTGGGCGAACATCGGCAGCAACACCTCGCCGTTCGTCGACATCGACACGACCGGGGACGGGCAGCCGGACTTCGAGACCTACGTGACCAAGGCGACGTCGACCGACGTCCTCCTGGCCAACACGGTCGCGCTGACCCCGGGCTTCCCGACCGTGGACGTCCAGGCGGTCAACGGCCAGCTCGGCGACGTCGACACCAACGTGTTCGACACGAACGTGCTCACGCTGCCGGTTTCGCTGGCCGCGCTGGGCATCGACGCGAACGCCGACAGCCACCGCATCTCGTACACGGTGGGCGTGAGCGGGTTCTACGTCGCGCCGGGCACGACGAACGGGCTGATCGACTACGTCGGCACGCCGCTTTCGTTCGACGCGCTCGCGCCGGGCTACACGGTGCAGGGCGGCGGCGACGCCGCGCTGGGCTACGTCGCGAAGCCGGGCACGGCGCTGGTCGTCACCCGGAACGCGGCGTCGGCCGCGGCCGACAACGCGCTCGGCCTGCTGGCCATCGAGCACCACAACGCCGCGGGCAACCGGGCGAACGTGGTCAAGGTGGACGCGACGCAGGGCGCTCGGCCGGGGAACGAGCGTCAGCCGATCGGGGCCGGTCGCCGCTAGCCCGCGGCAAGATCGATTTGTGCAGGAACAGGGGCGTCTCCGGCGGATTTCCGCCGGGGGCGCCCCGTCTGCGTTCACCCGATTGGGTGTCTCACCCTGCGGGAGGATGCGGCATAAGGGTGGTGCGGCTACGGCGGTTTGTCTACGGCCGGTAACCTTCCGGCTGCTGGCGTTTTGTTGCGGTGGGCCATCGGTGCGGCCGGTGGTCCGGTCGACGGAGGTGTGTGGATGCGGCTCGCGGTGATCCCAGGAGACGGGATCGGGCCCGAGGTGGTCTCCGAGGCGCTGAAGGTGCTCGGCGAGGTAGTACCGACGGCGGAGATCACGAACTACGACCTCGGCGCCGCCCGATGGCACTCGACCGGCGAGCTGCTCCCGGAGTCGGTCCTCGGCGAGCTCCGCCAGCACGACGCGATCCTGCTGGGCGCGGTCGGCGACCCGACGGTGCCGAGCGGCATCCTCGAGCGCGGCCTGCTGCTGCGCCTGCGGTTCGAGATGGACCACCACGTCAACCTGCGCCCGGCGCGGCTCTACCCGGGTGTCCGGGGACCGCTGGCCGACGCGGGCGACGTCGACATGGTGGTCGTGCGCGAAGGCACCGAAGGCCCGTACGCGGGCACGGGTGGCCTGATCCGCAAGGACACCGAGCACGAGATCGCGACCGAGGTCAGCGTCAACACCGCGTTCGGTGTCCGGCGCGTGGTCGCGGACGCGTTCAACCGCGCCGAGGCCCGGCCGCGGAAGCACCTCACGCTGGTGCACAAGACCAACGTGCTCTCGTTCGCCGGCTCGCTGTGGTCGCGGATCGTCGAAGAGGTTTCGCTGGAGCACCCGGACGTGACGGTCGCGTACTCCCATGTGGACGCGGCAACCATCCACCTGGTCACGGACCCCTCGCGGTTCGACGTGATCGTCACGGACAACCTGTTCGGCGACATCATCACCGACCTCGCGGCCGCGGTGACCGGCGGCATCGGCCTGGCGGCCAGCGGCAACCTGGACATGACCCGCCGCAACCCGAGCATGTTCGAGCCGGTGCACGGTTCGGCGCCGGACATCGCGGGCCAGGGGCTGGCGGACCCGACGGCGGCGGTGCTGTCGGTGGCGCTGCTGCTGGACCACCTGGGCCAGAAGGAAGCGGCCCGGCGGATCGAGGCGTCGGTGGCGTTCGACCTGGCGACGCGGGACCAGTCTTCACCGGGGGCCACGCAGGCCATCGGGGACCGGCTGGCCGCTCTGGTGTCTTCGAACGTGCGTACTGCTTGATTCTCGGGGAAAGCCCCGCGCCCTCGCCGGGTGCGGGGCTTTTTCGTGCCCCCCGGGTCTTCCCGGATGGTGGGAGCTTGACCCAGCTTGTGGACTTTCGCGGAAGCCCTGTGGCATGATGCGACCGTGACCAGCTTCGCGATCATTATCGACGAGCGCGCCGGACGATAGCTCCACAAGAGCCCCCGGCGCGCAACCTCTCGCACCCATGCGGGAGGTTTTTTTGTTGCCTCGAAACGCCAGGAAGACGCTAGGAGAAGACCGTGACCCGCAAGGAGCCCGCCGATACCCCGCTCGGCGACGCCTTCCACCTCTACGACACCACCCTCCGCGACGGTGCGCAGCGGGAGGGCATCTCCTACTCCGTCCAGGACAAGCTCGCCGTCGCGCGGCTGCTGGACGAGCTCGGGGTCGGGTTCATCGAAGGTGGCTGGCCCGGGGCGCTCCCCAAGGACACCGAATTCTTCGCCCGGGCCGCGAAGGGCGAGCTGAACCTGAAGCACGCCGCCCTCGTCGCGTTCGGGGCCACGCGCAAGGCCGGCACCACCGCCGACGCCGATCCGCAGGTCCGGGCCCTGCTCGACAGCGAAGCACCCGTGGTCACCCTGGTCGCCAAGTCCGACCTGCGGCACATCGAACGCGCCCTCCGCGTCGACGTCGACGAAGCCTGTGCGATGGTGAGGGACACCGTCGAGTTCCTCACGAACGAAGGACGGCGGGTCTTCCTCGACGCCGAGCACTTCTTCGACGGCTACGCGTATTCCCCCGAGACCTCGCTCCGGGTCCTGGACGCCGCCGCGCACGCGGGCGCCGACGTCCTCGTGCTCTGCGACACCAACGGCGGCCAGCTGCCGCTCGGGCTCGCCGAAACCGTCCGGAGCATCAAGGAAAAGACCGGGTTCCGGCTCGGGATCCACTGTCAGGACGACACTTCCTGCGCCGTGGCGAACTCCGTCGCCGCGGTGCAGGCCGGCGCGACGCACGTCCAGTGCACCGCCAACGGTTACGGGGAGCGGGCCGGCAACGCCGACCTCTTCGCCGTGACGGGAAACCTGGTGACCAAGCTCGGCCTCGACGTCCTCCCGACCGGAGGCGCCGCCGAGCTCACCCGGGTCTCCCATGCCCTTGCCGAAATCGCCAACCTCGCCCCCTACACCCACCAGGCTTACGTAGGGGCGTCGGCCTTCGCCCACAAGGCGGGACTGCACGCGAGCGCGATCAAGGTGGATCCGTTGCTGTACAACCACATCGATCCGTCTTCCGTCGGCAACGACATGCGGGTACTGGTCACCGAGATGGCCGGCAGGGCCAGCCTCGAGCTCAAGGGACGTGAGCTCGGGGTCGACCTTGCCGGCCGGCCCGAAGCGCTGACGAGCGCCATCACGAAGGTCAAGCGGCTCGAAGCGGAAGGCTGGTCCTTCGAGGCCGCCGACGCCTCCCTGGAACTCCTGCTGCGCCAGGAAGCCGACGTCCCCGTCGAAGCGCCGTTCGAGCTCGAGTCCTACCGCGTGGTGCTCGACCACCGCCCCGGCGGCGAGGTCATGGCCGAGGCCACGGTCAAGGTGCACGTCGGCGGCGAACGCGTCATCGCCACCGCCGAGGGCATCGGGCCGGTGCACGCCCTCGACGCGGCGCTCCGGAAAGCCCTGAGCCCGCACCTGTCCTGGTTGGACAGTGTGGAGCTGGCCGATTACAAGGTCCGCATCCTCCAGGGGCACCCCGGTACCGACGCGGTGACGCGCGTGCTGGTCGAGAGCACCGACGGCGAGCGCGAGTGGACCACCGTCGGCGTGCACGGCAACATCGTCGAGGCCAGCTGGCTGGCCCTGTGCGACGCGCTGGTGCACAAGAGCACGACCGTGAACTGAATCACGGGTGGGGCGCACGTAGACTGGGGGCGTGCGCCTAGCCCGAATTGCTCATCCCGGTGGTGTCGCGTTCGCCTCGATCGAAGGCGACGGCGACGACGCCCAGGTCCTCGAAATCGCCGAGCACCCCTTCGGCCAGCCGAACTTCACCGGCAAGCGGTGGCCGCTGGCCGACGTCCGGCTGCTCGCGCCGATCCTGCCGTCGAAGGTGATCGCCGTCGGCCGCAACTACGCCAAGCACGCGGCCGAGTTCGGCAACGACGTGCCCAGCGAGCCGATGCTGTTCATCAAGCCCTCGACGACGGTCATCGGGCCCCACGCGGCCATCCGCCGCCCGTCCGGCATCGGCCGCGTCGACTTCGAGGGCGAGCTCGCCGTCGTCATCGGGCAGCCGGTGAAGAACGTGCCCGCTGCCCGCGCCGCGAGCGTCGTCCTCGGCTACACCATCGCCAACGACGTCAGCGCCCGCGACCTCCAGAAGGCCGACGGCCAGTGGGGCCGCGCCAAGGGCTTCGACACCTTCTGCCCGATCGGCCCGTGGATCGAGACCTCGATCGACCCCGCCGACCTCGCGCTGCGGGCCGAGGTCGACGGCGAGCTCAAGCAGGACGGCCGTACTTCGGACCTCGTCCACAAGATCCCCGAGCTGGTCGAGTTCGTCTCCGGCGTGATGACGCTCCTGCCCGGCGACATCATCCTCACCGGCACGCCCGAGGGCGTCGGCCCGATCGAGGGCGGCCAGAGCGTCTCGATCACCATCGAAGGCATCGGCACCCTGACCAACCCGGTCGAGAGCGTCTAACCCCGCGAGACCGGCTCCATCGGCCGCCGGGCGTACGCCGGAGCGTGTTCCGGCCGCAGCCCGAGGCCGAGGAGCCGGGCCGGGAAGTACGACAGCCGCGGGAACCGCGCGAACGCCTTGATCATCGGCTCGGGCGGGCCGTTGCGCTTGCCGTTCATCACACCGCGCACCACGGTCCGGTGCATCAGGCGCTGCAGCCCCTGCACCAGCAGCGTCGGCGCCAAGCGCCGCGAACGCACCTTGGCCAGCTCGGCCTCCGTCGGACGGCCCCGGCGCAGCGGCTCGGCCAGCAGCGTCGCCGCCGCGACCGCGTCCTGCACCGCCAGGTTGATGCCCACGCCGCCGATCGGCGACATCGCGTGCGCCGCGTCGCCGATGCAGAGCAGCCCGTCGACGTGCCACCGGCGCAGCAGGTTGAGCCGCACGTCGAGGAACTTGACGTCGTCCATCGTCGCCAGCTCGTGCACCCGGTCGGTGAACTCGGGGCAGATCTGCGTCACGTTCTCGCGGAACGCCTCGATGCCCTGCCTGCGGAGGTCGTCCCCCTTCGGCGCCAGGTAGGCGACCTGGTAGAAGTCCGGCCGGGGGAGCGGCACCGCGAAGCGGCGGTCCCGCATCTTCGGCAGCAGCATGCCGCCCTCCTCGGTTTCGTGCCGCGAGAGCCGGAACCACCAGACGTCGAACGGGCAGTCGTACTCGTGGGGCACCAGCCCGGCCTCGCGGCGGGCCAACGACCAGCGGCCGTCGGCGGCGATCACCAGGTCGGCGCGGATTTCGCCGGTTTCCCCGGCCGTCGTGCGGTAGGTGACACCGGCCACCCGGCCCCGCTCGCGGACCAGGCCCGTGCACTCGGTCTCCATCCGCTGGACGAACGTCGGCTCCTTGCGCGCGCTTTCGGCGAGCAGGTCCAGGAAGTCCCACTGCGGCACCATCGCGATGTAGGGGTGCGCCACCTTGAGCCGGGTGAAGTCGGCGAGCTTCATCATTTCGCCGTTCTCCTGCGGGAACCCCGCCGCGGTCAGCTCGCTGTGCGGCAGCGCGTGGAACTTCTCGCCCAGGCCCAGCTCGTCGAGCAGCGTCAGCGTCGAGGGGTGGACCGTGTCCCCGCGGAAGTCGCGCAGGAAGTCGGCGTGCTTCTCCAGCACCGTCACCTCGACACCCGCCCGGGCCAGCAGCAGCCCCGTGACCATCCCGGCCGGCCCGCCACCGATGACGACGCAGCTCGTGCGTTCGGTCATCTCGACCATCTCCCTTATTCATCGCCTGTTGAATAACTTGAGGATGCACCCGCCCGGCATCGGCGTCAAGGGGTGTGACCGGAGATACGCTGATCGGGCGACGGCCGCGCGCCCGCGGCCCGGTTGCCGGAAACCGTCCAAACGCGACAGTTGGTCGAAGGTGTTCCGGCCGGGTGCGGTCGCCGCGGCGGAATGCGGAGGTGCCCTTGTGGACGGAGCGGATTCCCAAGCGGGACAAGGGGTTTTGCCGGGGAATCGATTGCCGCGCCGTGGGTGCGGACGCCGGTGGCGCGGGCGGCCGGATAACCGAACGGGGACGGTGCACCAACTGGGAGTAGAGCCGGTGCGCCGGAACAGGGGAGCGGCAATCACCTCTTTGGCAGCGTCGCGAACGCGGCGGTTGCCCTAGCCTCACTGGGTGGATTTCGCCCTGGCACCCCGGACCCCTTCGCGAACCGCCCCGCCCGCCGCGGCGGCGTCCGAGCCCTGGGCGCCGCCCGAGCTCCGGCTGGTGTGCCTGGACATCGACGACACGCTCATCGACTGCACCGCCGCGATCCGCCGCAGTCTCCACATCCTCACCGGCCGGGGCGACCTGTGGCCGCTGTGGGACCTCATCACCGAAGAGCACGTCGCGCTCGTCGTCGCGGGGGAGCTCGACTACGCGACGATGCACCAGCGGCGCACCGACTGCTTCCTCGCCGAGATCGGCATCTGCGCCGACGCCGAGCAGGTGAGCTCGTTCGAGCGCCGCCGAAGAGAACTGCTCGACCACTCCTGGCAGCTGTTCGACGACGTCCTCGACTGCCTGGAATGGCTGCGCGCCGCCGGGCTGATGCTGGCCGCGGTGACCAACGCCTCGGGCGGTCACCAGCGGAAGAAAATCGCCGATCTGGGCCTCGCCCCGTTTTTCGACCACGTCGCCATCGCCGGCGAGCTCGGCGTGGCCAAGCCCGACCCGGTGATGTTCCACACGGTGTGCCTCGGCCTGGGCTGCGCGCCCGCCCAGGCGGTGCACGTGGGGGACAAACTGGACACCGACGCGATCGGCGCCCGCGACGCGGGGCTGGGCGCGGTCTGGCTCGACCGCGACACCATCGGCGAGCGCGCCCCGGAGGGCGTCCACACGGTGGCCGGCCTCGCGGAGCTGCCTGAGCTGCTGGTTTCGGAGTACGCGACGATCGGCGTCCCGGCCCAGCGTGGCGGCGGTGCGCCCAGTGGCACCCCCGCGTTCACCGTCCGGAACGGCGTGCTCTAGTATTTCTCCTCGTGCGGTGCTGAACCGGCCAGCCGGAGCAGTACCTCACTGGGGTATGGTGTAATTGGCAGCACGACTGGTTCTGGTCCAGTTAGTCTAGGTTCGAGTCCTGGTACCCCAGCTGCGGAGAGTGACCCCCCTGCGAAGCGGGAAATCGCTTCTGGTAAGTTCTCTCCAGCAAGAAAAACAGAAAAGCCCCTGGGAAACCAGGGAAGATCCTAAGCCCCCGTCGTCTAGCGGCCTAGGACGCCGGCCTCTCACGCCGGTAGCGTGGGTTCGAATCCCATCGGGGGTACCAGCGGTATCAAGCCCGCCTGACACTGGTCAGGCGGGCTTTTTTCGGTTCACCGGATGATCGGGACGGTACCCGTCGCGGCGAGGGAAAGCTCCCAGAGCCGGGCCGCCGAACCGGGGTCGATCGCGTGCGCGCGGACACCGCCGTCGTCCATCGGGGTGCCGGGCGCCGAAACGCGGGCGATGTCGCAGTCTTCGAGGTAGACACCGCCGCGGCCCTCGAGCATCGGCGACGTGGCCGCCCACAGGCCGGTGGCGGCGCCCTGGGACGCCGTCTTGAACCCGTCGCCGATCACCGTGCCGTGCTCGTCGATCCAGCCGCGGTCGACCTGCTCCCGGCGGCTCATCTCCCGCTGCAGGCCGGTGATGATCTTCCCGGGGTGCAGCGCGAACGCGCGGACGCCGTCGCCGCGCCCGAGCGCGTCGAGGTGCACGGCGAACAAACTGTTGGCGGTCTTCGCTTGCCCGTAGGCCAGCCACTTGTCGTAGCCGGTGCGGAAGTGCGGGTCGTGCCAGCGGACGTCGGTCAGGGTGTGCCCGGCGGAGCTGTTGACGACGACGCGCGCGCCGCCGGCCGCGGCCAGCAGCGGGTACAGCTCGCAAACCAGCGCGAAGTGTCCGAAGTGGTTGGTGGCGAACTGGTGCTCCCAGCCGGGCCCGGCGCGCCGCTCCGGGGTGGCCATGACGCCGGCGACGGCCAGCACGAGGCCGAGCCGGCCGGTGGACTCGCCGATCCGGGCCGCGGCGGCGCGCACGCTGGAGAGGTCGCTCAGGTCCATGGGGACGATTTCGCAGCCGTCGACGCCCGCGAGCGCGGCGCGGGCGGCCGCGGGGCGCCGGGCCGGCACGATGACCCGGGCCCCGGCAGCCGCCAGGCTCCGGGTGGTTTCCAGGCCGAGCCCGGAATACCCGCCGGTGACGACGGCGTCCGTGCCGGACAGGTCGATCCCGGCCAGGACGTCGCCGGCGGTGCTCGCGGCGGAGAAGGGTGAGCCGATCGGCTGCTGAGCGGTGGTGGTCATGCCGGCGACCGTACGATCTAGAGCGAGGTCTAGATCAAGTCGCGGAGGTGGGCGGGGTGACGACGGCCGAGTCCCTGGGCATCGGCGAGGTGGCCGAGCGGACCGGGCTCAGCGTGCACGCACTGCGCTTCTACGAGCGCGAAGGCCTGCTCGTCGGGCCGGTCCCGCGCACCGTCGGCGGCCGGCGGCGCTACACCACCGC
>NZ_MUMI01000135.1 GCF_002155975.1 Amycolatopsis kentuckyensis
GCCGTCGGAGTTGACCGCGGACCCGCGGACCACGGCCAGCACCTGGTGGCCCCGGCGCCGGGCCTCGGACAGCCGCTCCACCAGGAGCAGGCCGACACCCTCGGACCAGCCGGTGCCGTCGGCGGCGTCGGCGAACGCCTTGCACCGGCCGTCGGGAGCCAGCCCGCGCTGCCGCGAGAACTCGACGAAGGTCTCGACCGTGCCCATCACCATCACGCCGCCGGCCAGGGCCATCGAGCACTCGCCGCGCTGCAGCGCCTGCACCGCCATGTGCAGCGCCACCAGCGAAGACGAGCACGCCGTGTCGACCGTGACGGCCGGGCCTTCGATGCCGTAGTGGTAGGCGACCCGGCCGGAGAGGACGCTCGCCGAGCCGCCGGTGAGCCGGAAGCCCTCGACGCCGGCGGCCCGGTGCATCCGCATGCTGTAGTCGTGGCTGTTGACGCCGGCGAAGACGCCGATGTCCTGCCCGGCCAGGGTGGTCGGGTCGATCGCGGCCCGTTCGAACAGCTCCCAGGACGTCTCCAGCAGCAGCCGCTGCTGCGGGTCCATGGCGAGCGCCTCATGGGGCGAGATGCCGAAGAAGGCGGCGTCGAACCCGGCGGCGTCGTCGAGGAAGGCGCCGTGCCGGACGTACGTGGTGCCTTCGTGGTCGGGGTCTTCGTGGTAGAGCCGGTCGGTGTCCCAGCCGCGGTCGGCGGGGAACTCGGTGACGGCGTCGACGCCGTCGGCGACCAGCCGCCACAGGTCCTCGGGGCTGTGCACCCCGCCGGGGAACCGGCACGCCATCGCCACGATCGCGATCGGCTCCTCGGCCGCGGCGGTCCCGATCTCGGCTTCGCGGGGCGCCCGGTCGCCGAAGAGCTTGGTGCGCAGGTGCTCCGCGAGCGCCGGGGGCTTGGGGTAGTCGAAGATCATCGCCGGGGACAGGGTGAGCCCGGTCGCGGCGGCCAGCCGGTTCCGCAGCTCGACCGCGGTCAGCGAGTCGAAGCCGGCGTCCTTGAACGTCCGTCCGGAAGGGACGGAGTCGGCGCCGGCGTGGCCGAGCACCTCGGCGGCGTGCCGCCGGACCAGGTTCAGCAGGGCGGCAGCCTGCTCGGCCTCGTCCAGGCCGGCGAGCCGCTCGGTCAGCGACGCGGTCTTGGCCGCCGTCCGCCGCGGCTGCGGGGCCAGGCCGCGCAGCAGCGGCGGCACCGGGCCGCCGGACTTCGCCGTCGCGCGCAGGGCGGCGACGTCGAGCTTGGCCGCGACCAGCGCGCCGCCGGTGCCGATGGCGGCGTCCAGCAGGGCCATGCCTTCGTCGGCGGGGATGCCGGACATCCCGATCCGCTGGTTGCGCCGCAGGTCGGCGGCGCCGAGGTGCTCGGTCATGCCGCTGACCGCCGCCCAGTAGCCCCAGGCGATGGAGACGGCAGGCAGGCCGAAGCTGTTGCGCTGCCGCGCCAACGCGTCCAGCTCGGCGTTGGCGGCCGCGTACCCGGCCTGGCCGGGGTTGCCCAGCACGCCCGCCGCCGAGGAGAACAGCACGAACGCGGCGAGGTCGGCGTCCCGGGTGAGCTCGTCCAGGAGGCGGGCAGCGTCGACCTTCGGGCGCCGCACGGTGGCGAGCCGGTCGGGGGTCAGCTCGGTGAGGACACCGTCGGCCAGCACGCCGGCGGTGTGCACGACGGCGGTGAGCGGGTGCTCGGCCGGGATCGCCCGCAGGACGGCTTCGAGCTGTGCCCGGTCCGCCACGTCGCAGGCGGCGATGGTGACGGACGCGCCGAGCGCGGTCAGCTCGTCGTGGAGCTCGGGCGCTTCGCCGCGGCGGCTGACCAGCACCAGGTGCCGGACGCCGTGGGTGGTGACGAGGTGCCGGGCGGTCAGCGCGCCGAGCGTGCCGGTGCCGCCGGTGATCAGGACGGTGCCCTCGGGGTCGAGCGGCCGCGCGTCCCGCCGGGCCGCGACCCGGGCCAGCCGCGGCACCGACGCGACGCCGTTGCGCACCCGCACCTGCGGTTCGCCGCTCGCCACCACGGCGGGCAGCACGGCGTGGTCGTCGAGGTCGGCCAGGACGATCCGGCCCGGGTGCTCGGACTGCGCCGAGCGCACCAGGCCCCAGATCGCGGCGGCGCCGGGTTCGGTGCAGTCCCCGGTGACGACGGCCAGCCGGGTGTCCGCGGGGTCCGCCAGCCAGGCCTGGAGCGCGGCGAGCGTCGCCTCGGCCGAGGTGGCTTCGTACGGCACGAAGTCAGCCGCGGCTTCGGTGGGCAGCGGGATTTCCGTCCAGTCGACGCGGAACAGCGCGTCGGTGGTCCCCGGTTCCGGCGCGAACGGCGTGCCCCGGACCGCGTCGACGGTCAGGACGGGCTGCCCGGCCGGGTCGGTCAGCCGCAGGCCGGTCGCCGTCGGCGTCACGGTCACGGCCGTGGCCCCGGAAGCCAGCAGGGACACGCCGGTCCAGGCCGACGGGAGCAGGTCGTCGCCGACGACCGTGCGGACGGCGGCGTCCAGCAGCGCGGGGTGGATGCCGTACCGGTCCGCGTCCCGCAGGCCGTCGACGGTGACGTCGGTGGCGACTCCCGCCGCCGCCGGTTCGGTCACCTCGGCGGCGGCGGGAGGAGCAAGGGTGCCGTGGGCGTGCCGCGTCCACGGTCCGTCCGCCTCGCGGGAAAAGATCTCGATCGGACGCCGCGACCGGCCGCCGGGTTCGCCGGCGAGCACCTGCAAGTCCCGGCCACCGCGCGGCGGCAGCACCACCGGCGCGTCGATGGTCAGTTCGGCGAGGAAGGGCGTGCCGGCCAGGTCGCCGAGCCGGATCGCCGCTTCGACCAGTGCCGCGTTCGGCACCAGGCCGTCCACCGCCCAGGGCTGCGTCCGGCGCGTCCACCGGGCGACGGCCGTGAGGCGGTCCGAGCCGGGCGTGCTGACGATGGTGCCCAGGAGCGCGTCGCCGGCCGATGCCGGTTCGGCCGGTTCGAGCCAGTAGTGCCGGTGGTCGAAGGCATAGGTCGGCAGGTCGACCCAGCCGGCGGCCGGCACCAGCGCCGTCCAGTCCACGTCGATGCCGCGGACGAACAGTTCGCCCATCGAGGTCAGGAGCCGGCGCAGGCCACCGTCGTCACGCCGCAAGGTGCCGACCGCGTCCCCGGTGAGCTCGCTCAACGGCTGGACCGTCACCGGGTGCGCACTGACCTCGACGAACACCGTGTGGCCCTGCTCGATCAGGGCCGTCGCGGCTGCCCCGAACCGGACCTGGTTGCGCAGGTTCCGGTACCAGTAGCCGCCGTCCAGGACCCCGGCTTCGCGCACCCACCCGCTCGTGACGGTGGAGTAGAACGGCACGGCCGGCGCCTGCGCACCGATCCCGGCCAAGGTCTCGGCAAGGGTGTCGCGGACGTCCTCGACGTGCCGGGTGTGCGAGGCGTAGTCCACCGCCACCCGCCGCACCCGGATGCCTTCCCCGGACAGGATTTCGAGGGTCGCGTCGAGGGCAGCCGCATCCCCGGCGATCACCACCGACGACGGGCCGTTGACGGCGGCGACCTCGACCCCGGCCACCAGCTTCGAGACCACGTCGCCCTCGCCCAAGGCGACCGAAGCCATCCCGCCGCGGCCGGAGAGTTCCGCCGCGATGGCCTGGCTGCGCAGGGCCACGACCTTCGCCGCGTCCTCGAGGGACAACGCCCCCGACACGCACGCGGCCGCGATCTCGCCCTGCGAGTGCCCGACGACGGCGTCCGGCCGGACCCCCACCGACTCCCAGACGGCAGCCAGCCCGACCATCACCGCGAAACAGGCCGGCTGCAGCACGTCGACCCGATCCAGGTCGCCCTCGCCCCGCAGGACGTCGAGGAGCGACCAGTCGATCCACGGCTCCAGCGCGGCGGCGCACTCGGCGATCCGCTCGGCGAACACGGGGGACTCGTCCAGCAGCTCACGGCCCATCCCGGCCCACTGCGTCCCCTGGCCGGGGAACACCCACACGACCTTGCCCGGCGTCCCCGGACCGGCCGCGTTCAGCGCCCGCAGCCCGGTCACGGCTTCCTCGCGCGAACCGGCCACGACGACCGCGCGTTCGTCCAGCACCGCCCGACGCGACACCAGCGCCCCGGCCACCTCGGTCAGCGAGACGTCCCCTTCGAGGAGGGACGCCAGCCGCTCGGCCTGCCCGGCCAGCGCCGCCGCGCTCCGCGCCGAAACGACCAGCGGCACCACCGCGGCTTCCGGCGCGGGCACCAGCTCCTCGGCGGGCGCTTCCTCGATGATCAGGTGCGCATTGGTCCCGCTGACCCCGAAGGACGACACGCCGGCCCGGCGCGGCCGTCCGTTCCGGGGCCAGTCACGAGCTTCCGTCAGCAGCGAGACCGCGCCCGCCGACCAGTCCACTTCCCGAGTCGGTTCGTCGACGTGCAGCGTCGGCGGCAGGACTTCGTGCCGCAGCGCCTGCACCATCTTGATCACACCGGCGACACCCGCGGCGGCCTGCGCGTGCCCGATGTTCGACTTCAGCGAACCGAGCCACAACGGCGTCTCCCGCTCCTGGCCATAGGTCGCCAGCAGGGCCTGCGCCTCGATCGGGTCACCCAGGGTCGTCCCGGTCCCGTGCGCCTCGACGACGTCCACATCGGACGGAACCAGCCCGGCCGCGGCCAGCGCGCGGCGGATGACCCGCTGCTGCGAGAGGCCGTTCGGCGCGGTGAGCCCGTTGGAGGCGCCGTCCTGGTTGACCGCGCTGCCGCGCAGCACGGCGAGGACCCGGTGGCCGCGCTCCCGCGCCACGGACAGCCGCTCCAGGACGACCACGCCGACGCCCTCGGACCAGCCGGTCCCGTCGGCCGCCGCCGCGAAGGCCTTGCACCGCCCGTCGGGGGCCAGCGCGCGCTGGCGGGAGAACTCCACGAACGAGCCCGGCGTCGCCATCACCGTGACCCCGCCGGCCAGCGCCATGGAGCACTCGCCCTGCCGCAGCGCCTGCGCGGCGAGGTGCATCGCGACCAGCGACGACGAACACGCCGTGTCCACCGTGACCGCCGGACCCTCCAGGCCCAGCACGTACGACACCCGGCCGGAGGCCACGCTCGACGCGACTCCGGTCGTGACGAAGCCTTCGAGTTCCGGCGCCACCGCGCCGGTTCCGTAGCCCTGGCTCATCAGGCCGGAGAACACGCCGGTGTCGGTGCCCTTCAACGCGATCGGGTCGATCCCGGCGTGTTCGAGGGCCTCCCACGACGTCTCCAGCAGCAGCCGCTGCTGCGGGTCCATCGCGACGGCCTCACGCGGCGAGATCCCGAAGAACCCGGCGTCGAACTGGCCGGCGTCGTGCAGGAAGCCGCCCTGGCCGACGTACGACGTCCCGGCGCGTTCGCGGTCCGGGTCGATCAGGCTGTCGAGGTCCCAGCCGCGGTCGCCGGGGAACTCGGAGACGGCGTCGACGCGCTCGGCCACCAGCCGCCACAGGTCTTCCGGGGAGGCCACGCCACCGGGCAGCCGGCACGCCATGCCGACGATCGCGATCGGCTCGTCCGGGTCGGCCGCCACCACCGGCTCGGCGACCGGCGCCGTGATCCCGAGGAGCCCGGCCCGGACGCGGGCGGCCAGCGCCGCCGGTGTCGGGTGGTCGAAGACGGCGCTGGCGGGCAGCCAGAGGCCGGTGTGCTCGGTCAGCCGGTTGCGCAACTCGACGATGGCCAGCGAGGTGAAGCCGAGGTCGCGGAAGGCGCGATCGGCCGGGACCGGCTGCCCCAGCACGTCGGTGGCCTGGGTGCGGACGAGGTCTTCCAGGAGCTCGCCCTGCGCGCGTTCGTCCAAAGCGGACAGCCGGGCCCGCAGCGCCGCGGCGACGGCCTCGTCGGCCTGCCGGGACTGTTCCTCGTGTTCGGCCGCGGCGTACCGCAGCTGTGCGGGCTCGGCGGCGAGGAGGTTCCGCCGGACTTTGCCGGACGCGGTCCGCGGGATGTGCGCGACTTCGTGGATCCGCTCGGGCACCTTGTAGGCGGACAGCTGTTCGCGGCACTTCTCGATCAGCGCGCCCGCGTCGAACCCGGACGGCCCGGGGATGACGTAGGCGACCGGCACCTCGCCGAGCGTGTCGTGCGGGGCGCCGCCGACCGCCGCGTCCGCGACGCCGTCGACCGTGCGCAGGACGGCCTCGATCTCGCCCGGGTGGATGTTGGCCCCGCCGCGGATGATGAGTTCCTTGATCCGGCCGCAGATGGTGAAGTAGCCGGCGTCGTCGCGCCGCGCCAGGTCACCGGTCCGGAACCAGCCGTCGCGCATCGCCGCGGCGGTCGCCTCCGGGCTGTTGTGGTAGCCGAGCATGACGTTCGGCCCGCTGACCCAGACCTCGCCCTCTTGGCCGGCCGGGACCTCGAGCTCGGTTTCCGGGTCGACGATCCGCACGCCGACACCCGGCACGGGCCGGCCGCACGAGCCGTCGACCCGGGCGCCGTCCGGCGGGTTCATGGTGATGGCCCCGCACGTCTCGGTGCTGCCGTAGGCGTCGATCAGCGGGACGCCGAAGGTCTCTTCGAACTCGCTCCGCAGCCCGGCGCCGAGGACCGCGCCCCCGGCCAGGCCGATCCGCAGGCTCGGGGCGGAGAACCCGCTCCGGCGGGCGGCCCGCACCAGGTGGTGGTAGGTGGTCGGCACGCCGGCCAGGAACGTCGTGTCCTCGGCCTGGAGCAGCCGCATCACGTCGTCGGCGGAACTGCCGTCGGCGATCCGGACTCGGGCGCCGACCACGGTGGCGGACAGGACGCAGGCGATGTGCGAAAGGCTGTGGAACAGCGGCAGCGGCCAGAGCACCCGGTCTTCGTCCGAAAGCCCCGGGATCGGGACGTAGCAGGACGCGACGGACCAGAGGCAGTTGCGCTGCGTGGACAGGACGCCCTTGGGCCGGCCCGTCGTCCCCGACGTGTAGAACATCCAGGCCGGCTCGTCGAGGCCGAGGTCGTCCGCGGCGGGCTCGGCCGGTTCGGTGACGGCGAGCTCGTCGTACGAGTGCGCGCCCGCCGGGACGTCGTCGCCGGTCACCAGCAGCTCGACGTGCGGCGCGAACCGCAGCCGGGCCGCCTGGGCGGCGTCGGTGATGACCACCGTGGCGCCGCTGTCGGTCAGCGGGTGCTCGAGCTCGGCCGTCGCCGACCCGGGGTTGAGCGGCACGCCGACGGCGCCCGCCCGCAGGATCGCGTAGTAGCTCTCCACAGTGGACACGCGGTTGCCGAGGCAGATCGCGACCCGGTCCCCGTGCCGGACGCCGAGGCCGGCCAGGTGCCCGGCCAGCCGCCGCGTCCGCGCCTCGAGGTCGCCGTAGGTGACGGCCCGGTGGTCGTCGGCGAAGGCGACCTTGCCGGCGAAGCGGGTCGCGTTCTCCAGGAGTGCGACGTGAAGTGGCTTGATGAGATCGGTGCGCACTGTGCCGCAGATCCTTTCGGCTATACGAGGGGAAGAACGCTCACCAGGAGACGGGGAGCTTCTTCACCGAGAAGACGGAACCCTTCAGCCGCAGCGGAACCTCGTCGGCCGGGACGGCCAGCTTCAGGCCGGGGAACGCCCGCAGGAGCGCGGTGAAGCCGGCGCGCAGCTCGATGCGCGCCAGGTTCTGGCCCAGGCACTGGTGGATGCCGAAGCCGAACGCGACGTGGCCGGAGGTGTCGCGCTCGATGTCCAGCTCCGCGGGACAGCCGAACTTGGCCGGGTCGCGGTTGGCCGCGGGCAGCGACACCGTCACCGTGTCGCCCTTCTTGATCAGCTCGCCCTCCAGCTTCACGTCCTCCAGCGCGGTGCGGTAGGTGTGGTACTGGTTGACGGTCAGGTAGCGCAGCAGCTCCTCGATCGCGGCGTCGAGCTTGGCCGGCTCCGCCCGCAGCTTCGCCAGCTGATCGGTGTGGTGCAGCAGCGCGAAGACGCCGGTGGCGAGCGCGCCCTCCGTGGTCTCGTACCCCGCGAACAGCAGCAGGGTGACGATGTTGCGCAGCTCCTCCTGGGTCAGGTCTTCGGTGACGAGCGAGCTGATGAGGTCGTCCTGGGGCTGCTGCCGCCGCCGCTCGATGACCTCGTCGAAGAACTTCCCGGCCACCTCGTAGGCGGCGGCGGCCTCGGCCGGGTCCGCTTCCGCGTCGTGCAGCAGGGTCACCGCGGGCACGTACCGGTCGCGTTCCTCGTAGGGCAGGCCGACGAGTTCGCCCAGCATCCGCAGGACGAGCGGCTTGGCGAAGTCCATGACGATGTCGGCGGTGTCCCCCTTGGCCCGCATGACCTCGATCTGCTCGGCGGCCACGGCTTCGACGCGCGGGATCAGCCGGCTGGTGCGGCGGACGGTGAACTCACCCGTCAGCAGCTTGCGGTAGCGGGTGTGCTCGGGCGGGTCCATGTGGATGAACATGCCGGGGATCAGCGGGTGGGTCGGGATGACCTGGCCCTGGTGCGTGACCGGGAAGTGGCCGACTTCGCAGCTGTGGCTGAACCGCAGGTCGCTGAGGACCTCGCGGACCAGCTCGTAGCTGGAGACGATCCAGCCGACGTGCCCGTCCGGGTAAACCATCTTCGCGAGCGGTCGTTCTTCGCGCAGAGAGTCGAACACCGCGGGCGGGTCGAACTTGTCGGTCCGATCCCACGGCACCTCGAAGGAAATCGCGTCGGTCATGGAAACCTTTCCCGTGGGAGATCCGCTGGTTCTTATTCGGCGATCTTCGTGCGGTGCGACCAGCGGAAGACCGCGATGTCGCAGCCGTCGACGGCCTGGAATTCGCCGCCGTGCACGAAATGCTCGTACCCGGCGCCGTGGCGGATCTTGAGCGTGTTCTCCAGCGCGGCAGCGTCGACGCTGCGGTGCGCCAGAGCCAGTTCGGCCGGTCCACCGCTCAACAGAATTTTCACCTGCGTAGCACTCATCGCGGCCTCCACCTCTCGGTCGACCTATTTCGGGAATCTCCCAGCACAGAGCAGCATTTCCAGTCTCGATTCAGGCTAGGCGAGCCACCGCAAGGCGACATCCCTCACTCTGGTAGGGCCCTCCGGCCCGGCCGGCGGGACCCGACGAAAAGGGGCTTTCCCCTGTGGCACAGGAGAAAGCCCCTTCGAAACGAAGCTACGTCAGCTGCCGGGTGGCAGGTCGACCGGCTGCCCGGTGTGCGCCGATTCGTAAGCCGCCTGCACGATCCGGAACGTCCGCAGGGCGGCCTGGCCGTCCGGCCCGGGTCCGCCACCCAGGAAGTCCTTGAGCAGCAAGGCATGCAGGTCCTCGCCGCCCAGTTCCGGCCGCTCGCCGTCGAGCAGCCGCGGACCGGCGTCGTACTGCACGCTCCCCTTGTCCCCGATGAAGGTGACGGCGGGCCGGCCCGTCGCGGATGGGCTGCGGCGGCAGTCGAACGACGCGACCTTCCCGCTGTGGTACCGCACGGTGAGCACCGCCGCGCTTTCCCCACTCCGTCCACTGAGGACGATGTTGGTCTGGGCGTAGACCTGCCGTGCCGGCTCACCGCCGAGGACGGCGTCCGCCAGGTCGAGCAGGTACGGCGCGGCGGCACCCAGCACGCCGTCCGCCGTCGTGGTCACCGAGCCGAGGACGGTCGTCAGCTCACCGATACCGCCGTCGGCGATTCCCTTGCGCACCACGGCGAACGCCTCGCCGTGGCAGGCCGGGGACACGAAGGTGAGCCGGTCGCCGCCGGCGTCGACCACGGCTTTCAGGTCCGCTTCCTTCGCGGCCGCCGGGTGTTCGCACAGCACGCGCGCTCCGGCCTCGGCCGCCCGCAGGACCGGCTCGAACGCGTCCCAGCTCGCCGTGGCGACGACTTCGACGTCCGGCAGGCCGCGCATCGCCTTGGCGTGGTTTTCGGGCGTGGACGACAGGATGGCGACCTTCACGCTGCTCCCCTCACCGGCAGTTCGACGGCCCGGCCGGTCCACGCGGACTCGGCGGCGGCGTGGATGATCCGGACCGCGGCCAGCGCGTCCTTCGCCCCGATGCGCGGCTCGGGGCCGCCGGCGAAAGCCGTGGCGAACTCGCGCATTTCGGTGGCGAACACCGAAGGGCCGCCGTAGGCGAAGTTCTCGGCGCCGCCGTCGACGACCCGGACCTCTTGCGGCCACTCGGAGTCGTAGCTCACCGTGCCCCCGGTGCCCGAGACGTGGAAGGCCACCCGCACCGGTGGCCGCGGCGTCGCGGTCCACCGGCTCACGACCTGGCTGATGGCGCCGCCGGCGTGGGTGAGCACGACGGTCCCGGTGGCGACGGCCCCTTCGGGCGCCGGGGTGGCGATGTCGCCCTGGTAGCACGCGTGCACGCGGACGACGTCCCCGAAGACCCAGTGGGCGAGGTCGGCGCCGTGCAGCAGCTGGTCGGTGAGGATGCCGCCCGAGCGCGCGGAGGCCGTCCCGGTCCAGGGCCGCGGGTGGTAGGCGGAGAAGGAGAACCGGCCGATCGCGCCCTCCCCCAGCTTCCCGCCGGCGACGAGCTCGTGCAGCCGCGCGTAGGGCGCGGCGAACCGGACGTCGTGGGCCGCGTAGAGCCGGACGCCCGCCTCTTCCGCGGCGGCGACGATCTCTTCGGCCTCTTCGGCACTGGTGGCGAGGGGCTTTTCGCACACGACGCCCACGCCGGCGGCGATCGCGGTCATGGCGATCTCGTGGTGACTCGCGGTCGGCGTGCAGATGTCGACGGCGTCGGCTCCGTCGAGCGCCTCGGCCAGGGACCCGGCGGACTGCGCGCCGAACTCCCGCGCCAGCTCGACGCTCCGGCCGTCGGCGGAGTACACCCGCACCGCGGCCCCGGCGCCGAGCCACGCTTCCAGGTGCAGCCGGGCGATGAGCCCCGCACCGATCAGAGCCACCTCGAGCATGGATTCCCACCGATCACGGACGACGCCTGCACGGACCAAGCCCGATCAGACTCGCCCACACCGCCCGGCGGGAGCCATTACCAACGTGGGTAGTTCGGGGAGCGCTACTTCGTCGGCGACGGGGAAGCCGGTGCCGACGAGGGGGCCTGCGACGCCGCCGGGACCTTCGGCGCGTTGTAGGTGTCCATGTCGGTGATCTTCCACTTGTCGCCCTGCAGCTGGGCGTTCAGGTGGAGCTGGGCCGTGCCCGCCGTCGTCTTCTTCGTGTCCGTGCGGGTCGAGGTCTGGTCGACGAAGACCATCACCTTCGCCAGGTCGCCGTTCAGCATGATCACCGCGGCGCGCGTCACCTTGCACGTCACGATCATCTTCTGCTGCGGCGCCAGCCGCTTCACCTCGCCCATCAGCGAGTTGTACTTGTTCTTGACGTCGTCGTTGGCGAGCAGGTCGTTCGCCGCGTCCTCGGTCTTCTTGATGTTGTTGAAGTCGTAGGAGAACAGCGCCTCGGCCGCCTTCGACACCGCGTCCTTGACCTGGGCGGTCTTCGCGACGTCCAGCAGCGCCGTGTTGCTCGTCGCCGAGGAGACCTTGACCTCTTCGGACTTGAACCAGTACGCCAGCCCGCCCAGGACCAGCGCGACCAGCACCAGCGCGCCGGCGACCAGGTACGGCTTCGGCACCTTCGAGCCCGCGGGCTTCTCCGGCTCGTCCGCGGCGGCGACCGCGACCTCGGCTTCCTCGGTCGGCTTCGCGATCCCGGTGTCCCGCTTCTTCCGCCGCGGCGCCGGCCGTTCCGGGGCCGCCTCGTCGGCGGGCTCACCCGTGAGCGCGTCGACCTGGGGGTCCTCCTCGGTGCCGACCGCCGCGAACACCTGCGTGTCCTCGGCGGACGCGGTGTCGAGCTGCCCGCTGGTGGACTCCACCGGTTCGGCGGGCTTGGCGGCCGGCCGGGGCACCGGGCGCGGAGCCGGCCGCGGCCGCGGCTTCCGCGTCTCGGCGGGCGGGACGGCGGGCTGCTGGCCGGTCCGCTCGGCGGCGGACTCGTCCGTCGCGGGCTTGCGCAGCCCGGCCACGCGGGGACGCCGCGACGGCGTCGGAGTGCTGCGAGGCGGCTGGCGGCGGGAGGGGGGCACTACGAGCTCCTTTGAGGTGACGCTACTGGCCGGCCGCGACGAGCGGGACGCTGTCGATCCCGGACAGCTTCCATTCATCGCCCACCCGGGTCATCGACACTTCGAGGCGCAACGGCTTCGCGCTGCTCTTGTCCCCCTGGGTGACGGTGGTGGCGATGGCGGCGAGGAAGCTGGCCTTGCCTTCGTGGTCGTCGAGCTCCTCGACGGCGATGTCCTGGACGTCCGTGGTGACCTTCGTCTTGGCGTCCGAGAGCGCCTTGCGGAACGTCGGCGCCGACTGGTCGATCTGCTGCGCCATCTTGTCGTCCGACACGGCCTTCTGCCGGGCGAAGAAGCCGTCGAGGTCGGTGTAGTCGACTTCGGTGTAGGCCTTCAGCGCGTTGGTGCCCGCCTTGACGACGGCCTCGCGCGAGGCCGCCAGACCGGCGTTGTCGTCGGCCGCGGCCGCCCACCACTGGATGCCGAAGAACGCCGCGGCGATCAGGGCGGCCAGCGCCAGCGCCCCGGCGCCGAGCACCAGGGTCCGCGAGGGGTCCTTCGGCGGCGTCCCGGAAGACTCCGCCGAAGACACGTCCTCCACTGCCGAGGGGGCCGGCTCGTCCGTGCTCATGACACTCCAGAGTAGGTAACGGTCATCAAATCCCCGTCAGGACAGGCCGAGCAGCGAGCCCAGGCTGTTCAGGCTGACGCCGGGGCTGCCGACGATGCCCGGAACGCCCCGGGTGTTCCGCTCCTCGGCCAGCTCTTCGGCCGGCCGGTTCGCGTTGGCCGAGACGTCGCTGTCCGACGGCGCGACCGGCACCCCGCCGTACGGCGCGTTCTGCGAACCGCGGACGTTGATCGGGCTGCCCTTCGGTTCGGCACAGTACGCGTCTTCCTTCGCCGGCTTCGCCGAGAGGTCGTTCCCCGTGCGGTACTGCGAGTACGGCAGGTAGCCCTTCGTGCAGGACGGCGGGTTGAACAGGTTCAGCACCAGGCCGAGGTGCGCGGTGCCGTCGCCGGGCGCCACGCTGCTCGCCGCCCCGGCCAGCGCCGGGTAGGTGACCAGGCCCTGTTCGATGCCGTCGAGCCGGGTCACGGTCAGGTTGGCCGTGGTCAGCAGGTTCGCCGTCAGCGCGCCGAGGCCCGGGCCCGACTCCTGCAGCACCTGGCTGACCTGCGCGGCCACCTGCGGCGTGATGCCGATGAGCTTGCGCAGGTCGCCGTCGGAGTTCTTCAGGGTGCCGGTGAGCTCGTTGAGGCTCTTGCTGAACGACGCGAAGTTCGCCGCTTCGGCGTTCTGCGTGTCCAGCACCTGGCCGCCGGCGTCCAGCAGCTGGATCGTCTGCGGCAGGTACTGCTGCGCGGTCGTGGTGAAGCTGCGCGCGGTGTCCAGCAGCTTCTGCAGGTCGCCGCCGGTGCCGCGGAAGGCGTCGTAGGACTCGTCGACGACCGTGCGCAGCGAGTCGACCGGGACCGACGCGGCGAGCGAGTCGAGGTCGCCGATCAGCCGGTCGGTGCTGACCGGGGTGGTCGTCTTGGTCGCCGGGATCACCGAGCCGGCCGCCAGGTACGGGCCCTGGTCGGCCTTGGGCCGCAGGTCGACGTACTGCTCGCCGACCGCCGACCGGTTGGCGACGACGGCGTCGAGGTCCGCGGGCACCTTCGGCGCCGACGGGTCGATGTTCAGGTCGGCCTCGAGCCCGGTCTGGGTGAGCCGCATTTCGCCGACCCGGCCGATGTTGTAGCCGCGGTAGGTCACCTCGGCGTTCGTGAAGATGCCGCCCGACTCGTTGAGCTGCAGTTTCACCGTGTAGCCGTCGTTGCCGAACACGCTGCCGAGCCCGGCGAACCGGATCAGCGCGTAGACGATCGCGACGACCGAGATCACCACGAAGGCGATCAGCTGGATCTTCGTCCGGCGGATCAGCATCAGCCCGCACCTCCCAAGAGCCCGAAGAGGTTGCCCAGCCCCGGCTTCGACTGCGCGGACTGCGTCCCGGCGCCGGGGATCGGCAGCGGTGGCGGCTGGTTGGCCTGCGTGCCCTGGACCCCGCCGGTCAGGCCGGCCAGCGGCAGCTGCCCGGACAGGGCGTTCTGCCGGCTGTTGCCCAGGTTCTCGACGATGCTCTTCAGGTTCAGGTCCACCTTCGCGAACAGGTTGAAGTAGTCACCCTTGACGCCGTTGACGGCCTGGTCGCTGAACGGGAACGTCAGCAGGATCTCCAGCGCCTTCGGCAGGTCGTTGCCCGCCTCGCCGAGCTTCTGCAGCGTCGGCGTCAGCGCCTTCAGGTCGGCGACGAGGTCCTTCTGCGACTTGTTCACCGTGTCGGTGGCGACGCCGGAGAGGTTGTCCAGCGCCTGCAGCATGGTGACCAGCTGGCCGCGCTGCTGCTCCAGCACGCCGAGCCCGGGCCCGAGGTTGTCGACCGCCCCGACCAGCTTGTCCTTCTGGTCGTTCAGGGTCGAGGAGAGCCGGTTCAGCCCGTCGATGGCCCGGGTGATGTTCTTCGACTGCTTGTCGAGGTTCGTCACCAGCTGGTTCGCGTTGTCCAGCAACGCCTTGATGTCCGGCTCGCGGCCGGACGTGGCGTTGTTGAGCTCCTTGGTGATCGTGTTGAGCTGGTCGACCCCACCGCCGTTGAGCAGCAGGGACAGCGCGCCGAGCAGTTCTTCGACCTCGACGCTGCGGTTCGTGCGGGCCAGCGGGATGGTCGCGTTGTCGGCGAGCTTCCCGTGGGCCTGGTCGGCACCCGGCGAGGCCAGCTCGACGTACTTCTCGCCGAGCAGGCTGGACTGCTTGACGTTGGCGATCGCGTTGGCCGGCAGCTTGATGTCGCCGTTGACCCGCAGCGTCACCAGCGCGTGCCAGCCGTCCTTGGTGAGCCCGACGTTCTCGACCCGGCCGACCGGCACCTCGTCGACCTTCACCCCGGCCTGCGGGGTCAGGTCGAGCACGTCCCGGAACTCGACGTTCACCGTGTACGGGTGGTCGCCGAGGTCGGCGCCCCCGGGCAGCGGCAGGTCGTAGATACCCTTGAAGGCACAGCCGGACAGCGTCAGCGCGGACGCCGTCACCAGCGCTCCGACGGTCAGGAGCTTCTTCACTGGCCACCTCCGTAGAGCTGCCCGGCGACGGGCAGCGGCAGCGGCGGCAGCTGGCCGGACTGCAGGGCCTGCACGGTCTGCGCCACGGACGGCAGCGGGATCACCTTGTCGACCACGCCGGCGATGCTCTCGCAGGCGTTGCCGAGCACGTCCGGGATGCTGTTGGTGCCGACCTGCTTGAGCAGCCGGCAGATCATCACCAGCGGCGGCTGGGTCAGCTCGTTGAGGTTCGGCCGGGCGTCGAGCGTGCCCGCCGCGCCGTTGTAGGTGTTGACCAGGTTGCTCAGGCCGACCGGGGCGACGTCGAGGATCTCGGCGAGCGAGCTGCGCTGGTCGACGAGCACCTTCGTGATGCCGGCCAGCTTGTCCACATTGGACTTGAGCCGGTCGTGGTTCTGGTCGATGAACGCCTGCACCGCGGTGAGGGTGGTGCCCAGCTGCTGCACGGTCGCGGCCAGGTTGTCCTTTTCGGACGCCAGGTAGCCGCTGACGTCGGCGAGCCGGGACTCGAAGGTGCGGACCTGCTTGTCGGAGTCGGCCAGCGTCTGCGAGAACTTGCCGAGGTTCTCGACGGTGGAGAACAGGTCGTCCTTGTTGCCGGACAGCGTGCCGGCCGCCTGGCCGAGCTTGGTGATCGTGTCGTGCAGGGCCTTGCCGTTGCCGTCGACGTTGGCCGCCGCGGTGTTCAGCAGGTTCGACAGCGACCCGGTCTTGTTGACGCCGTTGGGGCCGAGGGTCTCGCTGACCCGGGCCAGGCTGGCCGCCAGCTGGTCGACCTCCAGGGGCACCTCGGTGCGGTCGAGGCCGATCACCGCGCCGTCGGAGATCCGCGGGCCGCCGGTGTAGGCCGGGGCCAGCTGGACGTAGCGGTCCGACACCAGCGACGGCGCCACGATGAGCGCCTTCGCGTCGGCCGGGACGGCGACCGAGCGGTCGTACTCGAACTCGACCTTCACCTGGTTGCCCATGGGCTGGATCTTGGTGACCGTGCCCATGTCGACGCCGAGCATCCGCACGCTGTTGCCTTCGTACAGGCCGACGGCGCCGGCGAAGTACGCGGTCAGGTGATTGCGGCCGGCGTCCTTGAGGGTCCACCAGATCCCGCCGGCGACGACGAGCGCGAGCACGATCGCGATGGTGAAGCCCCTGGTCAGGGCCTGCCCGAAGCGGGTGTCACTCATTTCGTGTAGCACCCCTCTTCGTTGATCGGGCCCATCGACGGCAGCAGCAGGCCGCAGATGTAGTTGTCGAACCAGCGGCCGTTGCCGATGGTGTTGGTGAAGACGCGGATGAAGGGCGCGAACTTCTTCAGCCCCTCGGCCAGCGAGTCCTGGTTGCGCTGCAGCATCGACGTCAGCTGGTCGAGCTGGGTCAGCACCGGGTCGAGCTGCTTGTCGTTGTCGTCGATCAGGCCCTGCAGCTGGGTGGCCAGCTCGCGGGAGCCGTTCAGCAGCGCGGTGATCGCGTCCTCGCGCTTGGCCAGCTCGCCGAGCAGGTCGTTGCCGTCGTCGAGGAGCTTCTGCACTTCGGCGTCGCGGTCGACCAGCGTCTGCGACACCTCGCGGGTGTTGGCCAGCAGGTTCGACAGCTGCTGGTCGCGGGAGGCGATCGTGTCCGACAGCTTCGACAGCCCCGACAGCGCGCCCCGGACGTCCTCCGGGGTGTTGGCGAAGGTCTGCGAGATCGTGTCGAAGCTCTGCGCCAGCTGCTTGGTGTCGATGTTGTCGACGGTCTGGGAGAGCCCGCGGAAGGCGTCGAGCACGTCGTACGGCGCCATCGTGCGGTCCCGCGGGATGCCGGTGCCCGGGTTCAGCGCGGCTTCGCCCTGCGGGTCCAGCGACAGGTACTTCTGCCCGAGCAGCGTCTTGATCTTGATCGCGGCGCTGGTGCGGTCGCCCAGCCAGGCGTCCTTGACCTTGAACGACACCTTCACCGAGGCGCCGTCGAGCTCGATGTCGCTGACCTTGCCGACCTTGACGCCGGCGATCCGGACGTCGTTGTCCTTCTGCAGCCCGGAGGCCTCGCTGAACTCGGCGCTGTAGGTGGTGCCGCCGCCGATCACCGGCAGGTCGTCGGAGTTGAGCGCGGCGATGAAGCCGAGCGCCAGCACGACGATCCCGACCAGCGCGATCGGCACGGGGTTGCGCTTCTGGAAGGACTTCATCCCTGGCACCTCGCCCGGTTCGCCGGCAGCAGGGGCAGGGCGACGTCGTTGATCAGTGGCGGCAAGCTCACGCTCCCGGAGAACTCACAGGCGTAGAAGTTGAACCAGGAGCCGTAGTCCGCGGTGCGGGTCAGCGTGCTCACCTTGGTCGGCAGGAACTGGATGAAGTGCTCCAGCTCCGGCTCGTTCTTGTTGAGCTGCTGCGTCAGGTTCCCGAGCGCGCTGATGTCGTTCTTCAGCGGCTCGCGGACCTCGCCGAGCAGCCCGGACGTCGTCTGGGCCAGGGTGCCGAGGCTCTCGATGGCGTCACCGATCGGCTTGCGGTCGGCGGCCAGGCCGGACACCAGCTGCTGCAGCTTGACGATCAGGTCGTTGAGCTGCGGGGTGTGCGCGTTGACCGTGTCGAGCACCGAGTTGAGGTTGTCGATGACCTCGCCGATCACCTGGTCCTTGTCGGCGATCGTGGTGGCCAGCGACGCCGTGTGCGACAGCAGGCTCTCCACGGTGCCGCCTTCGCCCTGCAGGACCTGGATGACCTCGTAGGACAGCTTGTTGACGTCCTCGGGGTTGAGCGCGGTGAACAGCGGCTTGAAGCCGTTGAACAGCTCGGTCAGGTCCAGCGCCGGCGTGGTGCGGTCCAGCGGGATGGTGCCGCCGGGCTGCAGGGTCTTGCCGCCGGAGTTCTCGCCCTCGCCGAGGGAGACGTACCGCTGGCCGACCAGGTTGCGGAACTTGATCTGCGCGGTCACCCCGGCCGGCAGCGTCCGCCCGGCGTCCACTTCGAACTCGACCTCGGCCTGGCGCTTGTCGACGATCTTGACGTCCTTGACCTGCCCGACCCGGACGCCGGCGATGCGGACGTCGTCGTTGGGCAGCAGCAGCGTCGCGTCGGTGAAGCGCGCCTTGTAGGCGTTGGTGCTGGTGGTGTTGATGTTGGCGATGCTGATCCCGAGGATCGTCGTGAACAGCACGGTGACCACCACGAAGATGCCGAGCTTGATCAGCGGCGCGAGCAGGCCCCTCACTTGACCGTCACCTCCGCACCCCGGTACAGCGGGCCGACGAGCAGCGAGCTCCAGCCCGGGACGTCGGCGGCGTTCATGCCCAGCTGCGGGCCGAGCAGGTCGGCCAGGAAGCCCTGCTCCGCCGTCGAGTAGGCCAGGTCACCACCGCTGCCGCCGTTGCCGGCCGCGTCGGCCTTGAACTTGGCCGGGTTGAGGCCCTCGCCGACGCTCTTCGGCGCGGCCTGGTGCAGCGTGCCGTCCTTGAACGCGCCGTCCGGCGGCTCGGACGGGAACGGCTTGGGGATGTCCTTGATGTCGTAGCAGCGCGGGCCGCGCTTGTCGTCGAACCGCGGCTCTTCCTTGCCCGCCTGGTACGGCGCGCGCGGCACGATGATCTCGATGGTCGCGTGCAGGCCGGGCTTGTCGGTGCCCTTGCCCAGCGCCTGGTCGATCAGCGGCACGTTGGCGGCCATCTGGGAGATCACGCAGGGGTACTCCGGCGCGTACTTCGCCAGCAGTTCGGCCGTCGGCCGGGCGGTGTCGACGAGGGAGATGATGTTGTCCTTGTTGTTCTGCAGGAACGTCTGCAGGTCCACCGAGGCCTGGGTCAGGCTGCCGTAGAGGGTGGCCAGGTTCTGCCGCTCGTCGACCACGGTCCGGGTCGTCGTGCTCAGGTTGTCCAGGCTCTGCACCAGGTCCGGGGCCGCGTCCTTCAGGTGGTCGGAGAACTCCGCGAGCGCCTTGAGGTTGTGCTGCAGCTCCGGCTCGTGCGGGTTCAGCTCGCCGATGTAGGTGCCCAGCTGCGACAGCGTGTCGCCGAGCTGGTCGCCGCGGCCGGACAGCGCGGTCGAGATCGCGGTGAGCGTCGCCGACAGCTTCTGCGGCTGGACCGCCTGCAGCACCGGCATCAGGTGGGAGAACGCCTGCTCCAGCTCGACCGCGCTGGACGTGCGGTCCTGCGGGATGACGTCGCCGGTGGAGAGGGTCTTCGCCGACGGGTCCTTCGGGATCTCCAGCGAGACGAACCGCTCGCCGAAGAGCGTCTTGGGCAGGAACCGCGCCGAGACGTTCTCCGGGATCAGCTTCGCGGACTCCGGCTGGAGCGCGAGCGTGAGCTCGGCGCCCTTGTCGGTGGCGACGATGTCCTGGACGGACCCGACGATCAGCCCGCGCACCTTGACGTCGGACTGCTTGATCAGCTGGTTGCCGATCTTGTCGGCCTGCAGCTTGACCGTGACGACCGGCGTGAACGCCTTGTCGTAGAGCGCGATGGACAGCGCCACCCCGCCGACCATCACGGCGATGAGCAGCAGGCCGAGCAGCCTGCGCCGGAGCACCCTCATCCCGCGATCCTTACCGTGACGTCGGTTCCCCAGATGGCGAACCCGATGAAGAAGTTCATGATCGACACCGTGACGATGGACAGCCGGACGGCCTTGCCGACCGCGACGCCGACACCGGCCGGGCCACCGGTCGCCCGGTACCCGAAGTAGCAGTGCGACAGGATGATCAGGACGCTGAACAGCAGCACCTTGATGAACGAATAGAGCACGTCCTGCGGCGGTAAGAAGAGGTCGAAGTAGTGGTCGTAGGTGCCGGCCGATTGGTTGTAGATGTAGATGACGACCAGTCTCGACGCGAGGTACGAGCTCAGCAGGCCGATGATGTAGAGCGGGATGACCGCGACGAACCCGGCGATGATCCGCGTCGTCACCAGGTACGGCAGGCTCGGTACGCCCATGACTTCGAGCGCGTCGATCTCCTCGGAGATCCGCATCGCGCCCAGCTGGGCGGTGAATCCGGCGCCGACCGTGGCGGACAGCGCGAGCCCGGCGACCAGCGGGGCGATCTCGCGGGTGTTGAAGAACGCGGTCAGGAAGCCGGTGAAGGCCGACGTCCCGATCGAGTTCAGCGCCGAGTAGCCCTGGAGGCCGACGAGGACACCGGTGAACAGCGTGAGGCCGACCATCACGCCGACCGTGCCGCCGATGACCGCCAGCGAGCCGGAGCCGAAGCTCACCTCGGCCAGCAGCCGCAGCACCTCTTTGGTGTAGCGGCGCAGCGTCCGCGGCGTCCACAGGAGCGCCCGGCCGTAGAACGACATCTGGTCACCGAGGGTGTCCAGCGTCTGGAGGGGTCGATTGACGACGCGCTTGGCGCCCTGGAGGAACGTCATGCGCTAGTCCAGCTTTCCGGGCACGATCTGCAGGTAGATCAGGGTGATCACGAAGTTCACGACGAACAGCAGCAGGAACGTGATGACCACCGACTGGTTCACCGCGTCCCCGACGCCCTTCGGGCCGCCGGAAGGGTTCAAGCCCCGGTAGGACGCGACGACGGCGGCGATGAACCCGAAGATCAGCGCCTTGATCTCACCGACCCAGAGGTCGGGAAGCTGCGCGAGGGCGGAGAAGCTCGCCAGGTACGCGCCCGGCGTCCCGCCCTGCAGCACGACGTTGAAGAAGTAGCCGCCGAGCACGCCGATGACGCTGACCATGCCGTTGAGCAGGAGCGCGACCAGCATCATCGCGAGGGTGCGGGGGACGATCAGCCGCTGGACCGCGGAGACGCCGAGCACCTCCATCGCGGCGATCTCTTCGCGGATGGTCCGGGCGCCGATGTCGGCGCAGACGGCCGAGCCGCCCGCGCCCGCCACCAGCAGCGCGGTGACCAGCGGACTGGCCTGCTGCACGGTGGCGAGCACGGAGCCCGCGCCGGTGTAGGACTGCGCGCCCAGCTGGCGGGCGAGCGAGCCGAACTGCAGCGAGATGACCGCGCCGAACGGGATGGCCACCAGGGCCGTCGGCAGGATGGTCACGCTCGCGATGAACCAGGACTGCTGGATGAACTCCCGCAGCTGGAAGGGCCGCTGGAACAGGCCGCGGACGATGTCCAGGCCGAGAGCGAACAGGTTCCCGGTCTCGCGGAGCATGCCGATCCCGGGAATCTTCGCCTGTGTTGCGGGAGAGCTCACCTGCCACCTGGCCCGTTGTCGCGCGGTGGTGGCATCCGGTGCGTGCCGGGTCTCGGCGGCTGGCCGCCGCCCGGGATCCGGGCCACCTGGTCGGCGGGCAGCTGCCCGTGGTGCTGGTTCGGGACGCCGTCACCCTGCGGGCGCGCCCCGACCTGCTGCGGCTGGCCGCGGTGCGGGCGCACGCCGTAGTGGCGCTGCTCCTCCGGGCTCAGCGACTCGATGATGCTCTCCTGCGCGGCCGGCGGCAGCCGGTGCATGATCTCCATGACCCGGTCCTTGCGGCGGACGGCACCCATCCGGGTGGCCACCCCCGGCGTCGTCTGCATCTGCGGCGGCACCCCGCTGATGTCCTCGACCCCGCCCGCGTGGTGGCCGGCGTCGAACATCGCCTGCTCGGCGGCCATCTGGGCGGAGTCCTTCTCCTCGGACATGCCGATCGGGCCCTGCATCTTGCCGTTGAGGAACTGCTTGACGACCGGCTCCTCGCTGGTCAGCAGCACCTCGCGCGGGCCGAACATGACCAGTTCCTTGCGGAAGAGCATGCCCAGGTTGTCCGGGACCGTGCGGGCCAGGTTGATGTTGTGGGTGACGATCAGGAACGTCGCGTCGATCTGCGCGTTGACGTCGAGGAACAGCTGCGAGATGTAGGTGGTGCGGACCGGGTCGAGGCCCGAGTCCGGCTCGTCGACCAGGATGATCTCCGGGTCGAGCACCAGGGCGCGGGCCAGGCCGGCGCGCTTGCGCATACCCCCGGAGATCTCCCCCGGCAGCTTCTTGTCGGCGCCGTTCAGACCGGTCATGTCGAGCTTCTCGAGCACGATCCGGCGGATCTCCGTCTCGGACTTCTTCGTGTGCTCGCGCAGCGGGAAGGCGACGTTGTCGTAGAGGTTCATCGAGCCGAACAGCGCGCCGTCCTGGAAGAGGACGCCGAAGAGCTTCCGGATCTCGTAGAGCTTGTGCTCGGAGCAGGTGACGATGTCGACACCGTTGATCACGCAGCGGCCGCGGTCGGGCTTGAGCAGCCCGATCATCGACTTGAGGAAGACCGACTTGCCGGTCCCTGACGGGCCGAGCATGGCCGACACTTCGCCCGGGGGGAGCGTCAACGTGACGTCCCGCCAGATGGTCTGCTTACCGAAGGACTTCGTCAGACCTTCGATGACCACCTCGGCACCCATCGCACCTCCAGGAGCTGTTCCGCGTCATTGCGCCCGCTGCCACACCCTGCCACCCACGCCGGCGGCGGATGTGGGCCGGTGGCGCCCACGAACCCGCGTCAACCAGGTGCAACGAGCTGAGTGCGAACAGGTTACTCACCAGTTTTCTTTTCTGGCCAGCCCCGGGTTCATCGTCACCCCGCCGTGATCGCCAACTGGCAGCACGGTAGCCCAAACGGGGCAACTGCGCAGGTCTGAGCGGCCCCGGATCCACGATTTAGGGACCCCGGGGAGATCCGGACACCGCTCCTAGGGGTTGCCACCGGCTCGCAGCTCAGGAAGTCGTAGACACGGAAGGGGCGGGCATCCGAAGTGGATGCCCGCCCCTTCTCGAGGTGGTGCTTCAGGCGCTTGCGCGCCCGGAATCACTTGATGGAGATCTTGGCGCCCGCGGCCTCGAGCTTCTCCTTGGCGGCCTCGGCGGCCTCCTTGTCGACCTTCTCCAGGAGGGCCTTGGGAGCGGCCTCGACCAGCTCCTTGGCCTCCTTCAGGCCCAGGCCCGAGACGACCTCGCGGACGACCTTGATGACCTGGATCTTCTTGTCGCCGGCGCCCTCGAGGACGACGTCGAACTCGTCCTGCTCCTCGACCGGGGCGGCAGCGGCGGCGGCGGGGCCGGCGGCGACGGCGACCGGCGCGGCGGCGGTCACGTCGAAGACCTCTTCGAACTCCTTCACGAACTCGGACAGCTCGAGGAGGGTGAGCTCCTTGAAGGCGTCGATCAGCTCGGCGGTGCTCAGCTTCGCCATGATGGCTTCCTCTCAGAAAAACGAACTAGACGTTCGGGGTGGGGGTGGTTCAGCTCTCGGCGGGTGCTTCGGCTGCTTCGGTACCGGCGGCGTTGCGCTGCTTCTCCTCCAGCGCGGCAGCCAGGCGGGCGACCTGGGACGCCGGCGCCTGGAACAGCGCGGCGGCCTGGGACAGCTTCGCCTTGAACGCGCCCGCCGCCTTGGCGAGCAGGACCTCACGGCTGTCGAGATCGGCGATCCGGTTGATCTCGTCCACGGACAGCGCACGGCCGTCCATGTAGCCGCCCTTGATCACAAGCGCGTTGTTGTCCTTCGCGAAGTCGCGAAGCGCCTTGGCGGCGTCGACAGCTTCACCCTCGACGAAGGCGATGGCGGTCGCGCCGACGAACAGGTCCTCGAGACCCTGGATGCCGGCGTCCTCGGCCGCCCGCTTGACCAGGGTGTTCTTCGCGACCCGGTACTTGGCACTGGTGCCGAGAGCGCGGCGCAGCTGGGACAGCTGTGACACGGAGAGGCCGGTGTACTGGGTAACGACGGTGGCCGAGCTGGTGCGGAAACTCTCCGCGATCTCGGCGACGGCCGCCACCTTGTCGGGCTTCGCCATGGGTCGCCTCCTCTCTTGGCTAGTGTTTCCACTGGCTTTCGAGGAGCCCTCAAACGACGAAACGCCCTCGCGCAGACAGGCGCGGGGCGTCATCGGGCACCTGGGTGCCCGGCCTCGTTCCTCCTGCGCGGGCCGCCCGGCGAGTGCGGGACCTTCGTTCCCCGTGTTGGCGGGGAAAACCAGCGGTCTTCGGTAGAACCGTCGTCAAGTGTACCCCGCCCGTTGTCGAGGATTTCTCGGGGGCCGGTCCTGACCTGCGTTTAGGGCGCCTGGGGGTTCCACCCGCCGCCCCGGAGGGCATCATGGTGACGTGGCGGAGCAGCGCGATGACGGAAAGCCGGGCTCGGACATCGAACCGGCGGGCCCCAACGCGCCCGCTGCACCCCCCGCGCTTCCGCCGCCCAGCAACGCTCCGGTCCCGGTCCAGGGCGCCCCGGCGCTCCCGCAACCGTCCGGCACGTCCGCCCAGCAGCCGACGGACCCGGCGGAGCTGGAGCAGTTCCGCCAGTTCCAGCAGTTCCAGGACTACCTGCGCTTCACCCAGACCCAGCAGGGCAACCAGCCGGCACCCGCCCCGGACTCGGGCGTCGTCCAGGCGCCGCCGTCCCAGCCGGGCGGCCAGCCGCCGCTGATCCCGCCGGGTTACCAGCTGGTCCCGGTCGAACGCCGCCGGGCGCCGAAGTGGGTGACGTGGCTCGGCAAGAAGGTCATCGCCTGGGTGCTGGCCTTCATCCTGCTCGCGGTCGCGGGCACGTGGCTGTACAACCACTTCTTCCCCAACGACTCCGGCAAGACCTCCGCCCAGCTGGCGGAGGAGGGCGGCGGGAAGTACCACACGAACCACGTGTTCTCGACGAACCCGTACGAAGCGGTGCGGATGGTCTACCACAACGTCGCCCAGGGCCGGGTCGACGACGCCTGCGGCCGGTTCCAGAACGAGGGGCAGCGGGACGTCCAGACCCAGTTCGCGCAGGACATCGCCCAGACGTTCCGGCAGAACGCCGCCCAGACCGACTGCAAGAAAGCCGTCGAGTTCCTCGCCACCCAGGTGACGAACAAGAACGACTACGCCGAATCCCTGCCGTCCAGCGTCTCGGCACCTCTACCCGGAGACACCGTGACGATCGATTCGTGCACCTTCCCCGTCACGGGCGGCCCGGCACTGGGTGTTTTCACGGTCTCGAAGGTCGAGAAGGGCCAGTGGCTCATCACCGGCCACGCGATCGGGCCGGCGAAGTGCAGCGGCGCCCCGACCGCGACGCCGACCAGCCGCTAGCGCGGGTGCGGAGCCGACAGGAACGACACCAACGCCTCCGCGAACGCCGGTGACATCACCGCCGTCATGTGGTCGCCCGGGATCCGGACCAGCCGTGCCCCCGCGATGGCCGCCGCCAGGCGCTCGGGCTCGGCCGCCAGCTGGTCCTGCTCTCCCGCCAGCACCAACGTCGGCACTCCGATCGCCGACAGGTCCAGATGTCCCTCCCGCGACGACGACGCTGAAGCCGACGCCACCGCCGCCAGCGCCCGGCGGTCTCCGCCCACCGCGTCGGCCAGCAGCCGGAACGGCACTCCCGATGGCGGGACCGAAGCGGGGTCCTCCGCCAGCAACGCCGAAGCGATGTCGGCCGGCTTCACCACGCGCAGGTCGACGCCGCCGAAGTCGACGATGCCCGAGCCCACTCCGCCCGTTGCCAGGCAACGGATCCGCTTGTCCTTCGCCGTCACCGTCAGGGCGATGATCGCGCCCATCGAGTAGCCGACCATCGACACCTCGTCGAGGACCAGCTCGTCGAGCAACGCCGAGACGTCGCGGGCCATCGCGTCCTCGGTGTAGCGGGATTCGTCGTGCGGCTTCTCGGACCGGCCGTGGCCGCGCGCGTCCAGGGAAATCACCGTGAAGCCCGCCGACCGCAGCGCCGCGACGACGCCCGTGGAGATCCAGTTCGCGTTCGTGTCCGCGGCGAAACCGTGCTGCAGCAGCACCGGGCGGTGGGCGCCGTCGCCCTCCCACACCGTGTAGTTCAACCGGAGCCCGTCGAACGACGCGAAAGTCGGCATGACGTCAATAAGACACGAAGAAAGGGCGCCCCCGCAGCAAGCGGGGACGCCCTTTCTGGTGATCTCAGACTCAGAACCTTATTCAGCCGTCGGCCGGCGCAAGGTTCGCCTCATGCAGGCGGGTTGCGTTCCGTAGCGCCGTCCTAACCAGAATAAGGTTCTCAGACCGCAGCTTCCTCGGAGAGGAGGTTGCGGGTCCGCAGCGGGTCGACCGGGATGCCCGGGCCCATCGTGGTGGTGAAGGTGACCTTCTTCAGGTAGCGGCCCTTCGCCGACGACGGCTTGGCGCGGAGGATCTCGTCCAGCGCGGCCGCGTAGTTCTCGACCAGCTTCTCGGTGTCGAAGGAAGCCTTGCCGATCACCAGGTGCAGGTTGGCCTGCTTGTCGACGCGGAAGTTGATCTTACCGCCCTTGATGTCCTTCACGGCCTTCTCGACCGCGGGGGTCACCGTGCCGGTCTTCGGGTTCGGCATCAGGCCACGCGGGCCGAGGATGCGGGCGATGCGGCCCACCTTGGCCATCTGGTCCGGCGTCGCGATCGCGGCGTCGAAGTCGAGCCAGCCACCCTGGATGCGCTCGATCAGTTCGTCGGTGCCGACCGCGTCCGCGCCGGCGGCTTCGGCCTCGGCGGCCTTGTCGCCGACGGCGAAGACGATGACGCGGGCGGTCTTACCGGTGCCGTGCGGCAGGTTCACGGTGCCGCGGACCATCTGGTCGGCCTTGCGGGGGTCCACACCGAGACGCATCGCGACCTCGACGGTCGCGTCCATCTTGGTCTTGGAGGTCTCCTTCGCCAGCTTCGCGGCCTCGAGCGGCGCGTACAGGCGCGCCTTGTCGATGAGCTCCGCAGCCTGGCGGTAAGCCTTGCTGTGCTTGGTCATGCTTCTGTCCTTACTTCAAAAACGGATCAGTGTGGTGTCAGAGCCAGCACTTGGCTCTCCCACGGGTAGTGCTGCGAACGTCAGGCGTCGACGACCGTGATGCCCATCGACCGAGCAGTGCCGGCGATGATCTTCGCGGCCTGGTCGATGTCGTGCGCGTTGAGGTCGGTCTCCTTGGTCTTGGCGATCTCGCGGACCTGGTCCCAAGTGACCTTGGCGACCTTGGTCTTGTGCGGCTCGCCGGAGCCCTTCTCCACGCCCGCGGCCTTCAGCAGCAGCTTCGCGGCCGGCGGCGTCTTCAGCTTGAAGTCGAACGACCGGTCCTCGTACACGGAGATCTCGACCGGGACGACGTCCCCGCGCTGCGACTCGGTCGCGGCGTTGTAGGCCTTGCAGAACTCCATGATGTTGACGCCGTGCTGACCCAGCGCGGGGCCGACCGGCGGCGCGGGGTTGGCCGCACCCGCCTTGATCTGCAGCTTGATGATCGCCGCAAGCTTCTTCTTCTTGGGTGGCATTTCTTTTCCTGTCCTGTACTACGTTCCCCGCGTACCTGCCGTGGACGCGGGGACTGCGGCCGGCCTGGCGGCCGTCAGATCTTGGAGACCTGGTTGAACGACAGCTCGACCGGGGTCTCCCGGCCGAAGATCGACACCAGGACCTTCAGCTTCTGCCCGTCGATGTTGACCTCGGAGATCGTCGCCGGCAGCGTCGCGAACGGGCCGTCCATGACCGTGACCGACTCGCCGATCTCGAAGTCGACCTCGACGGCCGGGCCGCCGAGCGGGGCCGCGGTCGCGGTGGACTCGCCCTTGCCCGCCTTCGCGGGGGCTTCGCTCTCGACCTTCGGGGCGAGGAACTTCAGCACCTCGTCCACGGTCAGCGGCGAAGGGCGCGAGGTCGCACCGACGAACCCGGTGACACCCGGCGTGTTGCGCACCGCGCTCCACGAGGCGTCGTTCAGGTCCATCCGGACCAGGATGTAGCCGGGCAGCACCTTGCGCTGCACCTGCTTGCGCTGGCCGTTCTTGATCTCGGTGACCTCTTCGGTCGGGACCTCGATCTGGAAGATGTAGTCCTCGACGTCCAGGGTCTGGGTCCGGGTCTCGAGGTTGGTCTTCACCTTGTTCTCGTACCCGGCGTAGGAGTGCACGACGTACCACTCGCCGGGCGCGGCGAGGAGCTCGGAACGCAGCTTGGCGACCGGGTCCTCGTCGTCCGCGGCGGGCTCGGCCTCGGTCTCGTCCACGTCGACGGAATCGTCCACGTCGGCAGGAGCGTCACTGTCGGCGGAAGCGTCGTCCTCGGAGTCCGACACGTCGACGGGCTCGAGGTGCGCGGACTCCTCGTCACCGAGTGCCGCGTGCACCTGCTCGTCGGAAAGCTCGGTCAGGTCGTGACCGGCTGCTGTGCCGTTGTCGGAGGTCACGTTCCGTCCTCTCAGTTGATCATTGCGGGCCAAGGCCGGGACCTGGGCCCCATCGGCGCGCGCCGGGGGCGCGTCAGCCGAAGATCTTGCCGATGCCCCACTTGAATGCCAGGTCGAGCACGCTCACCAGGCCCACCATGAACACCACGAAGGCCAGCACGACGATGGTGTAGGTGACCATCTGCTTGCGGTTGGGCCAGATGACCTTGCGCAGTTCCGCCCAGACCTCGCGGATGAAGCGCACCAGCCGCGCGAACACGGAGGCCTTCTTCGGCTTCTGGTCCCGCTTCGGAGTCGGAGCGCCCTTCGCGTCGGGGGCGGTCTTCTCCCCCGACTTCCCGGCCGGACGGGTCTTGTCGTCCGCACGTGCCGCGGACTTCCCCGCCGGGCGAGCGGTCGCACGGCGCTCACGCCGGGCAGCGGCTGTGACGGGACGGGACTGGCTCTCGGGCTTCCGCCCGGTGCCGTCCTGCTCCTGCTCGCCGCCGCTGGCGTCGCTGTCGCTCACGACCACTCCTCCGCTCCACCAGTTCCGTTACGCAGGGGTGACAGGACTTGAACCTGCAACCTGCGGTTTTGGAGACCGCTGCTCTGCCAATTGAGCTACACCCCTGTGGAGCCCCGATCGCTCGGAGCCCCGGTGGACGCATTCCATCGTCCCCACCATCCAGGCGGGGATGACCGTAGTGCGTTCCAAGTCCCGAAGTCTACGGCAAGCCTCGCGGGAGCCCGCAACCGCGCCCCCCGATCGACCGCCGCACCCCGGCCGGCCAGCGGAAAACTCCCCGCCGACCTCCTGATCATGCCAGGATGTCCGCCATGACGACCACCCCCCGTCCGGCGGGGGATCCGATGCGGCTCGGCCTCGCGCTCCCCCAGTACGGCGCCCTCGCCGACCCCGCCGCCGTGCCGCGCTTCGCGACGGCGGCGGAGGGCCTCGGCTTCGCCTCGCTCTGGGTCGGCGACCGGATCCTGGCACCGCTGGCGCCCTCGGACCTCTACCCGGGCGGCGGGACGCCGGAGCACCCGTACCCGAAGGAGTTCGAGACCTTCGCCGACCCGTTCACCACCCTGGCGGTCGCGGCGGCGGTGACCCGCACGGCCCGCCTCGGGATGAGCGCGCTGACCGGCCCGGTCTATTCCCCGGTCCTGCTCGCCCGGGCACTGACGTCGCTCGACCTGGCCAGTTCGGGACGCCTGGACGCCGGCTTCGGGCTCGGCTGGCTGCGCGAGGAGTACTTCGCCACCGGGGTCCCGTGGGAGGGCCGAGGCCGGCGGCTCGAAGACCTGCTCGACGCGCTCGACGCGCTGTGGACCGGCGACCCCGCGGAGCACGCGGGCCCGCAGTGGCGGATCGCGCCGTCGACGGTGGGCCTGCGCCCGGCGCAGCAACCACGCCCGCCGGTGCTGCTCGGCGGGTTCTCGCCGCCGGCGCTGGCCCGGGTCGGGCGCCGCGCGGACGGCTGGCTCGCCGGCTGGATGCCGGAGCAGTACCTGACCGGTCTCTGGTCGGTGGCGCTCGAAGCGGCGGCGAAGGCCGGGCGCGACCCGGACACTCTGCGCCGCGTCCTGCGGATCAACCCGCGGGAGGGAACCGCCGTCGAGACGGTCGCCGACGTCCGCCCCTGCCTCGACGTGGCCCGGCGGCTGGGCATCACCGAGGTGCTCGTCGACCTGCACTACGTCGCGAAGAACGTCGACCACGCCCTGGACCTCGCCGGGGAACTGATCGCGAACTGACCCGCGTCCGGTGTGACGCAGGTCTCGCGCGCGGCGTCATTGTTCTATTATAGTTAGAACTATGCTCGTTCAGATCGATCCGAGCTCCACCGTCCCGCTCTTCGAGCAGGTGGCTGCCTCGCTCCGCCGGTCCCTCGCCGAGGGCCACCCGGCTCCCGGGCAGCAGCTTCCGCCCGCCCGGGAACTGGCCGCGGCCCTCGAGATCAACGTCCACACCGTGCTGCGGGCGTACGCGCTGCTTCGCGACGAAGGCCTCATCGACCTGCGGCGACGCCGGGGCGCCGTCGTCATCGGCGGCGCGTCCTCCCGGGCGCGGCTGGCCGAACTCGCCGAGGACCTGGTCCGCGAGGCGAAGCGCGCCGGCGTCGGCCTCGACGAGCTCACCGGGGTGTTGAAGGAGAAGTACTCATGACCAAGCTGATCCGGGTCCTGGTCGCCACGGCCGTGCTGCCGGGCGCCGCGCTCGCCGTCGCGGGCGCGCTGGAGGACGCGTGGGCGCACCGGCTGCCCGACCCCGTCGCGACGCACTGGAACAGCGCGCCGAACGGCTCCACCCCGCTCGCGGCGTTCACCGGCGTCTGCCTCGGGCTCGGCACGGTCGCCGTGCTGCTGCTGGCCACGACGGCGGTCACCGCGCTGCGCCGCGGGCGGCCGCTGCCGCGCGCGACCGTCGGGGTGGGCGCCGGGTTCGCCGCTCTGCCGGCCGCGGTCCTGCTGTCGGTGCTCGTGGCGAACCTCGACGTCCCGGACTGGCACGCGGCCCGCGGCGGCCTGGTCGTCGTGCTCTTCATGCTGGGCGCGGCCGCCATCGCCGTCGTGGCGGCACTCGTCGGCGGCCTGCCCGCCCCGCCGGTCCGCGAACGGACCGCGGACCGGCCGAGCGTCGGGCTCCGGGCCGGCCAGCGGGCGTTCTGGTCGAGCCGGGCGGCGAACCCGGCGATGCTCTGGGCGCTGGCGGTGGTCCCGGTGGCGATCGCCCTCGTGCCCGCCGGGCTGTCCTGGCCGGTGGCCACCTGGCTCGCGCTGGTCGGTGCGGTGGTGGCGGCGCTGACGTACCGGTTGTCGGCGTCCGTCGACGCCAAGGGCGTGACGATCCGCTTCGGCCTCCTGGGCGTCCCGTGGCGGCACCTGGCGCTGGACAGCATCCGCGAAGCGACCGCGCGCGAGCTGTCGACGTTCGGCGACGGCGGGCTGGGCCTGCGCTTCAACCCGGTCACCGGCACGACGGCGTACAAGGTCCGCGGCGGCCCGGCGCTGGCGCTCGCCCTGGAGAACGGCCGCACGGTGCTGGTGAGCGTGGACGACCCGGAGACGGGTGCGGGGTTGGTCAACGACCTGCTCGCGCAGCGCATCACCCGGATTGACTAGGTCGGCGGCCCGGCGGCTTCGGTAGAAACGAAGAAGTGGCGAAGAAGAGCGGTGGCGGTGGCTGCCTGGTGGTCGTGCTCGTGGTCGGGCTGCTGGCCTTCGGGTACTACAAGTGGCAGCACGGCTCGTCGTCGGCGCCACCGGAGGGCGTGGACACCGGTGGCGGCTCCGGCCGCTACGTCGCCCTCGGGGATTCGTACACGTCGTCACCGCGGACCGGGCGGCAGGCGGGCACCCCGGCGGGCTGCGACCGCTCGGACGACAACTACCCGCACCTGGTCTCGGCGAAGCTCAAGCCGGCCCAGTTCGCCGACGTCAGCTGCAGCGGCGCGACGACGGCGAACCTGACCGGGGCGCAGAAAACCGGGAACGGGACGAACCCGCCGCAGCTGGACGCGGTGACGGCGGAGACGACGCTGGTGACGGTGGGCATCGGCGGCAACGACGTCGGCTTCTTTTCGTACGCGTCGGGCTGCGCGACGACGAACCAGAACACCTCACCGTGCCGCGACCGCCTGACGGCCGGCGGCCGCGACGAGCTGGCCGAGCGCGTCGACGCCACGGCCCCGAAGGTCGCCGCGGTGCTGGACCGGATCCGCCAGAAGGCCCCGAAGGCGAAGGTGGTGGTGGTCGGCTACCCGACGGTGCTGCCGGACGGCAACGGCTGCTGGCCGTCCCTGCCGTTCGGCGCGGGCGACATCGAGTACTTCCGCGGCGCGCTCGGCAAGCTGAACAAGATGCTCGAGGACCAGGCGGACGCCCACCGCGCGGGGTACGCGGACACGGCGACGCCCGGCAAGGGCCACGACGTGTGCTCGGCGTCGGACAAGCGCTGGATCGAGGGCCTGCTGCCCGCCTCGCCGGCCGCCCCGCTGCACCCGAACGCGCGGGGTGAGCAGGGCATGGCCGACGCGGTCCTGGCGGTCCTGAAGCTGCCTTAGCGGCGGACCAGGGCCTGCGGCTTGCCGAGCACCGTCTTGCCGTCGAACTTCACGACGAGGTCGATCCGCGCGATCCCGTCGTCCTTGACGTCCGCGACCTTCCCCGTGATCGTGACCACCGCGCCCTCCGGCGTGTTCGGCACCACGACCGGGCGCGTGAACCGGGCGCTGAAGTCGATCAGCCGGGCCGGGTCGCCCAGCCAGTCCGTGACCACGCGGCCCGCGACCGCCATCGTCAGCATCCCGTGCGCGATCACGTCCGGCAGGCCGACGTCCTTCGCGAACGCCTCGTTCCAGTGGATCGGGTTGAAGTCCAGCGCCGCCCCGGCGTAGCGGACCAGCTGCTCGCGGGTGATCCGGACCTCGAGGGCGGGCAGCTCGTCGCCGACGGTGACAGGCGCGTTCACGCGTTCTCCCCTCGGACCACCAGCTGGGCGCGGGTGGTGCAGACCTTCTGGCCCGCGGCGTCGGTGATGTCCGCGCGCAGGTTGATGAAGTCGTTGCCGGCGCGGGCCATGATCCCGTCGATGTGGGTGGTCACCTCGAGCACGTCGCCGGCGAAGACCGGGCGCGTGTAGGTGAAGCCCTGGTCGCCGTGCACCATCCGCGAGTAGTCGAGGCCGAGTTCGGGGTCGGCGACGATCGCGTTGATCGAGGCGAGGTTGATGATCGTGAGGAAGGTCGGCGGCGCGATCACGTCGGGGTGACCGGCCTCGCGGGCCGCCTCCGGGTCGCGGTAGACCGGGTTCGCGTCGCCGATCGCGTCGGCGAACTCCCGGATCTTCTCCCGGCTCACTTCGTAACTGGTCTGCGGCGGATAGCTCCGCCCGGTGAACGACTGGTCCAAGGGCACGGCGACGAGGCTACCAACAGCGAGAAGCCGCCCCGGGGATCCCGGGGCGGCTTCTTCGAGCTGGGGGTGAACGCGCTACGTCAGCGGGTTTCCTTGTGCGTCCGGTGCGTACCGCAGTTCGGGCAGAACTTCTTCATCTCCAGGCGATCCGGGTTGTTGCGCCGGTTCTTCTTGGTGATGTAGTTGCGGTGCTTGCACTCTTCGCACGCCAGCGTGATCTTGGGTCGCACGTCGGTGGCAGCCACAGCGTTTCCTTCTCTCTCAGGTCCCGGGGGCCAGCCCCGTCTTACCGCGTAGCGGTGGCCGGACTTGAACCGGCGACACAGCGATTATGAGCCGCTTGCTCTGCCAACTGAGCTACACCGCCCTTACATGACCCAAGCCGCGACACGCAGGCGTGACGCGGCTGAGGTCGTGAGCCCCTTTACGGAATCGAACCGTAGACCTTCTCCTTACCATGGAGACGCTCTGCCGACTGAGCTAAAGGGGCCTGGCCTCTCGCGAGGACTTGGAAAGATTAGCAAGGCCTGTCACCCCGTCGTGCAACCGGGGTCCCAAAACGACAAAACCTCAGGTCAGCAGGGTCAAAACGGTCTCCGAGTGCCGCCCCGGCGAGCGGGCCGTGCGGGCCTGCAGCCACGCCTCCAGCCGGTCTTCCGGCAGCGGCCGCGAGATCAGGTAGCCCTGGGCGACGTCACAGCCCATCGCCTCGAGCTGGTCGCGCGCCACGTCCTCCTCGACGCCCTCGGCCACCACCGTCAGCCCGAGCGAGTGCCCCAGCTCGACGATCGACCGGACCACCGCGAGGTCGCCCAGGTCCGTCCCCATGCCGAGGACGAAGCTCTTGTCGATCTTGACCTGGTCGACCGGCAGCTGCCGCAGGTACGCCAGCGACGAGTAGCCCGTCCCGAAGTCGTCGACGGCGAGCGTGATGCCCAGCGAGTGCAGCTCGCGCAGGATCGGCAGCGCCTTCTGCGGGTCGGACATCACGCCGGACTCGGTCAGCTCGAACGTCAGCAGCTCCGGCGGGATGCCGTAGTGCTCCAGCTCGCGGGCGACCTTGTTCGGGAAGTCCTCGTCGGCCAGGTTGCGCACCGACAGGTTGACCGCGACCGAGATCCGCAGGCCCTCGTCGAGCCACTTGCGGCAGCGCTTGAGCGCCTCGCCGAGCACGAAACCCGTCAGGACGCCGATCAGGCCGGCCGCCTCGATGGCCGGGACGAACTCGTCCGGGCCGAGCCTGCCGAACTCCGGGTGCACCCAGCGGACCAGCGCCTCGACGCCCTGCACCTGCCGGTTCGGCAGCGTGATCTTCGGCTGGTAGTGGACGCTGACCTGGCCGTCCTCGAGGGACTGCCGGAACTGCGTGACCATCTGGAAGCGGCGCAGGAAGATCTGGCCCATGCTCGGCACGTAGCCGCGGACCTCTTCGCCGCCCTTCGTCGCGCGGACGGCGACGTCGGCGCGCTGCAGCAGGCCTTCGATGTCGACGACGTCGCCCGGTTCCTCCGCGGACGTCGTCGCGTAGCCGATCATCGCGTTCGCCTCGACCGACAGCCGGTCGACCGGGTACGGCGCCGACAGCTCTTCCCGCAGCCGTTCCGCCGCCTGGTGGGCGTCCTCCGGTGGGCAGCCGACGAGCAGCGCCGCGAAGGACGCGCCTTCGAGCCGGGCGAGCGGGACGTCGGGGCCGAGCGCGTCGCGGATGCGGCGGCCCGCGGCGACGACCATCCGGTCGGCCCAGGCGTAGCCGAGGGCGTCGCTGACCGTCGAAAAGACGTCGAGGTCGATCCGCAGCACCACGGCGTTGGCGAAGTCCCGCAACGGTTCCTTCGCCACCTGCCGGAAGCCCGGCCGGTTGAGGTGCCCGGTGAGCGGGTCGTGGTAGGCGTCGTGGCGCAGCGTCGCCAGCAGCCGACGGTTGTCCAGCGACGTCGCGAGGTGGCTGGCCATCGTGCCGAGCAGCTGGACGTCGTACTTGCCGAAGCCGCGCCAGCGGGACAGCCGGTCGTGCGCCTCGACGACGCCGAGCAGCCGGTTCGCGCTGCGCAGCGGGACCACCAGGGCCTCCTGCGCGCCGCGGTCGAGCAGGGCGGCGCGGACGTCGGGGTTGGCCTCGGTGATCCGGAAGTGCCGGACGTGCGCGCCGGGCAGGCGCAGCAGCGGGTCGTCGGCG
>NZ_MUMI01000136.1 GCF_002155975.1 Amycolatopsis kentuckyensis
AACCGAGGCCACCCTGCGCGACGGCGACCACCCAGACCACCGTGTAGCGCCGCCAGAGGCTCTTCGGGGCGCCGGCGCGCAGCAGCTGGAGGCCGAACACCGCGAGCAGCAGCAGGTAGAGCACCAGCAGGCCGCCGTGGACCTGGGCGAGGGATTCGACCGGGGCGTCGAGGCGGTGGGTGTTGATGTCGCCGCTGTGCGGGCCGGCGCCGGTCACCGTGGTGCCCGCCGCCAGCACGAGCCACATCACGGCGGCGAGCAGGACCAGGACCGTGCGGCCGGCCGCCGGGACCAGCAGCCGCGGGGACTCGTCGCCTTCGCGGAACGCGCGCAGCAGGAGGACGGCCAGCCAGACGAGCGGCGTCGTGGCGAGGAAGTGGATCGCGACCGTCCACCACTCCAGCTTCGCGAGCACGGTGAGACCGCCGACGACGGCCTGCAGCACGACGCCGCCGGGCATCGTCCAGGCCAGCTTGACCAGGCGCTTGCGCTCCGGGTGGTCGATCTGCACGCGCCACGCCGTGACGACCGCGACGGCGGCGATCAGGATGACGACGCCGGTGAGCAGCCGGTTGCCGAACTCGATCCACTGGTTGAGCGCGTCGATCCCGGAGTCGTGCTTCGGGACGAGGCTGCCGGCCACGCACTGGGGCCAGGTCGGGCAGCCGAGCCCGGACCCGGTGACACGCACGATCGACCCGGTGACGCCGATCAGCGCCTGCGCGAGGACCGCGGCGATCCCGACGGCCCGCTGCACGGCGGCGGAGGGAAACGGCAGACGGGCGACGAGGCTGGTGAACGGCACGGCATCGATGGTAGAGCGCGCGGAAAACGCGCTTTCGGCAGGTCCGGGCGCCCAGAACGGCAAGGCGCGCGCAAGGGACCAAGGTCACTCGGTTTTCTTGACCTTCTTCTGGAAGAAGCCCATCGACTGCGCGAAGACGGCACCGAACCCCACCACGGCGAGCGGGACCGTCCGGATCCAGAACGTTCCCGCGTCCACCGCGATCAGCAGGACGAGCACCCCGATCGCGACCACGAGCAGGAGCAGCATGATCAGGAAGACGCGGGTTTTCGAAACCATGTGAACTGCCCCCTCGGATCCGGAAGTGTCCGGATGACCTTCCCAGCGGCGGCGCCCGGTCCGTGAGGTCAGTTCTACCCGTGCTGCTGGGGAATCAGGTGAGTTTCGTCGTCCGCGAAGCCAGCGCCCCGGCGAGAACGGCCCAGACCGCGAGCACCGCGAGCGGCCCGGGAGCGAACGCCCCGTCCACCAGAGCCGCGCGCATCCCCTCCGCCAGCGCCCCCGACGGCAGCAGTTCCACCACGCGGGCCAGCCCTGAGGGCAGCGATGACGGCGCCAGCAGGATTCCGCCCGCCAGCAGCAGCACGAACCACACGATGTTCGCCAGCGCCAGGACCGCCTCGGCCCGCAACGCCCCGCCCAGCAGCACGCCCAACGCTCCGAACGCGAGCGTTCCCAGGACGAGCAGTGCCACGGCCGACAGCAGGCCGGACAGCGAAGGCGACCAGCCCAGGAACGCCGCCACCACGCCGATGATCACCGACTGCAGGGCCACGACCACCAGCGCCGCCGCCAGCCGGCCCGCCACCAGCAACCACCGGGGCAACGCCGTGGCCGAGAGGCGCTTCAGCACTCCGTAGCGCCGGTCGAACCCCAGGGCGATCGCCTGGCCGGTGAACGCCGAGGACATCACCGCCAGGGCCAGGATGCGGGGCGTGATCCAATCCACTTTGGACGTCGAGCCCAGCGAGGTCGCCGGGAGGATGTCCAGCAGGGACAAGCCGACCAGCAGGGCCAGCGGGATCAGCAGCGTCAGCAGCACCTGCTCGCCGTGGCGCAACGTCAGGCTGACCTCGACGCGCGCGTGCGTGCGCAGCATCCGGCCCAGCGAACCGCGCCCGGGCGCCGGGGTGAACGTTCCAGGAGCGAATGTCATGCCCGCAGCTCCCGTCCGGTCAGCTCCAGGAAGACCTCTTCCAAGGTCCGCTTGCCGACCTGCAGTTCCTCCGGCAGCACGCCCTGCTGGGCGCACCACGCCGTGACCGTCGACACCACCTGCGGGTCGACCGCGCCCACCACCGTGTACGTGCCCGGCGCGGACTCGTGCACCACGTAGCCCTCGGGCAGCGCCGCCGTCAGCAGCGCCGTGTCCAGCCGCGTGCGGGCCTTGAACCGGAGGCCGGCCGCGCCCGTCTCGTCCGTCGTCAGGGACTGGGGCGCTCCCGACACCACCACCTTGCCGTGGTCCACGATCACCACCGTGTCGGCCAGCGCTTCGGCCTCCTCCATCAGGTGCGTGGTCAGCAGCACCGAAACGCCGTCGCGGCGCAACGCCGACAGCAGGTCCCACACCAGGCGGCGGGCCTGGGGGTCCATGCCCGCCGTCGGCTCGTCGAGGAACACCAGCTCCGGCCGCCCGACCAGGGCGCACGCCAGGGAAAGCCGCTGCTGCTGGCCGCCGGAGAGGCGCTTGAACGGGGTGCGGCGGACCGTGGCCAGGCCGAGCACGTCCAGCAGCCACGCCGGGTCCAGCGGGGTCGCCGCGCACGAAGCCACCAGGCGCAGCATCTCGTCGGCGCGGACGCCCGGGTACGCGCCGCCGCCCTGGGGCATGATGCCGACGCGGGGGCGCAGCGCGGCCGACTCGCGGACCGGGTCGAGGCCGAGCACGCGGACCGAACCCGCGTCAGGCTTCGAAAACCCTTCGCAGAGCTCGACGGTGGTCGTCTTGCCGGCCCCGTTCGGGCCGAGCAGGGCGAGCAGGCTGCCGCGCTCCATCCGCAGGTCGAGGCCGTCGACCGCGCGGGTGGAGCCGTAGCTTTTGACCAGCCCGCTGATCTCGACGGCAGGGACACTCACGTCGGGTCACGATACGGCGTCGACCGGCTCGGGCACCCGCGGGGACGGCTTGGCGAGCAACACGGGAGCCAGCCGCCGCACGATCAGCATCCCGCCGCCGCAGACGACGATCGCCGCGACGTAGGCGAACGGCAGCACGTACGGGCGGCCGTCGAAGGTGCTGCCGGTCGGGGGGAGCAGGAACGGCAGGGCCGCGCTGATCACCGTCGCCGCGACGCGGAACCGGGACGTCCCGGCCGCGGCCGCCAGCGGGATGACCGCCCACAGCAGGTACCAGGGCTGCAGGTTGATCTGCAGGAGCATCACCGCGCCGAGGGCGACGCCGAGCCCGATGATCGGCCGGTAGCGCCACTTGAAGCTGTCCCAGAGGAACTTGAAGGTGATCCCGACGGCGACCAGGTAGCCGAGCGCGCCGAGGATCGGGACCAGCGCGTTCGTGTGGTTGCCCAGCCCGAGCGCGATGCCGAGGACGCCGGAGAGGTTGGCCAGCTCGGCGGTGGGGGAGATCCAGGAGCGGACCAGGCCGGGGGTGTTGAACGTCGCCCCGACCCAGCCGAAGCCGAGCCCGGTGCCGAAGCAGACGCCGACCAGGACCACGCCGAACCACAGCGCCATCGGGGCGCCGGCCACGAACAGGTCCTTGAGCCGGCCGTGCCAGCGCCGCGCCACCATCACGGCGAAGAACGGCAGCGCGAACACGGCGGGCAGCTTCACCGCGACGCCGAGGGTGATGATCGCGACACCGAGCCCGATGTACAGCAGCTCGCCGCGGGCCAGCGGGGGTGGCGTGTCGCCCTTCACCCGGATCGGCAGCCGCCGGATGCCGATCTCCAGCCCGGCCAGCATCAGGCCGACGGCGAGCGCGTCGTTGTGGGCGCCGGCGACGAAGTGGAAGATCAGCAGCGGGTTCAGGGCGCCGAGCCACAGCGCGGTCGCGGGCTGGACGCCGAACCGGCGGGCCAGCCGCGGCAGGGCCCAGACGATGAGGACCACGCCGGCCAGCGCGAGCACGCGCTGCAGCAGCACGCCGACCGCGATGCTGTTGCCCGCCAAGGGCGCCAGCCAGCCGCCGAGGCGCAGCACCAGCGGCCCGTACGGGGCCGGCGTCTCGCGCCACATGTTCGACACGCCCGCGGTGAACGGGTCGGCGACGCCGAGCGCCTGCGCCGGGCCGAGGGTGTACGGGTCCATCCCGCGGTGCACGATCTCGCTCTGCGCCAGGTAGCTGTAGACGTCGCGGGAGAACAGCGGCGGGATGACCAGCAGCGGCAGCACCCACAGCGCGGTGGTGCGCGCGAGCTGGCCCTGCGACGCCAGCCGCTCGCGGCTGGGCTGGGCGAACCGGCCGAGCATCAGCCAGCTCAGCACCAGGATGCCCATCCCGGAGATGGCGATGGCCAGCGACACCGTCGGGATCCGGGTGAACAGCCGCAGCACCGGGATCTCCTGCACCGGGTTGATCACCGGGGCGGCGCCGGCGCCGAGGGAGCCCAGGGCGAGGAACAGCGACCCGACCGTGCCGAAGCGGCGCACGACGTTCAGCCCGCGCTGCTCGGCGGCCTCCAGGGGGAGCGGTTCGCGGGGGCGGACCGGGGAGAGCGTCACGGGGTGGGCACTCCCGGCTTCGAGCTGTGCCACTTGCTGCTCCTGTTCACCCACTGCCACGCGTGCAGGGTATCGGTCGCCCGGCGAGTGAGTCGGGTCACTGCCGGACACCCCGCCTTTGCCGACCGCGGGGAAATAAGACACACTTGTGTTGTGAAAAAGACGGAGGCGGGTGACCAGGCGGGCGGCGACATGCCCCGCGCCGCGCACCCGCACGTTCCGTCGCAGGTCAGCGCCGAGGGCAAGACCCGCCACGAGGTCGCCCGGCTGCTGCTGGAACAGGGTCCCATGACCGCCGTCGTGGTCGCCGAGCAGCTCGGGATCAGCCCCACCGCCGTCCGGCGGCACCTGGACGCGCTTCTCGCCGACGGCGAAGCCGAGACGCGGGACGCGCCGCGCCGCGGCCCCCGGGGCCGGGGCCGTCCGGCGAAGCTCTTCCTGCTCACCGAGCCCGGCCGCGCCCGCTTCGGGCACGCCTACGACGACCTGGCCGTCTCCGCCATCCGCTTCCTGGCCGAGCACGCCGGCGAGGACGCCGTCCGCGCCTTCGCCGAGCAGCGCATCGAGAAGCTCGTCGGGCCGCACCGCGCCGCGATCACCGAACCGGGTGAGCCGGCGGCGCGCGCGGAGGCCCTCGCGACCGCGCTGAGCAGGGAAGGCTACGCTGCGTCGACCCGCCAGGTCGGCGCCCCGGCTCCTGGTCAGAACGTGGGCGCGCAGCTCTGTCAGCACCATTGTCCGGTCGCCCACGTGGCCGCGGAGTTCCCGCAGCTGTGCGAGGCCGAGACGGAGGCGTTCGCGCAGCTGCTGGGCACCCACGTCCAGCGGCTGGCGACCATCGCACGCGGGGACTCCGCGTGCACCACCCACGTACCCGTCACGGCGGGTCAGCCGGCCCATCCCGAGCCGGAAAGAACGGCGTCCCCCGAGGGGCGCACAGCACGGATCCCGAATGGAGGGAAACCCGCATGACTGCCGCTGCCGAGCAGCGCACTCCCACCACCGCGCCACTGAGCCAGGAAGAGACCATCGAGTCCCTTGGCAAGTACGCGTTCGGCTGGGCCGACTCCGACGAGGCGGGCTCGACCGCCCGCCGCGGGCTGAACGAGGACGTCGTCACCGACATCTCCTCGAAGAAGTCCGAGCCGGAGTGGATGCGCGAAGCGCGACTCAAGGCGCTCAAGCTCTTCGAGAAGAAGCCCATGCCCAACTGGGGGGCCGACCTCTCCGGGATCGACTTCGAGAACATCAAGTACTTCGTGCGGTCCACGGAGAAGCAGGCCACCTCCTGGGAGGACCTGCCCGAGGACATCAAGAACACGTACGACCGGCTCGGCATCCCCGAGGCGGAGAAGCAGCGCCTCGTCGCCGGGGTCGCCGCGCAGTACGAGTCCGAGGTCGTCTACCACCAGATCCGCGAGGACCTGGAGGAGCAGGGCGTCCTGTTCCTGGACACCGACTCCGCGCTCAAGGAGCACCCGGAGCTGTTCCAGGAGTACTTCGGCTCGGTCATCCCGGCCGGCGACAACAAGTTCTCCGCGCTGAACACGGCGGTGTGGTCCGGCGGCTCGTTCATCTACGTGCCGAAGGGCGTGCACGTCGAGATCCCGCTGCAGGCCTACTTCCGGATCAACACCGAGAACATGGGCCAGTTCGAGCGCACCCTGATCATCGTCGACGAAGACGCCTACGTGCACTACGTCGAGGGCTGCACGGCGCCGATCTACCAGTCCGACTCGCTGCACTCGGCGGTCGTGGAGATCATCGTCAAGAAGGGCGCCCGCTGCCGCTACACGACCATCCAGAACTGGTCGAACAACGTCTACAACCTGGTCACCAAGCGCGCCAAGTGCGAAGCGGGCGCGACCATGGAATGGATCGACGGCAACATCGGTTCCAAGGTGACGATGAAGTACCCGTCGGTGTTCCTCATGGGCGAGCACGCCAAGGGCGAGGTCCTGTCGGTCGCGTTCGCGGGCGAGGGCCAGCACCAGGACGCGGGCGCCAAGATGGAGCACCTCGCGCCGTACACCTCCTCGACCATCGTGTCGAAGTCGGTGGCGCGCGGCGGCGGCCGCACCTCGTACCGTGGCCTGGTCCGCGTGGCGAAGCGGGCGCACCACTCGCGCTCCAGCGTGGTCTGCGACGCGCTGCTCGTCGACACGATCTCGCGCTCGGACACGTACCCGTACGTGGATATCCGCAACGACGAGGTGTCCATGGGCCACGAGGCGACGGTGTCCAAGGTCAGCGAGGACCAGCTGTTCTACCTGATGTCGCGCGGTCTCGACGAGGCCGAGGCGATGGCGATGATCGTGCGCGGCTTCGTGGAGCCGATCGCCCGTGAGCTGCCGATGGAGTACGCGCTCGAGCTGAACCGCCTGATCGAGCTCCAGATGGAAGGGTCCGTCGGCTAGTCATGTCGGTTACCGAGAACAACGTTTCCGAGGCTCTCCGCGAGGGGGCCGTCATCCCGGCGGCCTCCCGCGCGGAGCGCTTCACCTCCTACGACGTCGAGGCCTTCGAGGTCCCGGGCGGCCGTGAGGAGAACTGGCGCTTCACGCCGATGAAGCGCCTCCGCGGCCTGCACGACGGCAGCGCCGTCGCCACCGGCTCCGCCAAGGTGGACTTCGCGACCTCCGACGAGGTCAAGGTGGAGTCCGTCGAACGCGGTGACGAGCGGCTGGGCGTCGCCGGCGTGCCGAGCGACCGGATCGCCGCGCAGGCGTACTCCTCGTTCGAGCGCGCGACGCTGGTCACCGTGCCGAAGGAGACCAAGCCCGCGCTGCCGGTGCAGCTGAACGTGTCCGGCCCCGGCGAGGGCCAGGTCGCCTACGGCCACCTGCAGGTGCGGCTGGAGCAGTTCGCCGAGGCCACCGTCGTGATCAGCCACACCGGCTCCGGCACCTACGCCGACAACGTCGAGTTCGTGGTCGCGGACGGCGCGAAGCTCACCGTGGTCAGCATCCAGGACTGGGCCGACGACGCGGTGCACGTCTCCGAGCAGCACCTCAAGCTCGGCCGCGACGCCACGCTCAAGCACATCGTCATCACCCTGGGCGGCGACCTCGTCCGGGTCTCGCCGACCGCGACGTTCGCCGACAAGGGCGGCGACGTCGAGATGCTCGGCGTCTACTTCGCCGACCAGGGCCAGCACCAGGAGCACCGGCTCTTCGTCGACCACGCGGTGCCGAACTGCAAGTCGCGCGTGATGTACAAGGGCGCGCTGCAGGGCGAGGGTGCGCACACGGTCTGGATCGGCGACGTGCTGATCCGCGCGGCCGCCGAGGCCACCGACACCTACGAGCTCAACCGCAACCTGGTGCTCACGCCGGGTGCGCGCGCGGACTCGGTGCCGAACCTCGAGATCGAGACCGGCGAGATCGAAGGCGCCGGCCACGCGAGCGCGACGGGAAGGTTCGACGACGAGCAGTTGTTCTACCTGCAGTCGCGCGGGATCGCCGAAGAAGCCGCGCGGCGACTGGTCGTGCGCGGGTTCTTCCACGAGATCCTGGTGAAGATCGACGTCCCCGAGGTGCGCGAGCGCCTCGAAGCCGCGATCGAGGCCGAGCTCGAAGCCGTTGGCGCCTGACGCCGTCCACCACAGACTTTAGGAAACGAAGAATGGCTACCCTGGAAATCAAGGACCTCCACGCCTCGGTCACGACCGACGAGGGCGCCAAGGAGATCCTCAAGGGCGTCGACCTGACCGTCAAGTCGGGCGAGACGCACGCGATCATGGGCCCGAACGGCTCGGGCAAGTCCACGCTGTCCTACGCCATCGCCGGCCACCCGAAGTACGAAGTGACCTCCGGTGAGGTGCTGCTCGACGGCGAGAACGTCCTCGAGATGAGCGTCGACGAGCGCGCGCGGGCCGGCCTGTTCCTGGCCATGCAGTACCCGGTCGAGGTCCCGGGCGTGTCGATGTCCAACTTCCTCCGCACCGCGGCCACCGCGGTCCGTGGCGAGGCTCCCAAGCTGCGCCACTGGGTCAAGGAGGTCAAGGAGGAGATGGGCAAGCTCGAGATCTCGCAGGAGTTCGCCGAGCGCTCGGTCAACGAGGGCTTCTCCGGCGGCGAGAAGAAGCGCCACGAGATCCTGCAGCTGGCGCTGCTCAAGCCGAAGTTCGCCATCCTCGACGAGACCGACTCCGGCCTCGACGTCGACGCGCTGCGGATCGTTTCGCAGGGGGTCAACGAGTACAAGGCCGACGGCGAGGCCGGCGTCCTGCTGATCACGCACTACACCCGGATCCTGCGGCACATCACGCCGGACTTCGTGCACGTCTTCGCCGGCGGCAAGATCGTCGAGTCGGGCGGCAAGGAGCTCGCCGACGAGCTGGAGGAGCACGGCTACGTCAAGTACGTCGGCAAGCACGAGCCCGCCGCGCTCTGACTTTCGCCAGTACACACCGAGAACGAGAGGAGTCGGCCCGATGACCACCACCTCGGCCAGCTCTTTGCCACTGGACGTGGCGGCCCTGAAGGCCGACTTCCCCATCCTGTCGCGCACGGTTCGCGACGGGAAACCCTTGGTGTACCTGGACTCCGGGGCGACGTCGCAACGCCCGGCGGCCGTGCTCGACGCCGAACGGCACTACGTCGAGACGTCGAACGCGGCCGTCCACCGCGGCGCGCACCAGCTATCCGAAGAAGCGACCGACGCCTACGAGTCCGCGCGGGCGAAGATCGCCGAGTTCGTCGGCGCCGACCCCGAGGAACTGGTGTTCACCAAGAACGCCACCGAGGGCATCAACCTGGTCGCCTACTCGTTCGGCAACGCCGCCACGGCGGGCCCCGAGGCCGCGCGCTTCGTGGTCGGCCCGGGTGACGAGATCGTCGTCACCGAGATGGAGCACCACGCGAACCTCGTGCCGTGGCAGCAGCTGTGCCAGCGCACCGGGGCGACGCTGAAGTGGTTCAAGGTGACGCCCGAGGGGCGCCTCGACCTGTCCGATGTGGACGAGCTGATCACCGAGCGCACGAAGGTGGTCGCGTTCGCGCACCAGTCGAACGTGCTCGGCACGGTCAACCCGGTCCCGCTGCTGGTCGAGAAGGCCAAGGCGGTCGGCGCGTTCACCGTGCTGGACGCCTGCCAGTCGGTGCCGCACTTCGCGGTCGACTTCCACGCCCTCGGCGTCGACTTCGCCGCGTTCTCCGGGCACAAGATGCTCGGCCCGTCCGGCATCGGCGTCCTCTACGGCCGCACCGAGCTGCTGTCGGCCATGCCGCCGTTCCTCACCGGCGGGTCGATGATCGAGATGGTCCGCATGGAGGGCTCCACCTTCGCGCCGCCGCCGCAGCGGTTCGAGGCCGGCGTCCCGATGACGTCGCAGGCCATCGGCCTCGGCGCGGCCGTCGACTACCTCTCGGCCATCGGCATGGACCGGATCGCGGCGCACGAGCACGAGCTCGCCGCGGCGGCCATCGCGGGCATCGGCGCGATCCCGGGGGTCCGGATCATCGGGCCGACCGACCTGAAGGACCGCGGCGCGACCGTGTCGTTCGTGATCGACGGCGTGCACCCGCACGACGCCGGCCAGGTGCTCGACAGCCTCGGCATCGCCGTCCGCGTCGGCCACCACTGCGCGTGGCCGCTGCACCGCGCGTGCCACGCCCAGGCGACCGTGCGCGCGTCGTTCTACCTGTACAACGACCTGTCCGAAGTGGACGCCCTGGTCGCCGGGGTCCGCGAGGCGCAGAAGTTCTTCGGGGTGGGGCAGTGAACCTGGAGAGCATGTACCAGGAGATCATCCTGGACCACTACAAGCACCCGCACGGGCGCGGCCTGCGCGACCCGTTCGACGCCGAGTCGTTCCAGGTCAACCCGACCTGCGGCGACGAGGTGACGCTGCGGGTGAAGCTCGACGACGGGAAGGTCGCCGACGTCTCCTACGATGGCCAGGGCTGCTCGATCAGCCAGGCCTCGACGTCGGTCATGACGGATCTCGTCGTCGGCCACACGATCGAGGAGGCGTTCACCACCATGGACGCCTTCGTGGAACTGATGCAGGGCAAGGGAAAGGTCGAGCCGGACGAGGACGTGCTGGAGGACGGGATCGCCTTCGCGGGCGTCGCCAAGTACCCGGCCCGCGTGAAGTGCGCCCTCCTCGGCTGGATGGCTTTCAAGGACGCCGTCGCCCGGACGACCAGTGGAGCTGAAAAGGCATGACCGAAGACACCGCCACCGACGCTCGCGAGGGCCGGACCGCCGCCGACCTCGACGCCGAGACCACCGCGAAGCAGGACATCGACCTCGCCAAGCTCGAGGACGTCGAGGAAGCCATGCGCGACGTCGTCGACCCGGAGCTCGGCATCAACGTCGTCGACCTCGGCCTGGTCTACGACATCCGCGTCGAGCCGGACAACACGGCGACGATCGACATGACGCTGACCTCGGCGGCCTGCCCGCTGACCGACGTCATCGAGGACCAGACGTCGGCCGCGCTGACCAGCGGCGGGCTGGTCAAGGACTTCCGGATCAACTGGGTCTGGATGCCGCCGTGGGGCCCGGAGAAGATCACCGAGGACGGCCGCGAGCAGCTGCGCGCCCTCGGCTTCACCGTCTGAACTCTTCCGCGTCGAACGGGTCACCCTCCGGGGTGGCCCGTTTCGCGTATAACGACATATACCGCGCGTGCCAGGCCAGCGCGTAGAGGCCGAGGGCGACGCCGAAACCGCTGCAGGCGCCGGTGGCCAGCAGGTAGGTGGCGTTGCCGACGACGCCCGCCCGGGTCATCGGGTCGTGGTGGGCCAGGAACGGCAGCACCTGCACCAGGACTCCGGTGACCGCGCCGGCCGCCAGGACCGCGGCGACGGTCTTCCGGTGGCGGAGGCCCGGCGGCGCCGGGGCGACGGGCGCCGTGCGGTACCAGCGCCGCAGCCACCAGGCGAGCACGGCGGCCCCGCCGAGGGTGCTCACCAGCTGGATCAGCCGTCCGACGTCGACGCCGGTGACGAGCGGGATCCGCAGGAACGCCGGCCCGCCGCTTTCGTGGGTGAAGGCGTCCCACCCGACGTGCGTGGCGGCGCCGAGCACGAGCGACAGCGCGATCCACCCCGGCCGGTTCCAGGGGAACGGACGGCGGGGAAGCCGTTCGGCCAGCCGGTGCGGTGCCAGTGCGGTGAGCGGCCGCTTCAGCAGCACGTGGAACACGGCGAGCAGGGCCAGCGCGAGCAGCGGGTCGAGCCAGAGCACCGCGGTGAACTCGTGGGTCCGGGAGAGGCCGAACCCTTCCGGCGCGGGCACGAACCAGAAGACGTCCGGCGCGACCGACCCGGCGACGAGTGCCGACGGCACCAGGGGGTGTCTCGCCAGTGGGAGCACGGCGGCGGGATGACTCAGCGTGAACGGCACGGGGTTAGTATCCCGGGGTGGTCCTGCGGTCGATCCTCCTGTTCCTGGCCGCGGCGGTCTGTGAAATCGGCGGCGCCTGGCTGATCTGGCAAGGCATCCGGGAAAGCCGCGGTCTGCTGTGGATCGGCGGCGGGGTGGTGGCGCTGGGCGTGTACGGCTTCGTGGCCACCCTCCAGCCGGACGCCCACTTCGGCCGCATCCTCGCCGCGTACGGGGGAGTGTTCGTGGCGGGGTCGCTGGCCTGGGGGATGGTCGCGGACGGTTACCGTCCCGATCGGTACGACGTGATCGGCGCGCTGCTCTGCCTGGCCGGGGTCGCGGTGATCATGTACGCCCCGCGCGCGGGGTAACGTCGCAGGTACGGGCACGATAGATCTTCGTGACCGAAATGTCGTTCCCGCCCGTGCCGCCGGAATCGTCCCCGCGCCGCAGCGTCCTGCCCATGGTGCTGGTGATGGTGGCCCTGATGGTGCTCGGCGTCGGCGCCGGTCTCTACGGGGTCGTGCGGCTGACCCTCGGGTACCGGGCCTACGTGCAGGTGAGCGGGAGCATGAGCCCCACCTTGCAGCGGGACGACCGGCTCGTGGTGCGCCGGGCGGACGGCGGCGAGGTCCACCGCGGGGACCTGGTGCTCATCGAGGGGCGGGCGTACGCCGCCGACGGGTTCCCCGGCGTCGGCGTGGTCCGGGTGGTCGGCGTGGCCGGGGACACCGTCGCCTGCTGCACCGGCGAACACCTCTCGGTCAACGGCAAACCCATCACCGAGCCCTACATCACCCCCGGCTACGAAGGTCTCTTCGAGTTCTCCGCCAAGGTGCCCGAGGGCACGATCTTCGTCGAGGGCGACAACCGCGGCAACTCCGACGACTCCCGGTTCCGCGGTCCGGTGCAGCTGTCCGGCGTCACCGGGTTCGTGGTCGCGACCGGCACCGTGGTCACCCCGGACCCGCTGCCCGCGGTGACCGCGTTCACCGACGCGGGCCTGCCGGGCGCGCCGTTCACCGACTCGACCCTGCCCACCCTGCGCTGGTGGATCGTCGGCGGGTTCGTGGTGTTCGCCGCCGGGCTCATCGGGCTGATCGTGACGCTCGCCCGGAACGCCGGAAGACGACGAAGAGCAGCCGCAGCCCCACCAGGGCACTGATCACCAGCAGGTTGTAGCCGAACACCTGGTGCAGCGTCAGGTCCGCGGCGATGCGCGGCCCGCCCGAGCCGGTCAGCAGGAACACCGCCATCAGCCCGGTCGCCGCGCCGACGAAGGCCAGCAGGGCTTCGTGGACCAGGCCGGTGACGACGTCGCGGTCGCGTTCGTCGGAGAACAGCCGGACGTTCACCGACAGCCGGCCCTCCTCCAGCGCCGCGCCGATCCGGTCGACGCGGCGGGGAATGCGGCGCAGCACCGGCAACAGCGCCAGCAGTTCGCCGGCCGCCGTGCGGCCCAGCGGGCCCGGTCGCAGCCCGGCGCCGACCTGCTCGACGGCGAACGCACGCGACTCGGCGACGACGTCGAAGCCGGGATCCAGCGCGGCCAGGGTGCCCTCCACCGTGGCCAGCGCGCGGAACACCGCGGCCACCGGCGGCGGCACGCTCAGCCGGAAGTCCGCGACCACCCGGAACAGGCCGGTGAACAGGTCGAGGTCCGGGGTGCGGCCGGGGCCGAAGTGCCGGGCGACCAGGGCGCCGAGGGCGCGTTCGAGGCGCTGTTCGTCGATCTCGGCGGTGCGGTCGACGATCTCGAGGAGCCCGTCGCGCAGGCCTGCCGGGTCGCCGCGGTCGAGGGCGACCAGCAGGTTCTGCAGGCCGCCGCGCAACCCGGCGTCGAGGCGGCCGACCGAGCCGAAGTCGAGCAGGCCCAGGCGGCCGTCACCGAGCAGCATGAGGTTGCCCGGGTGGGGGTCGGCGTGGAAGACGCCGCCGATCATCACCTGGTCGAGCAGGCACCGCAGGAGCGACCGCGCCAGCCGCTTGCGTTCGGCGGGTGGCAGGTCCTTCGCCGTGGTGAGCGGCTTGCCGTCGAGGCGGGACAGCACCAGCACGCGGTCGGTCGAGAGTCCCTTGTGGACCCTCGGGAGGACGACGTCCGGCGAGCCCGTGGCGGCCACGGCGGTGATGTTGCGGGCTTCGATGGTGAAGTCGAGTTCCTCGGCCAGCGCGGTGGCGAACCCCTCGGCCAGGTCGGCGACGCCGAGCGAGCGCGCCCAGTCCGCGCGGTCCTCCAGCGCCGCGGCGACGCGCCGGACGATGGCGATGTCGCGTTCGGCCTGCTCCCGCACGCCCGGCCGCTGAACCTTGACCACGACGTCTTCGCCGCTGCGCAGTTTCGCGCGGTAGACCTGCGCGACCGACGCGGCGGCCAGTGGTTCGGGGTCGAACTCGGCGAAGACGTCGTCGGGTGAGCCGCCGAGTTCGCCGGTGAGCAGCGCCCGGACGGCGTCGGCGCGGGCGGGCGCGACCTGGTCCTGGAGCCGGCCGAGCTCGTCGGCGAACACCGGGGGCAGCAGGTCGGCGCGGGTGGAGAGCAGCTGGCCGAGCTTCACGAACGTCACGCCGCCTTCCTCCAGCGCGCGGCGCAGGGACCGCGCGAGCTTGGCGTGCCGCCCCGGCGCGAGGCCGGGCTCGCGGCGGCCGGTCAGGTAGCGGCCGAGGCCGTGCTTGACGGCGATCCGGCTGATCTGCGCGTACCGGCGGGTGCGCGAGAGCCGCCCGCGCAGCCGGCCGAGCCCGATGCCGTGGGGGAGGGCCAGCTCGGCGACGAACAGGAAGATCAGCGTTGCCAGGAAAGCGCTGCCCGCCAACGGGATCAGCAGGCCGATCGCCGCACCGCCGTGGTGCAGCAGGGAAACGGGGAACGCCTGCCCGATGCCGCCGGCGACGAGCCACCCGAAGGCGGCGGCGCACAGGGCGCGCACGGCGCCGATCCGGACGCCGAGCACGCGCCGGGCGGCGGCCACGAGCGGCCACAGCAGGAGCGCGTACAGGGGGAGGGTCAGCAGGCCCAGCAGGATGGTCATCGGTTCCCTTTCGCCGGGAGCGAGCAGACCACGGCGGCCGGGCCCGGTGGCTCACGCGGCGGCGGGAGGCGTCTCCCTCCCGCGGGGGAACGACTTTCGGCCGTGGCCGCACCGATGGTGACCTTCTAACCTGATCGCGCGAACCACGGTGAAGTGCTCTCTGAATCGGACGAAGGAGACACGATGAACGCACGCGTGCTGGGCCGCCTGGCGGCACTGGCCGTCGCGGCCCCGCTGGCCCTGGGCCTGGCCACCGCGCCGCCCGCTTCGGCGGCCGCCGTCACGACGCTGTACTACAGCTCCTCGGGCGCCCCGGACTACTTGAGCCAGATCGACCAGGGCGCGGCCAACTGGAACGCGGCGGTCACGGACGTCAAGCTGGTCAAGCGGGCCACCGGGGCCACGATCGTGTTCCACGAGGTGCACAGCGGCGGCTCGTACACGAACACGAACGGCCACGGGCGCGGGCAGATCTACCTGGACACGAGCCAGGTGGCGGAGGGCTACGACCCGACGCGGATCGCGGCCCACGAGCTCGGGCACAACCTCGGGCTGCCGGACCACTACAGCGGACCGTGCACGGAGCTGATGTCGGGCCACGGGCCGGGAACGGCGTGCAAGAACGCGAAGCCATCGGCGGCCGAGGCGGCGAAGGTGCAGTCCTTGTGGGTGAACGGACTGGCGACCCAGGCGGCGGAGAGCCGCGCGGTCGCCTACTGAACTGTTTCGAGGTGGCCTTCGGAGCGCCGAGGGCCACCTCTTTCCGTGTAACAGCGGATCCCGCCGGAGCGACCTACCTTCGTCGAAGTGTGAGCCTGGTCGAGGGGGGACATGAACCCATCCGCACTCTTTTCTGCGGCAGTTCCCGCGGCGACGACGACCTTTCTCGTAGTCACGATATATTACTTCGTCGCGCGGACTCGGAGCCGCGACAGCGACCTGCAGAGTCAGGTCGGCATCGAACTCCGCGAGCAAGCCGCGAGCAAGGTCTCGGAAGCGAAGGAAAATGCCGAGCGGTGGACGTCGGAGCGTATTTCCGCCACCGAAGAACGACAACCGCCAGTTCCCGATGAGTTCGGAGAAGCGCCCGGCGCGCCGGGGACCGA
>NZ_MUMI01000137.1 GCF_002155975.1 Amycolatopsis kentuckyensis
CCCGGCGCGCCGGGGACCGAGCGGGTTCACCTCAAGAGTGTGGCGGCGGAAATCGTCGCAAATGCCGTTGATGCAGCCTCCCGTGACGTCAACCGGTACACCCGGTATGCCGATGAGGCGCTGAGCCGGTCGAAGATCGCCTTCTGGTTCAGTCTCGTGCTGGGCGCGATGGGCTTCTCGACCATTCTGGCCGGTGCGATCATGGCGTACTTCGCCAGTTTGGACGCATCTATCGTCTCCGGCGTCGCCGGTGTGGTGAACACGTCGATCGCGGCGCTCCTGTACCAGCGTTCCGATGTCGCGGACAAACGGGCTAGTGCCTGGTTCGAGAAAGCGGGCGACAACTTGAAGGAGAGTGACAACCTGGAGCGAGCGCTCGGCGTCCTCGACCTGCTCGACGATGTGGAAATGCGCAACCGGCTCATCGCCATTGCCGGGATCAAGCAGCTGTTCCCCGACGAAAACGCCGAATCGCTTTCGGACGTGATGGAACTGAAGAGGTAGTCGCTCGCCTGGCCGGTTTCCGGCGCGCCCCGAGCGTCACCCCGGCGATGACCACCGCGCCGCCGAGCACCTTGGTGGCCGTGAGCAGCTCCCCGGCCAGTACGACCGCCCACACCAGGCCCGCCACCGGGACGACGTTCAGCAGGTTCACCGCGACAGTCGCCTCCAGTCGCCGGAGCCCGTGGTTGTACAGCAGGAACGCCGCCACCGAGCAGACGGCCGCCAGGAAAACGATCCGCAGCACGTTCGCCCCGCTCGGCAGCCGCCAGTGGTCCACTTCGGACAGTGACAGCGGGACGAACCCGGCCGCCCCGGCCAGGGTCTGGTAGTACGTCACCACGATCGGCGAAGCGCCGGATCCGTCCCGTCGCGCCAGGACGTTGTACGCCGCCCAAGCCGCTCCGCCCGCGATCAGGAACAGGTCGCCCTGCAGCGAGTGTGCGCCGTCTCCCCGGACCACCAGCCAGACACCCGCCACCGCCAGCAGCATCCCGGTCAACCGGACCGGCGAGAACTCGGTCCGGCCGGACAGGGCCAGCGTCAGGATCGGGTACGCGGCGACGATCAGCGTCGCGTCCGAAGCCGACGCCAAGTCGACGCCGGCGTTCTCCAGCGCGAAGTAAGCCGTGATCCCCAGCAGGCCCGCCCAGCCGATGAACAGCCGCTCCCGCGGCGACGGCAGGCGACGGCGGTCCGGACCCGTGTGGACCACCGCCCCCAGGATCGCCGCCGCCAGGGCGAACCGCAGCGCGCCGAGCGTCATCGGCGAGATCTGCGCCAGCGCCACCTTGGTGACCGCGAACGAACTGCTCCAGATCAGCGCCGCCCCCAGGACGGCGGCCACGGAAAGACGAGTGGGCCGGGAATCGGTGATCATGGGCGCAAAGGTAGACAACGAACGCTCTTTCCTGGCCCAACGCCGTGCTAGATTCGGCGAGACCGCCAAAATGGCGAATAACACGAGTCACCGAAGCGGAGTCCGCTGCCGATGGACGAACTTGACACGGCCCTGCTGACCCTCCTCCAGGAGGATGCCAAGCAGACCAACAAGGAACTCGCCCGCCGCCTGCACATCGCGCAGTCGACGTGCCTGGAACGGGTGCGGGACCTGACCCGGCGCGGGATCGTGCGCGGGCACACCGTCGACGTCGACCTGAAGAAGATCGGACGGCCCGTGCAGGCGATGGTCGCCGTGCGGTTGCGGCCGCCCGACCGGGCCGTCATCGAATCCTTCCGGGCCTTCGTCACCGGCCTGCCCGAGGTGCTCTCCGTCTTCGTCATGTCCGGCAGCGACGACTTCCTGCTGCACATCGCCGTCGCCGACAACGACCAGCTGAGCGGGTTCGTCCTCGATCGGCTGACCCAGCGCCGGGAGATCGTCGACGTGCGGACGTCGGTCATCTTCAACCACTTCCGCCGCACCGTGGTCACGCCGGCCGAGAGCGACGGCTGAGGCGGGTCCACCGCAGGAGGGAGGCGCGCCCGGGCGCCGGGCTGCGAAGATCGGCCGGTGCGCATCCTCCGGCCCCTGACGAGCAAGGCGACCTACCGTCGCTGGGTCTACCTCGTCCTCGGTGGCGCCATCAGCGTGCCCTACCTGCTGTTCGCCGCCGTCGCCGTGCCGTCGCTGCTGCCGTTCGTCACCACGCTGGACCGGGCCACCCTCGTCGGCGGCCTGCTCACCCTGGCCGTGCTGGCCGGGACCGCGTTCCTGCCCGCCGTCCACGTCCTCGAGTCGACCGCGGTCCGGGAGCTGCTCGACGACCCGGTGCCGGACGCGCCCGCGAAACCGCACACTCGCCAGGGCCGCCGCCGGGCCGCGGTGATGTTCGTGCTGCACGTCGGGACCGGGTTCGTCGTCAGCTTCTTCAGCCTCGCCGCGCCCGTCGGGGTCGGGCTGTCGATCAGCGCCGTCTTCACCGGGCAGCTGTTCCAGACCGGCGACGGCGACGCGGTCAGCGTGCCGACGGGCTGGGCGTCGGCGTGGCTGCCCCTGGCCTTCGGATCCGGCCTGGTGCTGCTGGCCTACGCCGTCAGCGTGGCCGGCGGGCTGCTGCGCCGGGCCGCGATCGCGCTGCTCGGGACCACTGCCGCCGACCGGATCGCCCGGCTCGAACGGCGGACCGAACAGCTCACCGAACGCAACCGGCTGGCCAGGGAGCTGCACGACTCGGTCGGGCACGCGCTGAGCGTCGTCACCGTCCAGGCGGGGGCCGCCCGGCGGACGCTGCGCACCGACCCGGACTTCACCGAACGGGCGCTCGGCGCCATCGAGGAGTCGGCCCGGACGGCGCTCGACGACCTCGACCACGTGCTCGGGCTGCTGCGCGAGGAGGCGGCGGGCCGGGCCCCGCAGCCGACGCTCACCGCACTGCCGGCCATGCTCGAAACGACCCGGCTGGCGGGCACCGACGTGACCGCCGACCTCGGCGGCGACCTGGCCGCGGTGCCGCCGGTGGTGTCCCGCGAGGTGTACCGGATCCTGCAGGAATGCCTGACCAACGCGGTGCGCCACGCCGGTAGGGTCCCGGTGACGGTGGTCGTCGGCGTCGCGGCGCACGAGCTGCGCGCGCGGGTCGCCAACCCGCTGGGCGCCGGCGCGCGCCGGTCCGGGGGCGGCCGGGGCCTGCGGGGGATGGCCGAGCGGGTGGCGGTGCTCGGTGGTGAGCTGTCGGCGGGGCCGGTGGACGGTGCGTGGGAGGTCGTGGTGCGGGTGCCGTGGGGGAGCGGGCGATGAGCGTCGGCGTGCTGCTGGTGGACGACGAACCGCTGATCCGGGCCGGGTTGCGGGCGATCGTCGACAGCGAGGACGGCCTGACCGTGCTCGGCGAGGCCGCCGACGGCGCCGAAGTGCCCGGGCTGGTCGCCCGGCTGCGGCCCGACGTCGTGCTGATGGACGTGCGGATGCCCGCCGTGGACGGGATCCGGGCCACCACGCATCTGATGTCCACTCTGGACGAACCGCCGAAGGTGATCGTGGTGACCACCTTCGAGAACGACGACTACGTCTACGACGCGCTCGTCGCCGGTGCCAGCGGGTTCCTGCTCAAGCGCGCCCGGCCGGAGGAGATCGTCACGGCGATCCGGACCGTCGTGGCCGGCGAATCGCTGCTGTTCCCGGCGGCGATCCGGCGGCTGGCCGCCCAGCACGCCCCGGCTCCGGCCGGCGACGGCCTGGCCACGGCCGGGCTGACCGAACGCGAGCGCGAAGTGCTGCGGTTGATGGCCGGCGGACTGTCCAATGTGGAGATCGCCGGCGAACTGTACGTCGGCGTCCAGACGGTGAAAACCCACGTGGGGAACGTGCTCGCGAAACTCGGCGCCCGGGATCGCACCCAGGCCGTGATCCGGGCGTACGACTCGGGCTTCGTGACGCCGTCGCGCTGATTCGGGCACTATGGGCCGCATGACCGCCGCATACGACGACTTCGCCGGGGCCTACACGGACGAGAACGAAACCAGCCTGATGAACGCCCACTACGAGCGGCCGGCGACCCTGGCGCTCGTCGGCGACGCGGCCGGGCGGCGGATCCTCGACGCCGGCTGCGGCTCGGGCCCGCTGTTCGCGGCCCTGCGGGAAAGGGGCGCGGTCGTCACCGGGTTCGACCAGAGCGCCGCCATGGTGGCGCACGCGCGACGGCGGCTCGGCGAGGACGCGGACCTGCGGGTCGCCGACCTGGCGGAACCGCTGCCGTTCGCCGACGCGGAGTTCGACGACGTGGTGGCGTCCCTGGTGCTGCACTACCTGCGGGATTGGGCGCCGACGCTGGCCGAGGTGCGGCGCGTGCTGAAGCCCGGCGGCCGGCTCATCGCTTCGGTCAACCACCCGATGATGGTCAACCTCACGCACCGCCACGAAGGGCCCCGGCCCGACTACTTCGAGCAGTACACCTGGACCGACGAGTTCGAGATGCGCGGCCACACCGCGCGGATGACGTTCTGGAACAAGCCGCTGCACGCCATGACCGACGCCTTCACCGCCGCGGGCTTCCGGATCGCCGTCATCAGCGAACCGCACCCCGTCCCGGAGGCCCGGGAATTGTTCCCCGGCGACTTCGAAATCCTCGACACCTTCCCGAGCTTCCTCTTCTTCGTGGTGGAAGCGGAGTAGGCGTCAGTCGAGGCAGAACTCGTTGCCCTCGACGTCCTGCATCGTCAGGCACGACTCGTTTTCCTCGTCCGCCTTCTGGAGCCACAGGCGTTTCGCGCCGAGCGCTTCCAGCCGCGTGCACTCGGCCTCGAGAACGGCGAGCCGCTCTTCGCCGACGAGCCCGGTGCCGACCCGGACGTCGAGGTGCACCCGGTTCTTGACGACCTTGCCTTCGGGCACGCGCTGGAAGTACAGCCGCGGGCCCACGCCGGTGGGATCACTGCAGGCACCGCCCCAGCTCTCCATTTCGTACCCCAGCACCTCGCACCAGAACCGGGCGACGCGCTCGGGATCCGCGCAGTCGAAGGTGACCTGAACCTGCCTGACCGACGTCATGCAGCCCAGCCTAGGTGCGCGGGCAACGGATTTTCAGCCGAGGTCGTCGAGCAGGGCCTGGATGGCCGCCGCCATCGCCGTCGGGTCGCCGTCGCCCGGCCTCAGCACCAGGTCCGGCGACGACGGACGTTCGTAGGGGGCGTCGATGCCCGTGAAGCCGGTGATCTCCCCGGCGCGCGCCTTCGCGTACATGCCCTTCGGGTCGCGCGCCTCGCACACCTCCAGGGGTGTGTCGACGAAGACCTCCACGAACGGCAGCCCGTCGTGGATCGCCCGGGCCCGGGCGCGGTCCTCCGCGTACGGGCTGATCAGGGACGCGATCGCCACCACGCCCGCGTCCGCGAACAGGCGGGCGACCTCCGCCACCCGCCGGACGTTCTCCGCGCGGTCCTCGGGGCTGAACCCCAGACCGGCGTTGAGCCCGTGGCGCAGGTTGTCGCCGTCGAGCAGGTACGCCGGGCGACCGGCCGCGACGAGCCGGCGTTCCAGCTCGACCGCCACCGACGACTTGCCCGACGCCGAAAGCCCGGTCAGCCACACCGTCGCGCCACGGGTCGGGCGGTCTTCGCGCCGCACCGCCGCAGTGTGCCAGACGACCGGGGACGCCACCGCGCCGGTGATCATGCCCGCCGCCACCGTGTCGCCGGTGTGCTCGTCGACCAGCAGGAAGCCGCCGGTGGCCCGGTTGCGGCGGTACGGATCGAACAGCAGCGGCGACCGCGTGCGCAGCCGGATGCGGCCGATGTCGTTCAAGGACAGCGCTTCGGCCGTCTCGTCGCGGTGCAGCGTGGTGACGTCGAGGCGGTACTCCAGCCGCTCCACCGTGCCCCGCGTCTCGGTCGTCGTGTGCCGCACCGCGTAGGTCGCGCCCGGCGTCAGGGCGGCGCGCTCGGAGAACCAGCACACCAGGGCGTCGACCTCGCGGGCCGACTCCGCGCGGTTGCCGGGGCGGCACAGCATGGCCCCGCGGCCGAGGTCGAGGTCGTCGGCCAGCTCGACCGCCACCGCCTGCCCGGTGAACGCCTCCTCCAGCGGCTGCCCACCCGGGCCCCATACCGCGCGCACCTTCGAGGTGAACCCCGACGGCAGCGCCACGACCTCGTCACCCGGCTTGAACACCCCGCCCGCGATGGTGCCCGCGTAGCCGCGGAAGTCGGACCGCCGGATGACGTACTGCACCGGGAACCGCGCGTCGATCAGGTTGCGGTCGGAAGCGACGTGCACCTCTTCCAGCTGGTGCAGCAGCGAGGTGCCTTCGTACCACGGCATGCTCGCGCTGCGGTGCACGACGTTGTCGCCGTGCAGCGCCGAAACCGGCACGAACGTCAGGTCGGCGACGTCGAGCTTCATCGCGAACCGGCGGAAGTCCTCGCGGATCTCGTCGAACCGCTCCTGCGACCACCCGACGAGGTCCATCTTGTTCACGCACACCACGAGGTGCCCGATCCCGAGCAGCGAGGCCAGGAACGCGTGCCGCCGCGACTGCTCCAGCACGCCCTTGCGCGCGTCGACGAGGACCAGCGCCAGGTCGGCGGTGGAGGCGCCGGTCACCATGTTCCGGGTGTACTGCAGGTGCCCCGGCGTGTCGGCGATGATGAACTTCCGCCGCGGCGTGGCGAAGTAGCGGTGGGCGACGTCGATCGTGATGCCCTGCTCGCGCTCGGCCCGGAGGCCGTCGGTGAGCAGCGCGAGGTCCGGGTAGTCCTCGCCGCGGTCGCGGCTGGCGCGTTCGACGGCGGCGAGCTGGTCGGTGAAGATCGCCTTCGAATCGAACAGCAGCCGGCCGATCAGCGTGGACTTCCCGTCGTCCACGCTTCCCGCCGTGGCGATCCTCAGCAGCTGCATCAGAAGTAGCCCTCTCGCTTGCGGTCTTCCATGCCGGCTTCGGAAATCCGGTCGTCGGCGCGCGTGGCACCGCGCTCGGTGACGCGGGTGGCAGCCACCTCGGTGACCACTTCGGACGGTGTCGTCGCCGACGACTCGACGCAGCCGGTGCAGGTGGCGTCGCCGACGGTCCGGAAGCGCACGGTCGCCTCGTACGGCGTCTCGCCGTCCACAAGGGACAGGAAGCGCGTGGCCGCCAGCAGCATGCCGTCGCGCTGGACCACCGGGCGTCGGTGCGCGTAGTACAGCGGCGGCAGCGCGATCCGCTCGTCCCGGATGTACTGCCAGATGTCGAGTTCGGTCCAGTTCGACAGCGGGAAGACGCGGATGTGCTCGCCGCGGCGGTGCCGCCCGTTGTAGAGGTTCCACAGCTCCGGGCGCTGCGCCCGCGGGTCCCACTGGCCGTGCTCGTCGCGGAAGCTGAACACGCGCTCCTTGGCCCGGGCCTTCTCCTCGTCACGGCGGGCGCCCCCGAACACGGCGTCGAAGCCGCCCTCGCGGATCGCCCGCAGCAGCGTCACCGTCTGCAGCCGGTTGCGGCTGGCCCGCGGCCCGGTCTCCTCGACGACGCGGCCGGCGTCGATGTCGTCCTGGACGCTCGCGACTTCCAGGCGCAGGCCGAGGGCGGCCACGGTCTCGTCGCGGAACCGGATCACCTCGTCGAAGTTGTGGCCGGTGTCGACGTGCAGCACCGGGAACGGCAGCGGCGCGGGCCAGAACGCCTTCGCGGCGGCGTGCAGCATCACCACCGAGTCCTTGCCGCCGGAGAAGAGCAGGACGGGGCGCTCGAAGGTCGCCGCGACTTCGCGGAAGACGTGCACGGCCTCCGCTTCGAGCGCGGCCAGGTGCGAGAGCTCGTACGAGGTCACGGACACCGGAAAAAAGTAGAACATGTTCTTGTCTTTGGTCAAGCCGTGCGGGACGCTAGTGACATGGACCTGGTCGTACTCGAAGAGATCAAGCGGCTGAAGTACCGGTACCTGCGCGGGGTGGACCTGAAGCTGTGGGACGAGGTGGCCGACACCTTCACCGTCGACGCCACGGCCGACTACGGGACCCGGGCGGTCGGGAGTGACGGGAAGCAGTTCGAGGGCCGCGACGCCATCGTCGAGTTCCTCACCCAGAGCCTCGGCAACGGCATCATCACCGTGCACCACGCAGCTCAGCCGGAGATCGAGGTCGACGGCGACACCGCGACCGGGCGGTGGTCGTTCACCGACAAGGTCATCGTGCCCGACCACAAGGTGATCATCGAGGGTGCCGCGTTCTACGAGGACACCTACCGCCGCGACAACGACGGCGCCTGGCGGATCTCGCACATCGGGTACGTCCGGACCTACGAATCGATGATGTCCTGGGACGCCATCCCGGGCTACCGGCTGCTCGCGAACCGCTGGGCTGTCCCGGCATGATCGAGAACGAGTTCTCGTTGACCCGGTCGTTCGCCGACGCCATCGCCGAGGCCGAGAAACTGATCGCCGAGGCCCCGCCGGCGCAGACCGAGCAGGGTCTCCTGGAGGGCTACGACTACCTCGCGGGCAGCATCCGGGCGTCGCTGCAGATGGCCTGGGCCTACCAGCGCGACTTCCCGTACTTCACCGCGTCCACCGGGCCCTACACGAAGATGGGCCTGGACAACCCGGACACGCTGTACTTCAACGCGAACATCCGCGCCGACCGCGAGTACCTCGTCACCGGCGTCCGCGGCACGACCGCCGACCTGAGCTTCCAGGTCCTCAACGGCGACTACTCGCCGGTGGAGGTGCCCGACAGCCTCGCCGCGTTCGACGACCGGAAGATCGAGATCGGCCCGGACGGCCGGTTCGAGCTGCGTTTCGGCCCGGCTCGCGAGAACCCGGGACCGAACTACTTCGTCCTCGGCGAGGGTTCGTCGATGCTCGTGGTCCGCGAGGTCTACAGCGACTGGGCGACCGAACGGCGGGGCGAGATCCGCATCCAGTGCGTCGACACCGCGGGCCAGGCGCCGCCGGTGCCGGACCGGTCCGCGCTGGCCAAGCGCTACGGCGTCACCGGAAAGATCCTGCTGAGCCGGCTCAAGACGTTCCTGGCCTTCCCGAAGTGGTTCTACTACGACCTGCCGGTGAACACGCTGACCGAGCCGCGCTCGACGCCGGGCGGGCTCACCACGCAGTTCTCCTCGGCCGGGCACTACGAGCTGAGCGACGAAGAGGCGATGATCGTCACCGTGCCGCGCTGCGCGGACGCCCCCTACCAGGGCATCCAGCTCGGCAGCCTCTGGTACGTCTCGCTCGACTACATCAACCACCAGACCAGCCTCACCGCCGACCAGGCCCGCGTCGACCCGGACGGCAAGATCCGGTTCGTCATCGCCGAACGCGACCCCGGCCTGGCGAACTGGCTGGAGCTGACCGGGCACGACCGCGGGTACGTGCAGATCCGCTGGCAGCGGCTCGCCCGGGACCTCGGCCCGGACGACGGCCCGGTCGTCGAGGTGGTGAAGGCCGACGAGCTGCCCGACCGGCTGCCCCACTACGCCGACGCGCGGGTGACGCCGGAGCAGTGGGCGGCGCGGATCGCGGCCCGGCAGGACGCCGTCGCCGCCCGGATGCTGGGGTGAGCGTGGAGAACCTGTTGCAGGGCAAGGTGGTCGTCGTCTCGGGGATCGGGCCCGGGCTCGGCCGGTCGATCGCCGTGCGCAGCGCGCAGGCCGGCGCGGACGTCGTGCTCGCCGCCCGCACCGAGTCACGGCTGAGCGAGGTCGCGAAGGAGGTGACCGACCTCGGCCGCCGGGCGGTCGCGGTCCGCACCGACATCGACGACGCCGACTCGGCCGCGAACCTGGTGCGCGAGGCGGTCGAGGCGTTCGGGCGGGTGGATGCGGTGGTGCACAACGCCTTCGCCGTCCCGCCGTTGACCGATCTGGCCAAGGTGGAGTTCGACGCCGTCCGCGCGGGCTTCGAGACCGCGGCGATCTCCGTGCTCCGGCTGACCCGGCTGTTCCTGCCCGCGCTCAAGGAGAGCAAGGGCTCGCTGGTGATGATCAACTCCGCCGTGCTGCGGCACTCGCGGCGGACATTCGGCGCCTACAAGATGGCGAAGTCGGCGCTGCTGTCGCTGTCCCAGAGCCTCGCCAGCGAGCTGGGACCGGACGGCGTGCGCGTCAACACCGTGGCGCCCGGCTACATCTGGGGGCCGAACCTCCAGTGGTACTTCGCTTATCTGGCCAAGGAACGCGGCATCACGCCCGAGGACGTCTACCGCGAGACGGCGTCCACAATAGACCTGCGCAAGCTGCCGGAACCCGACGAGATCGCCGACGCGGTGGTGTTCCTCGCCTCGCCGATGGCGCGCGCGATCACCGGGCAGTGCCTCGACGTCAACGGCGGCGAGTACCACCACTAGGAGGATCGATGCTTCCCGGCCGCGAAGACGTGGGCACCGTCGAGGACCTGCACGCCTCGGCGTCGAAGCTCACCGGGCTCGACGACTTCGGTGCCGACGAGTACCTCGAAGGCCTGCGCGTGCTGCTGGAGTCGTACGACGCGGACGAGGAACTGACGCCGTACGGCAACAAGGTGCACCGGGCGTTCCTGCGCGGCGCCCTGGTGGCACGGCTGCTGAGCGAGGCGTCGTGGAAGCAGAACCCGGCGTACGCGGACGTCCGCGTGGAGCGGCCGATCTTCGTCACCGGGCTGCCCCGCACCGGCACGACGGCGCTGCACCGGCTGCTCGCCGAGGACCCCGCGCACCAGGGGCTCGAAGTGTGGCTCGCCGAGGTCCCGCAGCCGCGGCCGCCGCGGTCGTCGTGGGCGGACAACCCGATCTTCCAGGGGATCCAGGCCGGCTACGAACGCCACCACGTCGAGCACCCGGAGTTCATGGGCGTGCACCACATGTCCGCCGACCAGGTGGAGGAGTGCTGGCAGCTGCTGCGCCAGTCGATGCGGTCGGTGTCCTTCGAATGCCTGGCCAACCTGCCGCGGTATTCGCGCTGGCTGGCCAAACAGGACTGGACGGACGCCTACGCCCGGCACAAGCGCAACCTGCAGCTGATCGGGTTGCCGGACGCGGGCAAGCGCTGGGTGCTCAAGAACCCGAGCCACCTGTTCGCGCTGGACGCGCTGATGGCGAACTACCCGGACGCCCTGGTGATCCAGACGCACCGGGCGCCGAGCACGATCATGGCGTCGATGTGCAGCCTCGCCGAGAAGGCCGCGGACGGCTGGTCGTCGAAGTTCCGGGGCGAGGTGATCGGCCGCGGGCAGCTCGACCTGTGGGCGCGCGGGGCGGACGAGTTCGGCTGGGCCCGCGCACGTCACAACCCGGCGCAGTTCTGCGATGTGCGCTACGAGGACTTCGTCGCGAACCCGATCGGCACCGTGTCCACTGTGTACGACCACTTCGGACTGGACTTCACGCCGGAAGCGCGCGCGGCCATGACGTCGGTGCACGAGGCGAGCCGGACCGGCGAGCGGAAACCCGTGCACCGCTACAGTCTGGCGGACTTCGGGTTGACGGCCGAGGAGGTCGACGAGCGATTCGCGAGCTACCTGGCGGCGCACGGTTCGTGACCCTCAGCCGACGACGAGCTTCACCACGTCGTCCATCGTCGGTCCGGCGGCCATTTCTCCGGCCAGCTCCCGCGCGCGGTCGCGGTAGCGCGGATCGTCCAGGACCGCGCGGACGTCTCGCCGCAGCGTCCGTGGCGAGGCCGTGGGGCGGGCCCGGCCGATCCCGGCTCCGGACCAGGTGACCCGGGCGGCGACCTCGCGCTTGTCCTCGCTGGCCCCGACCACGACCAGCGGCACGCCGTAGCGGAGGGCGTGGTTGACCCCGCCGTACCCGCCGTTGCTGACCATCGCGGCGCAGCGAGGGAGCAGCTCGTCGTAGGGCAGGAATTCGGCCACCCGGACGTTGTCCGGCAGCGGGCCGGGCCGCAGCCGGCCGCCGCAGGTCGTCGCGACGACCAGGACGTCCTCGCCGGCCAGCGCGTCGATCGCGGGTTCGACGAGCCGGCCGAGGTCGTCGTTCGCGATCGTCCCCTGGGTCACGTGCACCACCGGCCGGCCGTCGTCGAGGTCGGCCCACCACGGCGGCAGTGGGTGTTCGCTCGCCGCGCTGACCGTCGTCGGCCCGATGAAGTGCAGCGGCGCTCCCTCGCGCGGGTATTCGAAGCCCGGGCAGGTCATCTGGAGGACGCCGTCGCTGTGCAGGGGCCAGTCCGTGAAGAGCATGCCGGGGTCGCCGCCGAGCAGGTCTTCCGCCAGTTTCTGCGCGGGCCCGGTCACCCACGGCGCGAGCTTCCTGAAGATCGCGCCGCGCAGAGGGTGCCCGGGCGGGCTGGTCGGGACCGGGGGCATGAACGGCAGGAACCCCAGCGTCAGCAGGCGTGGCCGCCGGTCGCGCCGGACCAGGGCCAGGCCGGCCATCATCAGCGGGTCGCACAGCACGACGTCGGCGTCCTGCGCGTCGATCACGCTCAGCTGGTGCGGCATCGCGCGGACGAAGTGGGCCAGTTCGAACCGGGCGAGCTTCAGCCCCCGCAACCCGGCACGGCCGGGGATGGTGCCGTCCAGGTCGGTCTCGTCGAAGTCGGCCTCTCCGGGCAGGAGTTCGACGGTGGCGCCCAGCTCGTCGAAGGCCCGCCGGTAGCGCGCCCCGGTGACGACGGCGACCTCGTGGCCGGCGGTGACCAGCGCCTCGACGACCGGCTTGGTCGGCCCGACGTGCCCGCGCGCGGGCTGCACGCAGACGAGTACCCGGGTCATGGCCCCTCCCGACATTGATCGATACGCTGTACTATCGAATAGCGATGACGATACCTGATCCCGGGGGCGCGCGGCGCCGGTACGACTCGCCGGTGCGGGAGGCCCGCGCCCGGCGCACGCGGGCCCACGTGGTGGCGACGGCCGGGAAGCTGTTCGCCGCGCGGGGTTACGCGGGCACGAGCATGCGGCAGATCGCTGCGGAAGCGGGGGTGAGCCTGGAGACGGTGACGCAGGCGGGCCGCAAGCCGCAGCTGCTGCTGGCCGCGTTCCGCGACGGCTTCGCGGGCGACCCGGACGCGATGGACCTGGACGCCGTGGCGGGCCCGGCCGGCCCGGCGGACCTGCCGGCGGTGGTGTCCCGGGTGGCGGCGGGAATGCGCGCCTCCTTGCCGATCTGGCGCGCGTTCACGACGGCGGCCGCGGCGGACGCGGAGGTGGCCGCGGTCCGCGCGGAGCTGGCGGTGGTGCGCCGGGCCGACATCGCCGGGCGCCTGGTGGCGGCGGGCCTGGCGCCCGGAGGGGAGGCGATCGGCCGCCTGGCCGACGCGATCGGGCTGATCATGTCCCACGAGGCCTACGACCACCTGACCGCGGTGTGCGGCTGGGGTCATGAGGAGTACGTGGAGTGGGCGGCGATGGCGGTCCAGGCCCAGCTGACGCTCGACTGGCGTTAGCCGGCGGCGGCCTGCAAGCCCCGGGTGCCGATGCCGCGCAGCACTTCCACGCGCTCCGCACCCGGGCGGCTCAGCACCCAGCTCGACCCCGGCACCGCCTTCGCGCGCTTCTTCAACGGCGCCAGCAGCCGCGAAACCTCCTGGTACGACCCGATCGCCCCGCTCGCACACACCAGCGTCGCCAGCGACACCGTCACCGGCAGGCCCTCCGCCGACCACGACCTGTCCAGCAGCGCTCCCGCCACCGTCGCGATCTCGTCGACGTCGCACACCACCAGGAAGTCGTCGCCGCCCACGTGGCTCACCCGCATCCGCCGCAGGCCGCCGGCCAGCTCCGTCAGCGCCGCGCCCAGCTCGCGGATCAGGTTGTCGCCCGCCGCGAAGCCCGCCGTGTCGTTGATCGCCTTGAAGCCGTCGATGTCCAGCCAGGCCGCCACGAACGGCTCGCCGATCGTGATGCGGCGGGCGACGTCGCGGGCGATCGTGTCGCTGCCCGGCAACCGGGTCAGCGGGTTGAGCGCCGCCGCCGCTTCGACCTTCGCCTCGGCCACGCCGCGGACCACCTCGGTCACCAGCACCACGCCGAGGCAGCGGCCGAGCTCGTCGACCACGACCACGTCGTCGCCGGTGCGGCCCCAGTCGGCGTCGGTGACCAGCTCGAGGAACTCCATCGCGCCCGCGCGGGCCTCGATCGTGTGCGGGGTGTCGGCGAGCCGGGCCGCCGGGCGCTTCGCGTGCAGCGCGTGCCCGTACGGACCCGTGACCGCCACCAGGAACCGCGTCCGGTCGACCGACCAGCGCGGCCGGTTCAGCTCGTCCACCCCGACCACGCCGGAAGGGGCGTCGGCCGCCGCGAGCACCGCGCGGACTTCGTCGCAGGTCGCCGTTTCCGGCAGGGTCGTCGCCGGGCGGAGGAAGTCGCCGACGCACGGCGCCGGCGCCCCGGTCGCGGGACGGCCGCGCGTGAGCAGGGCGGGCGCGGGACCGGCCGCGGTCGGCGGTGCGAGGAGGTGTCCCTGCGCGATCCGGACACCCAGGCCGCGGACGGCGTCGAGCTGTTCGCCGGTCTCCACGCCGGTCGCGACGAGCCGGGTACCGGTGCGGTTCGTGTAGTGCAGCAGCGCCTCGGCCACGGCGACCGACGCCGGGTCGTCCGGCAGCCCGCGCAGCACGGTCCGGTCGAGCTTCACCAGGTCGATCGGCGCCTCGACCAGCAGGCCCAGCGGCAGGTCGCCGCGGCCGAGACCGTCGAGCGCGAGCCGGAAGCCGAGCTCGGTGAGCTCCCGCATCCCGGCGACGGCGCGGCCGGCGGGCAGCGGCGCGAACGGCGGCCCGATCTCCAGGACGACGTCGCGGGTGCGGCGGCCCGCGGCGCCGAGCGCCTCGAGGAGGTCCTCGTACATCGCGGGCGGCGCGGCCAGGGTGCGGGCGGACAGGTTCAGGTGCAGGGGGAGCGACGTCGGGTTCTCCGCGTCCTGCCGGACGGCGGCGACGGCGAGCCCGAGATCGGCCTCGGCGAGCCGGCCGTCGCGGCGCGCCTGCGCGAGCAGTTCGGGGACCGTTCCGCGACCGGGCCTGGCCAGCGCTTCGTGCGCCACGACGCCTCCCGTGTGGAGGCTGTACAGCGGCTGGAAGGCGAAGCGGACCGCGCGTGGCGACTTCACGGCCCGATCGTCGCGGGTCGCGCGGCCGAGCGGAACCGATGTCGGCTGATGTTCACCGGGGGTTACCCACATCGGCGTAACTGTTTCAGCGTTGACTTATATAAGTGGCTGCTTGTAGCTTGGCGGGGTGCACGCGTTCGACGTCCTCGGCGACCCGGTCCGCCGCCGGATCCTCGAGGTGCTGGCCGACGGCGAGCGGGCCGCCGGCGCGGTGACCGAGCTGATCCGGGCCGAGTTCGGCATCTCGCAGCCCGCGGTGTCGCAGCACCTGAAGGTGTTGCGGGACAACGGGTTCGCGGTCGTCCGCCAGGACGGGACGAGGCGGCTGTACGCACTCGCCCACGCCCCGCTGCGCGACGTCGACGTCTGGCTCGACCGGTTCCGCCGGTACTGGACGCCACCGCTGGACGCGCTGGCCACCGAAATCGCCCGCGGCAAGCGTGCCCGGCGCCTCAGTGAAGGAGAAGGTTCGTGATCGACGTCAGCCACCAGATCAGCGCCGTCCGGCGGACGCTCGGAGACCGGGTGCTCGAGGGGCGGGAAGCCCGCGTCCTGACCATCGGCCAGGTCTACGACACCGATGTCGACGACCTGTGGGACGCCTGCACGAACCCCGAGCGCATCCCGCGCTGGTTCCTGCCGGTCAGCGGGGAACTGAAGGTCGGCGGGAAGTACCAGCTGGAGGGCAACGCGGGCGGCACGGTCGAGCGCTGCGACCCGCCGAAGAGCTTCGCCGCGACGTGGGAGTTCGGCGGCAACGTCAGCTGGATCGAGGTCCGCCTGACGCCGGAGGGTTCCGGCACGCGGTTCGAGCTGGAGCACGTGGCCCACGTCGACGAGCGCTGGGACGAGTTCGGCCCGGGCGCGGTCGGCATCGGCTGGGACATGGCGCTGGTCGGCCTGGTCCTGCACCTGTCCGCACCGGGCACGGCGGTCGACCCGGAGGCGGCGATGGCCTGGATGATGTCGCCGGACGGCATCCGCTTCATGACGGCGTCGAACGAGGCCTGGTACGAGGCGGACGTCGCGGCGGGTGCGGACCCGGAGCAGGCCCGTGCGGCCGCAGACCGCACGCTGAAGGCGTACACGACCCCGCCGGAGGCCTAGCGGTCGTCGTACTTGACCGCGGTCAAGGTGATCACCGCGTCGGCCGGGACCTCGGTGCCGGCCGGCGGGTCCTGGGCCGTCTGGCGCCAGTTGCGGTCGATCACCAGCGCGCGGCCCTGGCCGGTGCCGTCGACTTCGCGCAGGTTGTAGAGCCCCGCCCGCTGCATCGCGTTCTGGGCGTCCTGGTGGTTCATGCCCGAAACGTCCGGGACCTTGATCAGCTTCGCCGGAGCCGAGGCGGACGTCGACGTCGTGACCACCGTGGTCGTGCCGGGTGCGCCGGGCGGGGCGCCGCACGCGACCGGGGCGAAGGCGAGGACCGCGACTGCCGTGAGCATCCGTCGGGACATACCTCCGGGGTACCCACGCGCCTGCCCGCCGTTCAGGTGAACCTCCGGATAAGGTCGGGCGCATGGATCAGGGCAGCGAGCACACCGACCCGCGGGCCGCGCGGCGCGATCCCGTGGCGAACGTCGGCGGGTTCACCGACCTGGCGACCAGCCCGTTCCGGATCGACCGCGACCGGATCGCCGCGTCGCCGTTCTTCGCGCGGCTCGGCGGCGTGACGCAGGTGGTCAGCGCAGGCGGGGCCGGGCTGCTGCACAACCGGCTCACCCACAGCCTCAAGGTCGCGCAGGTCGCCCGCGCCATCGCCGAGCGCATCACCAGCGGGCCCGACGCCGGCCTCGCCGACAAGCTGGGCGGCTGCGACCCCGACGTCGCCGAGGCGGCTTCGCTCGCCCACGACCTCGGGCACCCGCCGTTCGGGCACCTCGGCGAGCAGACGCTCGACCGGATCGCCCGCCACCGCTTCGGCCTCGCCGACGGCTTCGAGGGCAACGCGCAGACGTTCCGGATCATCACCACCACCGACGTGCGCGGGCCGTCGGCGATCGGGCTGGACCTGACCGCCGCGGTGCGCGCCGCCGTCCTCAAGTACCCGTGGCTGCGGCTGCACCACCCCGCGCCGCACCCGTCGGAGCTGGCCGTGCCGCCGCGCGGGGCGGCCGAACCGGGCGACCTGCCGGGCACCGGCGCGGCCAAGTTCTCCGCCTACGCCACCGAACTCGACGACTTCGAGCAGGCGCGCGCGGCCTTCGCGGGCCGCGTCGAAGGCTGGCAGCAGACGGTCGAAGCGTCCGTGATGGACACCGCCGACGACATCGCCTACGCCATCCACGACCTGCAGGACTTCCACCGCATCGGCGTCCTGCAGCACGCGCCGGTGGCCGCGGAGCTGGGGGAGTGGCTCGAGCACGCGGTCGAGCTGGCGTCGCTGGACGACGAGACGCTGCACGCGGAGCTGCGCCGGCCGGGCCGGTCGCTGGAACGCCTCCGCCGTCGCATGCACGCCAAGGACGCCTGGATCGTCGACGACGACGCGTTCGCCGCCGCCGTCGCGCGGGTCCGCGCGGAGCTGGTCGACGGCCTGCTGGCCGGCGAGTTCGACGGCTCGATCGAGGCCGAGCAGGCCACGGCGGCGTTCTCCGCGAACTGGACGGCCCGCCTGGTCGACGGCGTGTTCCTGCTGGCCTCGCCGTCCACCCGCACCGGGCACGTCTCGCTGCGGCCCGCCCAGTGGCACGAGGTCCAGGTGCTCAAGTTCGTGCACCGCCGGTTCGTGCTGCTGCGCCCGGACCTCGCGCTGCACCAGCGCGGCCAGGCCGGGGCGGTGACGAGCCTGGTCGACGCGCTCGACGCGTGGCTCCTCGACCGCGACGAGGTCTCCCGCCTGCCGCGCCGGCTGCACGACCTGGTCGAGCTGGCCCGCGCGGAGTACGCGGGACTGGCGCGTACGGCACCGGAGCTGCTGGTGGGGGCGACGGGCGAGCCGGTGACGGGAGCGGACGCGGTGCGCGGCCTGGCGCGCGGCCGGGCGGTGGTCGACTTCGTGGCGTCGCTGACGGACAAGCAGGCGGTGACGCTGCTGGACGCGTTGTCCGGGCGGGCCTCGCAGCCGTGGTCGGATTCGTTCGTGCTCTGAGGAGGCGGGCTTCGCCGCGCCGGACTGCGGGGTGCCCGGTGGATCAGGGGTGAGCGACGTGCGGGAGCGGCCGACTCGCGTGTTTGGAGGGTCGACACGTGTGTCTGGAGGGACGACACGCGTGATCAGGGGCCGATCTTGCGTGAGCCGGGCCGGGACTCGCGTGATCAGGGGCCGATCTCGTGTGATTGGAGGCGGGACTCGCGTGATTGGAGGCGGGACTCGGGCCTCCGGGCGGTAACGAACTTTTCCCGTGGCCTCGCCGGTTGCACGCTCCGGCGAGTTGCATGTGGACATCCCAGTCCGTGGTCACCCTTGCGGCTCACCGTGGAGCGATCATTTGTCCGGTGCGTGTCCGGTGACCGGTTCACCGCTGCGCTGAACGGCCTACATCGTCCGGCCCATTCGGGAAATTATCCGTCCTTTGTCACTCGAACGGCTGATGTTTACGGAGAACTACCGGTACTTGACTGGGTTCAGCCGGTGATCACCGGCGTCGGTCAGCGTGAGTCGGGGCACGCGCCTGGAGATTCGGAGGGCGCCCGTGCGTCGTACCCGTTCCACGAGATCGAGATCCACTGTGTTCACCGCCGGAGCCGCGGCCCTGCTCGCCGCGCTCGGCCTGGTTTCCCCGCCCGTCGCGGGGGCCGCACCCGCGTCCGCACCGGACGCGTTCAGCGAGACCGCTCAGCAGCAGATCGCCGCCCTGCAGGCGGTCAAGGCGGGCCGCACCGCCGCCGAGTCCAAAGTGGACAGCAAGCTGCTCGTCGCCACCAAGGGCGTCGCGAAGCAGCTGAACAGTTTGCAGTCTGGGGCCACCGTTTCCGCGGCCGGGACCGTCCTGGTCGACATCCGCGCGAGCAAGGTCTCGCCGGACCTCCTCGCCGGGCTCACCAAGGCCGGGGCGGGCATCCGCGCGGTGTCCGACCGCTACGGCAGCGTCCGCGCCGAAGTGCCGCTCGACAAGGTCGGCGAGATCGCCGCGCGCGGTGACGTCCAGCGAGTCGAACAGGCCGACCAGGCGATGACCGCCCGGGAACTCGCCACGCCGAGCACCACGGAAACCAAGACCGAAACCAAGCAGCAGAAGGCCGATCGCATCGCCGGTGAGCTGCAGAAGGCCGTCAACGCGAAATCCCAGCGCAGTGCGGCCGC
>NZ_MUMI01000138.1 GCF_002155975.1 Amycolatopsis kentuckyensis
TCGAACGGCTGCGGGCGCGCGAAGGCGCCGGGCCCGCCGACATCGCGTGCGCGCTGCTGCCGGACGTCCGCGCCGAACGCGCGTGGGTCGCCGACGCCCTCGCCCGGCGCTGGTACGACCACCAGGAACAGGCCGGCAAGCCACCGACCGCCGCGGTGCTCGTGCGGCGCCGCGCCGACATGGCGCCGATCGCCGCCGAACTGCGGGCGCGCGGGCTGCCGGTCGAGGTCGTCGGGCTCGGCGGGCTGCTGGACGAGCCCGAGGTCGCGGACCTCGTGTCGACGCTGAAGGTGCTCGCCGACCCGCTGTCCGGGAGCGCGGCGGCCCGGCTGCTGACCGGTGCCCGCTGGCGGCTCTCGGCCGCCGACGTCGCCGCGCTGTGGCGCCGCGCCGGCGAGCTGTCCAGCCCGGAGAAGCCGGACGCGCCGGAGCTGGTCGTCGAGCGCGTCGAGCAGGCCGGGCTGATCGACGCCGTCGACGAGCCCGGCGACCCGGCCCGGTACTCCGAGGAGGGCTACAAGCGGATCCGGCGGATCGGCTGGGAGCTGGCCGCGCTGCGGCGCCGGCTCGACCAGTCGCTGCCGGAGCTCGTCGCCGACGTCGAGCGCACGATGCTGCTGGACGTCGAATCCCTGGCCCGGCCGGGCTCCGCGGGGCGGGCACACCTGGACGCGTTCGCCGAAGTCGTCGCCGACTACGCCGAGACGGCGCCGACCGCGACCCTGCTGTCCTTTGTGGACTACCTGAACACCGCCGCGCACGCCGAAGACGGGCTCACCCCGGGCGAGGTCGAGGTCGTGCCGGACCGCGTGCAGGTGCTGACGGTGCACTCGGCGAAGGGCCTCGAATGGGAGGTCGTCGCCGTGCCGCACCTGGTGCACGAGGTGTTCCCCGGCCGGCGGCGGTCGTCGTCGTGGCTGCGGACGGCGACGTCACTGCCCGCGAAGCTGCGCGGTGACGCCCAGGATCTGCCCACATTGGACATTGCCGAGGGCTACGACCGCAAGGAAGTCCAAGAAGGACTGGAACTGCACGAAGCCGGGTTCGTCGAACGGGAACAGGCGGAGGAACGGCGGCTCTGCTACGTCGCGCTGACGCGGTCCGAGCACGCGCTGATCGTCTCCGGGCACTGGTGGAACGAAAGCAGCAGCCGGGTGAAGGGGCCGTCGGAGTTCCTCACGGAGATCGCCGACGTGCTGCGCGAGACCGGCGTCGGGCAGCTCGCGGAGTGGGCGCCGGAACCCGCCAAGGACGACGAGAACCCCCTGGTGACGGACTCGCGGGCGGCGCGCTGGCCGGTCGATCCCCTCGCCGACCGCCGCACCGGCGTGCAGACCGGTGTGGAACTGGTGTCCGAGGCGCTGGCTTCCCTCGGCTCGTCCGAAGAGGACGACGACGATCCGGACGGGTGGCTGACCGACACCGACGTCCTGCTGGAGGAGTGGGCACGCAAGGACGACCACGTGCACCGGGTTCCGCTGCCTTCGCGGCTTTCGGTGAGCCAGCTGGTCGCCTTGGCCGACGACGCCGCCCGGCTCGCCGCCGACCTGCGCCGGCCGCTTCCGGTGGAGCCCAACAGTTTCGCCCGCCGCGGCACGGAGTTCCACGGCTGGCTGGAGCGCCGCTTCGCGGGCGACCAGCTCATCGAGATCGACGACCTCCCGGGTGCGGCCGACTTCGGCGAGGCCCCCGACGCGGACTTCGAGGAACTGCAGGCGGAGTTCGAGAAGAGCGAGTGGGCGTCGCGGGTCCCGGTGGCGGTGGAGGTGACGTTCTCGGCCGACGTCGAAGGCATCACCCTGCGCGGCCGCATGGACGCGGTCTTCGCCGACCCCGACGGCGGCTGGACGGTGGTCGACTGGAAGACCGGCGCGGTCCCGCCGGAGTCCCGCATCCCGGCGTTGTCGGTCCAGCTGGCGGCGTACCGGATGGCCTGGGCGGCGCTGAAGGACGTCCCGGTGGAGCGGGTCCGCGCGGCATTCCACTACGTCCGCGCGAACCGCACGATCCGCCCCGCCGACCTCCTGGACCCCGACGCCCTCCGCAACCTCCTCCGCGACCTCCCCGAGGCGTGATCAGCCCCGTAACTCGCGTGATCAGGGCCGGAACTGGCGTGATTGGGGCCGGAACT